>JAKJGK010000219.1 GCA_022704435.1 Synergistota bacterium | reverse complement strand
CCTCCGCCCCCGCCGGACGAACCGCCGCCGCCCGATCCGGACGAGGATCCGGGGGCCACCGAGGCAGATGCTATCGCACCCGACACGGACGACGTCATGTCCGCTATCGCCGCTCCAGTGTAGAAGGAGGCCATGTTCGCACCGGAGTACCAGGTCGGCTGGTACTGCTTCTCCCGGAGGATGTCCGCGAACCTGTTCGCCCAGGTCTCCGCGACGTCGAGGGCGAAGGCATAGGGGAGCAGGGACTCGAAGACCTCGGGTGTCTCCTCGGGAGGGTTGAACATCTCGAGCCTGTGCCTCTCGGCCGTCCCCATGTACATCGCAAGCCCCTCGGCCTCGGCCAGCACCCTGTTGCCCTCGGGCGTCCTGACGGTCATCAACTCGTGGAACAGCACCATGATCAGTGCGCTGGCCAGGGCGGAGAGCGCGACGAACAGCATCCCGGGGCCCAGGACGGACAGGACCAGGATGGAGGTGGCAAGGGCGAGAACTCCGGGCAGGAACTTTCTGAACAGCTTCTTGAAGAAGCCCCTCCCCTCGCGGAATGTCAGGATGGAGTGCTTGAGCAGGAATCCCGTAACAGTCAGGAATATGGTCAGGGCGATGTACAGGGCCCCAACCTCCTCCTGTCCGCCCGCGAACAGCAGCACGCACCCGAGGATCGGTATTATCGGGCCCGTGGCCCACAGGAGCGTGTTCCTTGAGAACAGCCCCTTGCCGTCCCTCTTGTAATTGTCCTTGAGGCGGCTGTTGGCCGCGCTCAGGATCATGTGGTTCTCCTGCTTGAGGGGCAGCTCGTCGCGGCGGCCGGGGAGGAGGGCTGTCAGGAGGGCGTCCTCGGTCGCGGTCAGCAACGTCCGGCTATCCACGCGCCTGATGGCCAGGATCTTTCCCGACAGGCGGGATACCAGGCCGAGAAGCCCGCCCTCCGGGGTACGGTCCTCGATTTTCACGCGCCCCTTTACCGCGAGGTTGAGCAGGTCGGCGGCGAAGCAGGTGTTGTCCATCCCCATCCTGCGCACGTAGCGCAAAAAGCCAGGAGTCCTGCCCTCGGTCGCGGAGAAGATCGGGATGATAGCCGGCATGGGGGGGTCTTTGCCCCATCTCAGCCACAGCAGGTAGTACAGCAGCGCCAGGGCCAGGGGCAGTGCTACTATGAAGACTACCCTGTAGCTGTCGAAAAAGCGTATGAACAGGGGCACCTCCGGAGGGGTCACTATCCCCTTGGGCCAGGTGTAGACGACGGTGAGTCCCTCTCCGGGACTGAGCGGGGCGGTGGTGCGCACTATGTCGCCCGGCAGGACCTCGGCGTCCTGCCCCTTCGACCCCTGGCAGCCTGTGTAGAACTCGACCGAGTTGAACGCGGCGTCTCCGGGGATTTCAAGGGTGAAGCGAGCCTCGTCGATGGCGAAGTCCCAGTCGTTCCCGGTGACGTTCCAGTACAGCTCGTCGTGCCCCTCGAAGAAGCCCACCTGGTAGGTCGTGTCGTATACCATGGTGTAGGTGTGCCTGCCCATCGGGGCGTAGTCGTCGGGGTCCCCGATGTACACTCGCACGCCGTTCGAGCGGCTCTCGGTCTTGAAGGGGGTCTCGACGCCGTCGAGCAGCGTCTCTCTCACGTCGAACCCGGTCTGCATGGTCCCGCCGGTCAGGGTCCTGTAGGTGGTGGGGAAGTCGCGGAATATGCCTCGCCTTATCTGTCGCCTCTCGACGTTCACCGTTATCTCCTCCGTTACTGTCATGGAGGAGTCCTGGCGCACCTCTGCGCTCGATGAGTACAGCAGAATCCGCTCCTCCGCGCCGGAGAAGGACGGGAACAGCAGGAGCGACAACAGCGAGAAGAGCAGCGCTGCGCGTCTCATGACGGTCGCCACCGGTCAGCGGAACGAGACCTCGGGCCTCGCGCGCTCGCCCTCGTCCGCCTCGAAGTAGTCGGCCTTGTCGAAGCCGAACTGCTTCGCGACCAGCACGGAGGGGAAGGTGGCAGCCGCGATATTGTAGTCCCTGGCGGCGCCGTTGTAGTACCTGCGGGACATCTGTATGTCGTTCTCAAGCACGGAGATCTGCTCCTGGAGCTGAAGGAAGTTGGCGTTGGCCTTGAGATCGGGGTAGCCCTCCGCAACGGCGAACAGGGAGCGAAGCGCGCCCGTCAGCATGTTCTCCGACTCGGCCCTCTCGGCGACCGATTGCGCCCTGCCGACCGCCGCCCTGGCCTCCGTGACCTTCGTGAAGACCTCCTTCTCGTGCGCGGCGTAGCCCTTCACCGTCTCCACCAGGTTGGGCACGACGTCGAAGCGCCGCTTGAGCTGGACGTCTATGCCGCTCCAGGCCTCGTCCTTCAGGTTCTTCTTCTTAACGAGGCCGTTGTAGATTGCGACCCCCCACAGGAGAACAACCGCTGCGACGC
>JAKJGK010000005.1 GCA_022704435.1 Synergistota bacterium | reverse complement strand
TCTCCGCCGACTATTCCCAGATCGAGCTGCGAATACTGGCTCACCTGAGCGGCGACCGGCGCCTTGTGGATGCCTTCGCCGCGGGCCGCGACATCCATACCGAGACCGCGTCCTGGGTGTTCAGCGTGGACCCTGGCCTTGTCACCCCGGAGTTGAGGAGGGTGGCGAAGATGATCAACTTCGGGCTGCTGTACGGCATGAGCCCGTTCGGCCTGGCCCGGAGGCTGGCCATAAGCAGGCAGGAGGCCTCCTCGATAATCGAGCGCTACTTCGGCGCCCTGCCCGGCGTCAGGGAATATCTCGAGGCAGGATACAACGAGGCGACGGCGAGGGGGTACACGAGGACAATCGCGGGCCGAATCAGGCCGCTAGGCGAGGTCGCCACGGGGCCGCGCGACCGGGACGCATTGCGTCGAGTGATAGTCAACACGCCAATACAGGGGAGCGCCGCGGACATCGCCAGGAGGGCCATGGTAGACTTTGCCCGCCGCTTCCACGATGGCGGAAGCGTGCGCCTGGTCCTGCAGGTTCACGACTCGCTGGTGTGCGAGTGCGACCTTGAGAGAGCGCCGGAGACCAGGGAGGATCTGGTGAAAATAATGGAAGGGGCCGCGAACTTGGACGTCCCGCTGAAAGCCGAGTCAAAAGTAGGCACCAATCTCGCCGAAGTATAAACGAACGGCGACTTCTGTGGTAGAATTCGCCCTTGGAGTCCGGAAATCATTAGAGAGGAAGATGTACTTTGTTGATGAGAACCCTGAGGTCCCAGGTGCGGTGGATCATGATCACGATCGTGGTCCTCTTCGTGATCTCCATCTTTGGAATGTACGGCTTTGAAGGCGCCCGCAGGGGACGTCCCGACAGGGGAGAGGGCGGAGACTACGTCGTCGCCGAGATCGACGGCAAGGCCCTGATGAGGTCCTCCCTCGACCAGAGCGTCAGGAACCTCGTGAGCAGGATGGATGTGAGGGACGTGAAGCCTGAGGACATCCCGCGGCTGTACCAGGCCGCGCTCGACAGCCTCGCGACGAACCAGCGCCTCGCGATCGAGGCGGAGAGCTCCGGCCTCAAGGCCACCGACGAGGAGATCGAGGCCGCGGTGAGAGAGGTGTCTGATCAGTTCCCGACGAAGGAGGCCTTCATGCAGTACCTGGACCAGTCGGGCATAAAGATGGCGGAGTTCAGGTCGAACCTCGCCGACCAGATAGTCCAGGGGAAGATGGTGGAGCGCGCGTCCGCCGGAATCGAGGCCACCGACGAGGAGGCACTTGATTTCTACGACAAGATGAAGACCCTGTTCTTTCACACCCCGGCAGGCTTCAAGGTGGACTTCGCGAGGGTGAAGGGCGAGGAGGCCGCGGGCAGGATCGCCGAGGCGGCGAGGGCCGGAGGCGAGTGGAAGGCCGCAGTGGAGTCCGTATCCTCGGCGGACGTACAGTCCAGCTCCACGGAGACGGGCCCCGTGTTCATGACGGAGTCGTCGTTCAAGGACCAGTATGCCCCCATTGCCCTCCTGGACATCGGCGTCGTAGGGGGCCCCTTCCCCCTGACCAGCGACGACTTCTTCGTGGCCGTGAAGAGGGAAAAGGTGGAGGAGTCGACCGTATCGTTCGACGAGGTGAGCGCGGACGTGAAGCACTTCGTGCTGGAGGACAAGCGGCGTGCGGCCCTGGATGCCTTCTTCAAGGACCTTCGCGCAAGGGCCTCGGTTGTCGTCCACGACGCGGAGCTGTTCCACGTCCCGGAGGCCCCCGTCGCATCCTCCGACGAGCCTGAGTCCCAGGACGCGCCGGCCGAGGCGGAGGGAGAGGCCAAGTAGGGGAGCGGATTTGAGCGCGGCCTATTGACATGTAACATGCCCTTTTATAGAATAGACCGCGCTGTCTTTGGTGGGTTGGCCGAGTAGGTCGAAGGCGCTCGCCTGCTAAGCGAGTAGGGGGGCCTAAACCTCCCTCGAGGGTTCGAATCCCTCACCCACCGCCATACAATGCATAACAAGCTCCCAAGGAGTCAGCGCGAACTCGGCGCTGACTCCTTCATAAATTTGGACACGAGCGAGTTCAGATTCTCGGAGAGGAATGCCAGAGTATTGGAGTCGCGGGCCACCCTTCCCGCGGATTCGGCCATGCTTGATATGCGGCTCCTGAGTTCGTCGGCGGATCTGGACGCCCCGCTTACCCTGGCGGTCATTCCCTGAACGGCCGCGGCGATTTCCTCGCTCGACGCCGCCTGCTCCTCGGATACCGCGGCGAGGTCCTGGGTGGACGCCGCAATCCTCGAAAGTCCCTCCATCATCTTCTCGATGGTGACTCGCGTCTCTCCAGCCTGGACGCTGGATTCCCTGGAATCTTTCGCGTTTTCCACAGAGGAGCCGACGACCCTGTCGAGATCCCTCGTTATGCCACCGGCGAGGTCGGCGATCTTCTTGGCGGCCTCGTTGCTCTCCTCGGCCAACTTTCGAACCTCTTCAGCTACGACAGCGAAGCCGCGCCCGGCCTCTCCCGCCCTTGCCGCCTCGATCGCGGCGTTTAGCGCGAGCAGATTGGTCTGATCCGCGATCGCCCCGATCTGCGTCACGAAGCCCTGGATCTCCCTGGCGCGCTCGCCGAGGTTTTTTGCGTAGGAGGCGGAACTTTCCGCGTCGGCCGCGACCTTCTCTATGCTGTCCACGACGCTCGAGACCGCCCTCATGCCGTCCTCTCCGGCGACGCGAGCCAGCTCGACCTCGTGGGCCATGTCCGTGCCGCGCTCAGCCGAGGTCTGCGCGCCCTCCGCGACCTCCTCGACCGACGAGTTGATCTCCTGGCCGGACGCGGCAAGGCTCTCCATCTGGGTCGAGACCTCCTCGACGCTCCTCCTCGACTCATCGGCCAGGTCCGACCACTCCCCGCTGAGTAAACGAAGGGATGAAGAAGCGCCGGACAGCTCTCCGGCCGTTTTGGCCGCATGCTCGAGGAGACCCCGAATGTCGTCCATGACCTTCTGAAAGGCCCTCGACAGCCCCCCGATCTCGTCCCCCCTCGATACGAAGGAGTTCGGGATTCTTTTCGACAGGTCCAGGTCCTCGATAATCCCGAAGAGAAGATCGAGAGGTCTTGAGATTCTCCTGCCGCTTATGAACCAGATGCAAAGGAGCAGCAGTATGTTGAGCGAGGTCAGTATCGACTGGGTTATCTTGAGCGTCGAGACCTTCCTCTTCGAGAAAGCCTCGGCGGCGGCCACCGCCGAGTTCGTGAGGGCAAAGAAGGACTCGCTCCTTTCGAGAAGCTCCTCCTTGGGTGCGCCTCCGCGGACGGCGGTGATCTCCTTTTTCAGGGAGTCCCATCCCGAGGCGACCTTCTGCATCTCCGCTATGTAGGCAGGGTCGTCCGCCTCGGGGAAGCCCATGACATCGTCTCCCCCGACCAACGCCGGGATAAGCGAGTCGAGCCTGGCTACAAGCTCGTCGGAAGGCTTACCGGCCATCTCGAGCTTGACGAGGCGCTGCCCTGCCCCCCTGACAATTCCCGTCGAGTTCACTACGGAACCATCCTGTTGCATGCCGTCGAGCCTGCTGAAGACCACGGCTGAACTCGCGACGGAAAAAAGCAGAAGCAAGAAGACGATGCCCTTCAAAGTGGTGCTTATTCTCATGCTAATTCTCCTTTCGCCTGATGTCTCACTTAAATACCACCCCCTGCCTGCGTTTGCAATAGCGAGGCGTTCAGATTTTGAAAATGGGCTCAAGGTCGTCTAAAAGCCCCTCATCTCCCGAAATATTAGGGTGGAATCGATGCTCTTGCAAAAAACAGGATGGGATGATAGAATCCCGTTTGCGTTGGTGATTGCCCATCCATTCGCAGGACGCGCGCCGGTAGCTCAGATGGATAGAGCGGCGGTCTACGGAACCGCAGGTCACGAGTTCGAATCTTGTCCGGCGCGCCATCATATTCCAGGCGAAAATCGGAATCCCGGTGGGTTCCGGTTTTTTCAGTATTTCTCCCAGTGCGTACTTGCCGAGGAGGGGATAAACTCCTTTCGTGGCAGGTGTTTGTCCCTGATCATTGTAAAGAACAAGAGGAGTAGATTTCATGCAGATCGCTTCCAAACCCTCCGTCGACACCCCGGTCCAAAGCAGACACTTCCTCGGTTTGCAACGGCGCACTTGGCTCATAGTCCATGCCGCCGCGCTTATGTGCGCACTCCTGCTCGTGGCCGGAGCGGACGCGGCGCAGACGGTCCGCAGGGACGAGTTCATCGCCATGCTGTTCAACGCGCGCGGCTTTCAGCTCCCCGCCGGGGAGAAGTCGCCGGTCGCGGCGGCGCTTGACTACGACCTGGTGCCTGTGCCGGAGGGGAAGTACGCGGAGCCTATAACGCGAAAAGAGGCCATAGTCTTCGCGGTCCGATCCCTCGGGTTGATCTACGAGCCGAAGATGCTCGCGACCTTCCCGCTGCCGTACAAGGACACAGGCGCCCTGAGCGCGGAGGAGAAGGGCGCGCTGGCCGTGGCGCTCAACATGAAGCCACCCCTGCTCGCGAAGAACGTGTCAAACTTCGCCCCGTCTCACAAGATCTCCCCGTCCGAGGCGAAGGATATTGCCTCCATCGTCGCGGCGGCTACCCGTAACCTCAGCCTTACCGTCGATCTCAGCCCGAGGAGAGGGATGACGATACGCCTGCACCGGGAGGGGGTCAACAGCGTCCTGCCCAAGTGGAGGGGAGTGGTCAACGGCTTCGATACGAAGGAGGAGGCCGACGCCTTCAGGGGTATGTTGGCCGGGCTGGGGGTGGAGGCCACGGTCGACAGCTACAACTACGACTGGAGGGTGCGTTCGCCCCTCTTCGACAGGTATGGCGGGGTCAGGAAATTTCTAGCGGCCTCCCGCTCCCTCGGCAGGGAGGGGGTGGTGTTCGCCGGGGTGCCCAGCTGGGACAAGGTCGACAACCCTCGCTTCTGGACCATGATCACCTTCGACCCGGGACTGTTCGAGATCCGCCCGCTGCTGCCCTCCGAGGGCATGAGCGCGCTGGTCCCGCTCAGCACCATGCTCCGCGACGGCGCAGTGGCGGCGGTGAACGGCGGTTTTTTCTCGACCTCCGGCAAGGGCCGCGGCAGTCCTATCGGAGCCCTGATGGTCGACGGCTGCCTGGTCAATCCCCCGACCAAAGGGAGGACCTGCTTCGGATGGAACGCGGACAACAGGGCGGTTTTCGGGGAGCTCTCCTGGACGGGCCGGGTGGACCTGAGCGGCGGGTACATGGAGCTGAACGCCGTCAACCGCGCTATCAAGGGGGACGGGGCGGTCGCCTTCTCCTCTCACTTCGGCGAGGTCACCCCGGTTGCCGCGACGAGGGCGGCTGAGGCAGTTCTGAGCGGTGGCATCGTGGAACAGGTCCGAGCAGGGGGAGGCAACCCCATCCCTGCCGGCAGGACGGTCCTGTCGGTCTACGGGCCGGCGGCGCGCTTCATAGAAGCGCTTCAGTTCGGAGAGCGGGTCGGTGTTACCCATACTCTGAACGAGGGCGATCCGTCGTGGATGAAGATGACCCAGATAATCCAGGGAGGCCCCTTCCTGCTGAGCAACGGCGACGTTCTCGACGGGCGGGAGAGCCTCAGCGATTCGGTAGTAGACCACCGTCATCCGAGGACGGCGGTCGGCCTGACGAAGGAGGGGCGCTGGTTTTTCTTCGTCGGCGACGGGAGGAACGCCGTGCACAGCGTCGGGTTCACCCTTGACGAGACCGCGCGAGTGCTCAAGAGCGCGGGGGCGGTGTATGCCCTGAACCTGGACGGCGGAGGCTCCTCCAGCATCATCTCCGAGGGCGCGTTCTGGAACGTGCTCTCCGACGGACTGGAGCGCCCGGTGAGCTACGGGGTGGGCGCATTCCCAAGGGAGGTAGGTACGGGAAAATAATCGCATCGGGCGCACTTTTTTTCCAGTCTTGTGGTAGACTAAAAAACGCAGGATCAAGGACGAAAACCGGAAGGAGCTGTGCAATTCAGTATGAAAATCAACGCGCGCAATACCATGATAGCGGCTGTCACTCTTCTGCTCGCCCTCTTTGTCGCGGGGGCTGCGATCGCCGACGTTCAGCCGGTGAACTTCGGGCAGGACCACGTGAAGATGCAGTGGTACCTCGTCAACTACGGACAGCAGAACGGCGTCTGCTTCGCCAACGCCAGGAAGTACTACACCAACCCCGACGTGAAGGCCGAGACCATCGGGCTGATAGTCGAGAAGTTCGGCACCGACCAGGAGCTCGCCGACGGACTGTACTTCACCGAGTACGGCTACACGTACTCCCCGGACGGTAAGTCGTTCGCGGTCACCTACATCAATCACTACGACATGCTCGGAAACTGCATTCGCTCCACCGAGTACGACGAGTCGTCCCGCGAGTTCATCGGCATGACCAAGGATATGATCCCGTTCAAGGCGTACGCCTACGCGACTGGAAAGGCGCCTGCTCAGGCGGCCCCCAAGAAGAAGTAGCACACAAGCAATCCCGACGATCAGGGGCCTGGTAGTCCCAGGCCCTTTTGCGCATATAAGAAAGGAGGGGTACGACGTGCCGTTTATAACAGTACAGGTGTTCGAGGGCAGGACGGTCGACGAGAAGAGAAAACTGGCGTCGGAGGTTACAAAGGCGGTCTGCAGCACGCTTGGAGTGGCTCCAGAGACGGTCAGGATAACGATATCCGACCTGCCTAAGGAGAACCTGAGCGTGGGCGGGACCCTCTTCATCGACAAGGCGTAGCCGTGAAGAGAGGCATGGCCTTTTGAAGAGGATCTGGTCTGTCGTCAAGAAAACCTGGGAGTTTATCGTACTGTTTCACCACGGCACCTTCGTGGACAAACGTATGGCCGTGGTCCGCAAGGAGGCCTTCGACATCAACGACAACCTGATGCTGCTTCTCTTCGGCGACTTTCTGGGCATTCCTAACCCCATGTCGTACTACATGCTAGAGCTTTTGCCCTACGTGGCCGACGACCTTGAGTCGTGGGAGCGAAGAATCCAGAACAGGAAGTTCATAATAGCCGAGAAGGCGGCGCAGTACGATTTCGACTGAGGAGACTGTCCAATGAAGCGTTTCTCGTTTTTCGGCGGCAAGGGAGGAACAGGCAAGACCTCCTGCGCCGCTGCGTATGCCCTCTCGCTGTCGCGCAGGGGGGTCAGGACACTTGTCGTGTCCACGGATCCCGCCCACTCGCTCTCGGACGCATTCGACATACCGATAGGCTACGAGGCCGTTCAGCTTCGCGAGAACCTGCACGGACTCGAGATCGACGCGGCGGTCGAGGCGAAGAAGTACATGGAGCTCATCCAGCAGAAGACGCTGGACCTGGTCAGCGCCGTCATAGTGGACGAGATAAAGAGGCAGATCGAGATAGCCTACATGTCGCCGGGCGCGGAAGAGGCGGCCATATTCGACAAGTTCGTTGAGCTGATGGAGTCGGCCGGGGACGTGTACGACGCCATAGTATTCGACACCGCTCCAACCGGTCACACTCTCAGGCTGCTGACCCTGCCCGAGATACTCGGCGTCTGGATAGAACAGCTCATCGAGAAGCGGCAAAAGGCAATGCACCTGATGAAGATGGCCGCCCGATACGACTCCTACCTTGCCGACAGGATCAAGGAGGACCCGATCCTCGGGACTCTGACGGCCAGGAAGGAGAAGTTCGCCCTGGCCAGGGACCTCCTGACCGACGCCTCGCTGACCGGTTTCTTCTTCGTGCTCAACGCCGAGAAGCTCTCCATACTGGAGACCGCGCGCGCGGTCGGCCTGCTGGTCAAGCACGGAATCTCCATCGGAGGAATAGTGATAAACAAGGTGATCCCGCCGGAGGCCGGGACCTTCTTCGAAAAGCGGCGCACCGCACAGGAAGAGTACCTGGCGGAGATCGACGGGCTGTTCCCCTCCTACTCGAGGGTAAGGCTTCCGCTGCTGGACTCCGACATCCGCGGGGTCGAGCAGCTCGAGTCGATGGCTGTCGAGCTCGAGGCGCTGGAGGTGGAGAGCCCCCTTGCCGGCACCGTTAAGTCGGGCTCCGGGGAAGGACCTTGATTCCAGCTCACCTCGCCCCGGGCTCCGACGAATGGTACATGAGCCTGGCCCTCGACGAGGCTCTGGAGGCTCAAGCTCGAGGAGACGTGCCGATAGGCGCCGTAGTGATGATGGACGGCCGCATCCTGTCGGCGGCGAGCAACCGCAAGGAGAGAGACCCCACCGCGCACGCGGAGATCCTGGCCATACGGAGCGCGTGCGAGTCGCTGGGGACTTGGAACCTGGGCGGATGCACGCTCTTCGTGACCGTCGAGCCATGCCCCATGTGCGCCGGCGCCATGGTCCTCGCCAGGCTGCGGAGGCTGGTGTTCGGCTGTGCGGACCCGCGCGCGGGTGCCTGCGGAACCCTTTTCGACATCGTGAGGGACGCTCGCCTCAATCACAGGTGCCTGGTGAGGTCCGGGGTGCTGGGGGAGGAGTGTGCCCGGCTGTTGACCGGGTATTTTCAAAGGCGCAGGAGGGCGTGAGCCGCCCTCCTTTTCACTCGCATGACAGGTGGTGAGGGGTATGAAATCACTGCATTACGGCCGTCAGTACATCGACGACGAAGATATAGCCGCGGTGGCCGCAGTCCTCAGGGGCGACTGGCTCACGCAGGGGCCCGCGGTGGACGAGTTCGAGAAGAAGTTCGCCGATTATGTCGGGGCGGCGCACGCCGTGGCTTTCGCCAACGGTACGGCCGCGATCCACGGCGCCTACTACGCTGCGGGAGTGGAATCCGGGGACGAGGTGGTGACGAGCGCGATGACGTTCGCGGCCACCGGAAACGCGGCCCTGTACCTGGGGGGCGTGCCGCGGTTCGGGGACATCGACCCAGGCACACTGTGCCTGGACCCGCTCGAGGCCCGCAAGAAGATCTCGTCGCGGACCAAGGTCATCGCCCCGGTGAGCTACGCCGGGTACCCGGTCGACCTGGTACCTTTTAGGGAGCTAGCCGACTCCTGCGGCGCGGTGGTGGTCGAGGATGCCTGCCACGCTCTGGGGGGGACGAGAAACGGGGTGCGCGTGGGCAAGGAGGCGCACCTGACGGCCTTCAGCTTCCACCCGGTCAAGCACATCACCACAGCCGAGGGCGGCATGGTGACGACCGACTCCGACGAGTTCGCCCGGCGGATGCGCCTCTTCAGAACCCACGGCATCGAGAAGATACCGGCAAGGATGAAGGACTCGCCGGACGGATCCTGGGCGACCGAGATGCAGGTGTTGGGCTTCAACTACCGCCTGAGCGAGCTGCACGCAGCCCTGGGATCCAGCCAGATGCGCAAGCTGGACCGGTTCGTCGCGAGGAGGAGGGAGATAGCCTCGCTTTACGACCGGGCGTTCGACGGAATCCCGGCTCTCCTCACCCCTCCCCGTTGCGAGGGACACGCCTACCACCTGTACCCGCTCCGATTCAGGGCGGAGAACAGGGCCAGGGCATTCGCGGAGCTGGGAAAAAGAGGGGTCCACGGAATGGTCCACTACATCCCGGTGCCCCTGCACCCCTATTACAGGGACAGATTTGGCTACAAGCGCGGCGACTTCCCGCACGCCGAGGAGCTTTACGCCAGGGAGGTCAGCATGCCGCTGTTTTACGGATTGAGCGACGAGGACGTCGCGTCGGTCGTCGACGCGGTGTTGGCTGTCATTTCGTAGAGTCTGGACTTTATCCGGGCGCAGGTATATAATTCTTACTGGAGAAAATTTGTGAAAACAGCCGAGGAGGTTATTCGATGTATTTGAGACGTGTGGCGATTCTTCTTTCATTGGCGATCCTGCTGGTCTCCGTCAGCGCAGTGTGCGCATCCGCCGATGAGAAGATCGGCGTCATTGATTCCCAGAAGATCATCTTCCAGCACCCGAAGTTCGAGGCCGTGACGAAGCAGCTTCAGCAGATAAGCACTCAGAAAGAGAACGAGATGAAGCTCGCGGTGGAGAAGGAGTCGGACCAGAACAAGAAGGCGCAGATCTTCAACGCGAAGCGCAGCGAGCTCGCGCAGGAGGAGGCCCGCCTCATGCAGCCGATCTTCCAGGAGGCCCAGGTGGCGGTGAGGACCGTCGCCAGGCTCAAGGGAGTGACGGTCGTCATCGAGCAGTCGGCGGTCTACTTCGGCGGGATCGACATCACCGACGACGTAATCCAGGAGCTCAAGAAGAAGTCGGCGGGAAAATAGCTCAGCCCGGCCCAGGCCAGGCGGCTTTGCCGAGTTCAAGGGGCCCGTTTCTCCCGCGTGGGGGGATGTCGGGTCCCTCATTTTTTAATCGGAGGTTGCCAATTGATAAAGAAGCTTCTGGTCACAGATATCGACGAGACCCTGTCGCGGGGAAACGATATCCCTCCCGAGGTGGTCTCGGCCTGCGCGCGCCTTCACGATGAGGGGTGGAGCATCATGGTGGCCACCGGCAGAATGCTGGCGTCGTCGATGCACCACATACGCGAGACTGGCACGGCCCTGCCCGCGATAGTGTACAACGGCGCCAGGGTCATGGACCACCGGACTAGCAGGCCGGTCTTCGAGACCACCCTGGACCCCGGACTGGCCCTCGAGGCCCTGCGCGTCGGGTGGGACTGCCCGGTCGAACTCCAGGTAGTCGGGGACGAGGCGGCGTTCTGCAGGAAGGACGACCATATAACCGGCAGATACCTCACAGGCTCCGGCATCCCCGTGGACAGGACGTGCGAGGCCCCCTTCACGCCCGACAGAGTCTACAGGGTGCTCTTCTACGGCGAGATGAGACACATACTGCCGCTTGAGCGCGTCCTGAAGGAGCGCTTCGGGGGCAGGGCAGAGATTGTCCAGGCCGGGGAGGGGTACCTGGACGTACTTCCTCTCGGGGTGTCGAAGGGATCGGCACTCCGCAGGTGGCTGGACTCGCTGCCTGCCAAGCCCGAGATCGTGGTGGCGGCCGGTGATCACCACAACGACGTCGAGATGCTCAAGGAGGCGGACCTGTCCGCGGCTCCGCGCGACGCGGCCGCCGAGGTGCTGCCGATGGCGGACGTGATAATACCGTCGGCCAACGAGGGCGGATTTGCGACGTTGGCGGATTGGCTCATGGGTATGGATGGAGTCGCGGCGCTTGAAGCGGCTGCGACAAGGTCGAGATCGGGCGGGGAGAAGACCGAGCTGGTGCGCGTCGCCCCGAGTTGCTGACCACGGCGAAGGCGCTGACGTGTCAATTGACAAAACCGCCGGCTGCTAATAGTATCTAGACGTAATAGTTTCAGCGGCCGCCAACAGGTAAACAAGCGTCATACCGCGGCAGGAAGGAGGATTCCGTGCGGACGGGCCGCTATCGCTTAAGCTGCATCACTGGTAGCCGCAGAAGAAATTTAAGGAGGAATGCTGTCTCATGCTCAGGAAAATCGCTTTCACCGTGGTTTTGTGCGTGCTTGGCGCTCTTCTCTTGACGGGCGTCGCAGTGGCGGAGGACAAGGTGATCAAGATAGGCGCTCTCTTCCCGCTAACTGGTCCCTCCGCCGTCTCCGGCCAGAACTGCCTGAACTCGGTCCTGGCCGCGGCCGAGCTGATAAACGGAGCCTATGAAGGCTTCGACGTTCCTCTTGCGGCGACCGAGGGGTTGCTTGGCGGGTACAAGGTGGAGATCATCAAGGCCGACCACCAGGGCAAGCCGGACGTGGCAAAGTCCGAGGCCGAGCGCCTGTACAACCAGGAGGGCGTATTCGCGGTCATCGGAAGCTACAACAGCGCCGCGACGAAGCCCGCCAGCGCGGTGGCCGAGCGCGCGAAGAAGCTCTTCCTGTGCGGGGCGTCGAGTTCCGCCGCTCTCACCGAGAGGGAGTACAAGTACTTCTTCCGCCATGCCCCCACTGACGCTATAGAGGCAACCGAGTTCACCGACTACATCACCTACCTCAATGAGAAGAAGGGGGCGGGAATAAAGACCCTCGGCCTCATCTACGAGAACACCGAGTTCGGAAAGCACGCGGCCGACGAGGGCAAGAAGGCCGCAGCCAAGATAGGGCTCGAGGTTGTCGCGGACGTCCCCTTCAACAACGGCGCGACCAACCTCAGCAGCGAGGTCCAGACCCTCAAGGCGGCCAACCCTGACGCGGTCTTCGGCGCCGCTCTCGGCGGCGACTACTCCCTGTGGGTCCGCACCATGAAGCAGGTGAACTGGCTCCCGAAGATCGCCATCAACTTCTGCACGGGCTACCAGAACCCGGCGGTACAGAAGGAGCTGGCCGGTGACGGCGACTACTTCATGGGCGGGATGAGCTTCTCCCCCGAGCTTGCCAAGGAGTTCATGCCCGAGGCCCTGAAGGTGCAGGAGAAGTTCTACTTCCCCCTGGCCAACCAGGAGTTCGACAGCGACTCCCTGCAGGAGGCGGTAATGCTGCTGGTCCTTGGGCAGGCGATAGAGAAGGCAGGGGAGCTCGACACCGAGAAGGTCCGCGAGATCCTGGCCACGGAGACCTTCGTCTCTCCCCTCTCGCTAAGCGGCGAAGTCGCCTTCGAACCCGGCGGCCAGAATATAAAGGCGCTCAGCGTGATCACCCAGATCAAGGACCTCAAGTACAACACGATCTACCCTGAGAAGTTCAAGAACGCGGAGCCCGTCTACCCGATGGCCCCCTGGGACAATAGGTAGGGGACACCGGCAAAACGCACCGTTTCGAGGGGGCGGCATTATGTGCCTCCCCCTTTTTTTCGGGAGGTTGAGCGGATAATGAACCACTTTCTTCAGGTGCTTTTCGACGGCCTTTTAAACGGCCTGGTATACGCGCTGGTCGCCGCCGGGCTCAGCATGATCTGGGGCGTCATGGACGTGATAAACTTCGCGCACGGCGAGTTTCTAATGGTGGGAATGTACGTGAGCTACTGGATCGGCTTCTTTCTGGACGTTGACCCCCTGTTTTCTTGGATTGCCTCCGGCGCCTTCCTGTTCATAATGGGCGCCGCAACCTACAGGCTCATCATCAGGAACAGCCTGGGCAAGTCCGCCATGGCGCCCCTGCTGGCGACCTTCGGCCTCTCGATGGTGTTGAAGAACTTCTGCATGAACCGCTTCACGCCGAACTTCAGGCTGCTGTCGGGCACCGTCTTGGAGGGGAAGACCATCTCCGTGGGCGGCGCCATCTTGTCCGTCCCCCAGCTCGCCACCGCGGCCTTCGCCCTCGTTCTGCTGGCCTGCCTCTACTGGATGCTGAAGAGGACCAGGCTCGGCTGGGCCATACAGGCCACCGCGATGGACAGCGAGGCGGCGGAGCTTATGGGCATCAGGACGGAGAACATATATCTACTGGTCTTCGGGATAGGGGGCGCGTGCGTGGGGATAACCGGCGGACTCATGACATCCTACCTGGCCGTCTACCCGGAGGTGGGGTCTCTGTTCAGTCTGATCGCATTCGTGGTGGTGGCCCTCGGCGGCTTCGGCAGTATCCCCGGGGCGTTGCTGGCGGCGATAATCATCGGACTGGTGGAGTCCTTCACCGGATTCTACGTGGCCGCGGTTGTCAAGTACGCGGCGGTGTTCGCCGTCTACCTCGCGGTAATACTGATTCGCCCAAAGGGCCTGTTCGGGTGGTGAGTCGTTCATGAATACGAAAAAAATCTCGGATGGAATATGGTACCTGCTGCTCGCCGGGGCACTCGTGCTTCCTTTCATCCCTGGAGGCATAGAGAACACATTCCACGGCCACGTGCTGACGATGGTGTTCCTGTACGCGTCGATGGCCCAGGCATGGAACATCATCAGCGGGTACTGCGGACAGACCTCCTTCGGCCACGCGGTCTTCTTCGGCATCGGCGCCTACGGAGCGGCCATGGCCGTGGTTCAGTTCAACTCCCTGCCGTGGTACGGAGCGCCGGTCGGAGCGCTCGTCGCCGCGCTCGTCTCCATCCCGATAAGCGCCCCGTGCTTCCGTCTGAAGGGGCACTACTTCGCCATCGCCACCTTCGCGATAGTCGAGATATTCAACAGGCTCTTCATGATCTGGGACTGGGTGGGGGGCGCGATAGGCCTCGACTACCCGATCCTCGAGGACGGATGGAGGAACTTCTCCTGGTCCTCCGACAAGACCGGCTACTACCTCGGCGCGCTCTTCCTGTTCGCCCTGGTGTTCGGCGTAGTCCGATGGATAGACTCCCACAGGATGGGGTACTACCTGAGGGCGGTCCGAGAGGGGCAGGAGACCGCGGAGTCCCTGGGCGTCAACAGCTCTCTGGTCAAGCTCTCCGCCATGGCCCTGTCGGCCGGGCTGGCCGGGCTGTGCGGGGCGTTCTTCGCCCAGTACAACTACCGGGTCGACCCGCCGATGGTCATGTCGCTGGACATGTCCATGAAGTTCGTGCTGATCACCATCCTGGGAGGACTCGGCACCTTCTGGGGCCCCCTGCTGGGCGCGGCCGTGCTCATACCCCTGCAGGAGTACACGAGGGCCTACCTCGCGCACCTCGGGTCCGGAGTGGACCTGATAATATTCGGCCTGATCATCATCTACACCATGATAAGGCAGCCGACCGGCATCATGGGGCTGATCCGCGGGCTGGCCCCGCGGGGACGGGACGCGTCCAACGACGGGGGTGACCGCTGATGGCCATACTCACGGTTCGGAATCTTACAAAATCCTTCGGCGCCCTCGTGGCTAACAACGACATCTCGTTCGACGTCGAGAGCGGCACCATAGTAGGGCTCATCGGCCCCAACGGCGCGGGGAAGACCACCCTGTTCAACTGCGTGGCCGGGCTCTACAGGCCGACCTCGGGCAGGATCACATTCGAGGACAGGGATATCACCAACCTCCCCTCGTGGAGGATCGCGCGCATGGGAGTGGCCCGCACGTTCCAGGTGGTGCGCCCGCTCAAGGAGATGACCGTGCTGGAGAACATACTGGTGGGCGCCTACATGCGCACTGGGAACCCGGCCGAGGCTATGGCCAGCGCGAAGAGGTGCATGGAGATGAGCTCCCTGTCGCACTACATGGACCGCAGGGCGGGGGGGCTTACGATTGGCAACAAGAAGAGGCTCGAAGTCGCGCGCGCCCTTGCCACCGGTCCTAAGTTGATCCTGCTCGACGAGGCTGCGGCGGGCCTGACCACGACCGAGACGAGGGAGATGGTCGAACTCATACTCCGGATGAAGAGCGAGGGAGTTACGATTCTCATGGTGGAGCACATAATGGAGGCCATCATGCCGATCGCCGACAAGCTCGTGGTGCTGAACGGCGGGGAGAAGATCATCGAGGACGTGCCGGGCGTGGTGGTCGAGGACCCGGAGGTGATCCGGGCCTACTTCGGCGAGAAGTACAGCAGGAGGCTTAGGAAGGGCGCGAAGGAGGGGAATGACGATGGCCGCGATGCTTGAGGTGAAGGATATCCACTGCGGCTACGACGGGACTCCCGTAATCCGCGGGCTCTCGCTCGAAGTGAACAGGGGCGAGATTGTGGCCATCATCGGGGCCAACGGTGCCGGGAAGTCCACCACGATGCGCGCGATATGCGGCCTGCTGCACCCGGAGAGAGGGCAGATCCTGCTCGAGGGGGAGGACATATCCAGGAGCCCTGCCTCGGCCAACATCCGCAAGGGGTTGTCCTATATCCCGGAGGGGCGCAGGCTCTTCCCTAAACTGACGGTCAGGGAGAACCTCGAGCTGGGGGCCTTCACAGTCGTCGATCGCAAGGTGATAGACGAGAGGCTCGAGGAGATGTTCGCGCTCTTCCCGAGGCTTAAGGACAGAAGCACTCAGACTGCGGAGACTCTGAGCGGCGGGGAGCAGCAGATGTGCGCGATAGCGCGCGGCCTGATGTCAGCGCCGAAGCTTATCATGCTGGACGAGCTGTCGCTCGGGCTGATGCCCAGCCTTGTGGAGAAGGTCTTCGAGACCGTGGTGCTGATAAACCGGAAGGGGATCACCGTGCTTCTGGTCGAGCAGATGGTGCAGGAGGCCCTCGAGATCGCGAACCGCGGGTACGTGCTGCAGACGGGGAGGGTGGTCCACTCCGGATCGGCGAGGGAGCTGCTCGACTCCGACGAGGTCAGGAAAGCCTACATGGGCATGTAAGCCGCAGGGCCGGGCGATAGCGGTCGTCTCCGGTTTTGCCGGATCAGGGCGTGGCTAAAGTCTGCGCCCTGTTGTATCATACTTGCGGCGCGGTTGCCGCGCCGCATAATCCATTAACAAGGAGGGGTTGCAAGTGCCAGAGATATCAGGGTGGACGCTGGTCCAACTCTCTTTCCCCGAGGACTGCAACGTCATACTTGGCCAGAGTCACTTCATCAAGACCGTGGAGGACCTGTACGAGGCCCTCGTCACGTCCTCTCCGTCGCTCAAGTTCGGCCTGGCGTTCTGCGAGGCATCTGGGGACTGCCTGATCCGAAGCGACGGCAACGACGAGGAGCTTCAGAAGGTCGCGGTCGACAACATGAAGGAGGTCGCGGCGGGACACTCGTTCCTGGTGGTGCTCCGCGGCGGATACCCCATCAATGTGCTGAACCGCATCAAGGACTGCCAGGAGGTGTGCCGCATCTTCGCGGCCACGGCCAACCCCCTTCAGGTCATCGTATGCGAGAGCGAGCAGGGCAGGGGAGTGGCCGGGGTCATCGACGGCTTCCCACCGAAGGGCGTAGAGACGGAGAGCGACGTCGAGTGGAGAAAGAACCTGCTTCGCCGGATCATCGGCTACAAGCGGTGAAGGCAGCGAGCTACGTGCGGGGAAGGGGTGCTGGCGGCGGCGGACGTGCGACGGCGCTGAAGGCGTTCGTCCTCGTCGCGGTCCTTTCGCTCCTTCTTGCCGCCACCGCCGCGCGCGCCGTCGTGGACGGCTTCGAGGTGGGACTGCAGGACGGGTGGGTCTGGCAGGTGGCGGTCCTCCCGCCCGACGAGGGGTGGGACAGCGAGCAGGGCAGGTCTGCCATCGCGGCGATCCGCCTCGCCGAGTGGGAGGTAATGGACAGCGCGGACGGGATAAGAGGGCGCGACATCAGGTTCCTGCAGGAGCCGCCCCTGGACGGGGAGTCCGCCGCCTCCCGGGTCGCGGACTGGCGAAAAAAGGGAGTCTCCGCCGTCCTGTCCATGTCCGGCGGCGACGACATCCCGATCCTCAGGCCTCTGCTGGCCGGGAAAGGACCTGTACTGCTGTCGGCCTACGGAGAGCATGAGAACATCCTGGACGCAGATGGAGCTCCAGACCCGATGGTATTCGCCCTGGACCTGTACAGCGACTTCCGGGTCCAGGCCTTCGCCGACTACGCCTCCGCCGTCCTCCCGGCCGGATCTGTCGTGGCCCTGATGGCCGACAGGCTCGACCCGGCGCTCGAGTGCCGGTCGCGCAACCTGGGGGAGATGCTGTCCGAGAAGGGGTTCGACTCGGAGTATTTCTGGATCCCCGGAGGGGCGATGGACTCCTTCAGGCTGATGGAGTCCGAGATGGTGTCCTCGGGCGCGAAAGTACTGATCACTTGGGCCGGCTCGATGGTCGTGCGCGACGTCTGGAGGGCGACCCGCCTGAAGACCGGCGGGTTCGAGATCTGGTACGGCGGCGCGCCTCAGCCCCTTCTGCTCTCCTTCGACGGGGTCGTCGCGGCCGACCAGGACTACCCTGTGAGGACCGATGCTTCTCTCGCCCCGCTCCTTCGGGAGATACGCAGGCGATTGAACCTGATCGTGAAGGACGCGGCCGTCGCGGGGCGGGCATACGTCGCGTGCAAGTGGCTGTTCGACGCCTTCGGGCGTTCAGGCTCCCCGGCGCCCTCCGACCTCGCCGCATTCATGCCTCTGGCCCGGGGGCTGGCTTTCGGCTCGCAGGCGCTCTCGGTCAACCCGCTCACCCACAGGCCCGTCGAGAGGCGAGTATCCTTCATGAAAGTGGCGGAGAAGAGCTTCCACCCGGTCAACACCCTGACGGTCAGGGGTCCCGAGAACCTTCGTTGACCTGCAGAGCGCATTCCGAACAGACAATAAAAGAGGAGGAAGCAATACAATGATACTTCGCGATCTCGTTACCCTTATTCGGGCGGAGGTGCTGTGCGGGGAGGATCTGCTCGACTCGATAGACATCGAGTGTGCCTACGGCGCCGACCTGATGAGCGACGTCCTCGCGTTCGCCAGGCCCGGGTCGCTGCTGCTCACCGGGCTCACGAACATCCAGATAGTCCGCACGGCCCAGATGCTCGACCTGCCGTCGGTGGTCTTCATCCGCGGGAAGAAACCGCAGGAGGCCGCCGTCAAACTGGCCTCGCAGATCAAGATGCCGATCCTCGTATGCCAGATGAGCATGTTCGAGACGTGCGGCATCCTCTTTCAGAAGGGCATCCTTCCCTGTCATATTCCGGACAGAGGGGTGTGACCCGTGGGGCAGGAGCCGTATGTGGAGGAGTACGCCATCCAGGCCGGTGATTTTTCGGCGATAGGAGAGGCGTCCACCAAGTTCAAGGCGACCCTGAAGATGCTAGGAATAGCCTCCGACCTGGTCCGCAGGGCATCGGTCATCGCCTACGAGTCCGAGATGAACGCGCTCATTCACGGGGGCGGCGGAATGCTTCGGATGACCGTGCACGACGATCACCTGGTGATAGAGGCCTCGGACTCGGGGCCGGGCATCCCCGACGTCCAGCTCGCCATGCAGGAGGGGTACTCCACCGCCACCGACGAGATCAGGGAACTCGGGTTCGGGGCCGGGATGGGGCTGCCAAATATCCAGAGAAACGCCGATGCCATGGAGATAGACACGGAGGTAGGGAGGGGCACCAGGCTCAGGGCGACCGTGGCCTTCAAGCAGGGCTAAGCAAAGGAGCGTGTTTTCATGTCCGGAGGGATAAAGATCACCGAATCCCGTTGCCGCGGTTGCGCCAACTGCATCAGGTCGTGTCCGACCGAGGCTTTGCGCGTGATCGACGGCGTGGTCAGGCTTCTGCCAGACCTGTGCATAGACTGCGGCGAGTGCATAAGGAGCTGCAAGGACAGGGCGATCACAGTCAACGACGACGAGTGGGACCTCATCAAGACCAGGGAGGGGCTCGTCCTTATGGCGGACCCGGCCTTCTACGTCCAGGTGGGCGCCTACTCGCGCCCTCGTCTCATGATGGAGGCGCTGGAGAGCCACGGGTACAACGACCTCTCCGAGTGGGCCTCCCTCGCGTTCGACCTCTCCGCCTTCGCGTCGGCCAAGATCATCAGGGAGGGCGGGGAGAATCTGCCCTACATCTCCACCTACTGTCCCGCAGTGATACGCCTGATCCAGATGAACTACCCGGAGCTGGTCGGGCGCATACTGCCCGTGGAGTCGCCGCTCGAGACCGCCGTGACCATCTGGCGGGAGGAGACGGGGGCGAAGGAGAACGTTACCCTGGTCTCTCCCTGCCCCGCCAAGGCCACCCTGGTCCGAAACCCTGTCGGCAGGAAACGAAGCTCGCTCGAGTACGTCGTAAGCGTCAGGACGGTTATCCGCGACATGCTCGCCTGCAACGTCAAGGTCACCGGGGCCAAGACCAGGCCCGTCAGCGGCAGGTGGCTGCTGTGGTCCACCTCGGGGGGCGAGGCGCGCCACATCGCCTCCTTCTTCGACAAGGGCTTCACCTCCATCTCCGTGTCGGGGCTGAGGAACACCCAGGATCTTCTCAACGAGCTGGAACTCGGGCGCCTCTCGGGAGTGGACTTCATCGAGTGCCGCGCGTGCGACCTGGGCTGCTTCGGCGGCACCGGGACCTACGAGTCCCGCTTCCTGTCGCAGCTGAGGCTCAACAACATCGACGCGGAGTGGATGCCGTCCAGCGAGGAGATGGAGAGGATACGCCACTGGCACGACAGGGGCGTGTGGGAGCTGGCGGCCCCGGTAGTCCCGCGCGAGCGCCTTCCCCTGTCCAAGGACATCAAGGAGGCCATGGCCAAGCTGCGGGAGATGGACGCGATCTACGCCGACCTGCCGCACATAGACTGCGGCGCCTGCGGCCGTCCCTCGTGCAGGGCCCTCGCGGAGGACATCGTGAGGGGGCAGGGGGATGTCTCCGACTGCGTGTTCAAGATGAGGGAGAGGATAACCCAGCTCAGCGAGGAGATCCAGTGCCTCTCGTCCAAGCTGCCGCACACGCTTCACACCGGCAGGAAACGGAGGAGATCCTGATGAAGATTGGCGAGGCGGTAAGGGTCACCGGCGCCAGCGTACTGGTGGAGGGGGACATGGACCGAGAGCTTGGCGGGGCCATTTCGGGGGACCTGCTCAGCTTCATAATGGCCGAAGCTCGCGAGGGGTGGCTCTGGATAACGATCCAGACCCACGTGAACGCCGCAGCCGTGGCGGTGCTGAAGGAGGTCCCGTTCATCCTGGCGGCCTCCGGGCGAATGCCGGACAGGACGCTTGTCGACAGATGCTCCGTCGAGGGCATCACCCTGGCGACCACTCCCATGTCGGCCTTCGACGCCGCAGGGGCCCTCAGGGAGGCCGGTTTTCCGATCTCCTCATGAACCTCTCCTCCTACTGGGTCGACCTTCACCTTCACACCGTCCTGTCGCCGTGCGCGGAGCTCGAGATGGGGGCCCCGGAGATAGTCTCAGCCTACCGGGGCGCCGGCGTCTCTCTTTGCGCTGTGACCGATCACAACGATATAGCCAACGCACCGGCGATCCGCGAGGCCGCGGAGGGCGACCCGGCGGTGCTGACCGGCATGGAGATCCAGACGGCCGAGGACATCCACGTGGTGGTGATCTTCCCCGACGACGAGAGCGCGGTCGAGTACAGGAGGTGGCTTTGGCTCTCATTGCCCGACCGGGAGAATGACCCGTCGATCTTCGGCTACCAGCTCGTCATCGACCATGAAAACAATATAATGAGCGAGCGCGATACCCTGCTCGTTCAGGGGGTCGGCTACTCGGTGGACGAGGTGGCCTCGGAGGCCTGCCGCATGGGGGCCGTCGTGATACCGGCGCACCTTGACAGGCCGTCCTTCTCCTACGAGTCGGTGCTCGGGAGGGTGCCCGACGACTTCCCGTGCCACGCCCTCGAGCTGTCGCCCGCCGTGTCGCACTCTGCGTTCGCGGAATGGAGGGAGCGATACCCGGACCGAGTGTTCGTCCGCTCGTCCGATGCCCACAGGCTGTCCGAGATCTCGAGGGACCGCTGCACGGTGATGCGCCTGGCCGCCCCGTCCTTCGGCGAGGTGAGGATGGCGCTGGGGGGGATGGAGGGCAGGAGCGTCCTCAACCCCTGGACCTGGTCGCCCTGATGCCCCTCGACAGGACAGAAGCTGGGATATAAACTGGACGCGGGGTGAGATGAAATGGCTAAGCTGGCGGCAGCCAGGTACTTCTGCTCCGTCTGTGGCGCATCCTCCGCCTCCTGGGCGGGGAGATGCCCGTCGTGCGGGGAGTGGGGCACGATGGAGAAGGGCGCTACGCCCGGCGCGGAGGCGAACCGTCAGGTCGCGCGATGCATCGTGGCATCCGAGGCTCTGCCCCCCTCGCGGGTCTCCTCCGGGTTCGACGACTTCGACCGAGTGCTTGGCGGAGGCTTCGTTCCGGGGGGCGTCTACCTGCTGGGCGGGCAGCCGGGAATCGGCAAGTCGACCCTCCTGTTGCAGACGTGCGGCATGATGGCTGAGATAGTCGGACCGGTGCTCTACCTGTCCGGGGAGGAGTCCGAGTCGCAGATCGCGCTCAGGGCCAAGCGCCTCGGGACTCGTCTCGACGGGCTGCACCTTGCGTGCACCGGCGATATAGTCTCCGCGCTCGAGGCCCTGCCCGGGATGAGATTCCTGGTGGTGGACAGCGTTCAGGCCATGAGCGTGGACGGCGAGGGTGGTTGGCCGGGCAGCCCGGCCCAGGTCAGGGCCGTGGCCCAGGCGTGCATCTCCTCGGCCAAGGAGAGGGGAATCCCGGCGGTCCTCGTGGGGCACATAACCAAGGAAGGGAGGATCGCGGGCCCCATGCTCCTCGAGCACATGGTTGACGCGGTCCTCACCTTCTCCGGCGAGGACTACTCCCCCTACAGGATGCTCCGCGCCGGCAAGAACCGTTACGGCAGCACCGAGGAGCTCGGCGTCTTCGAGATGACGGACTCGGGGCTGTCCCCAGTGCGGGATGTCAGCGGATTGTACTGGAACAGGGCCTCCGAGACCGTGCCGGGGGTAGCCATGACGGTCGCGGTCGAGGGCAGCCTCCCGTTGATCGCGGAGATCCAGTCGCTCGCCGCGGCGACTGCCTTCCCCTACCCGAAGCGCACCGGCAGGGGAGTGGACGTGAACAAGATTCAGCTCCTCTCCGCGGTGCTCGAGAAGAGATGCGGCGTCGGATGCTCCCTGTTCGACATGTACGTGAACGTTGCGGGCGGGCTTCTCCTGAGGGAGCCGGCCGCGGACCTGGCCCTCTGCGCGGCGCTGGCATCGGCGGTGCGCGACGCCCCTGTCCCGGCGGACTGCATTCTACTGGGCGAGGTGGGCCTGGCCGGCGAGGTGCGCCCGGTGGTGAGGCTCGAGCGACGTTTGCAGGAGGCGGCGAGGTTGGGGTTCAAGCGGGCCGTCGTCAGCTCCCGCGAGAGGGCCTTGCGCGGCGCCGCGCCGCTCGCTGTGACAGGGGTCTCGACCCTGAAGGACGCCCTTAAGGCGGTGATGATATGACAAGATTTGGTAAAATATGCGCAGTCATTCTCCTCGCGCTGTCGCTTGCCCTGCCAGCCGCGCCGGCGTGCGAGGCGGACGGCGGAGTAGTCATGGCCGCCAGGCTGGAGGGGACTGTAGGGGTCTCCATGGAGGTATTCACCGAGGAAGTCCTGTCCCGCGCGTCGGATGAGGGAGCCGGCTTGGTGGTATTCCGCATGGACACCCCGGGCGGCCTGGTCAGTTCGATGAGGGCCATGACGGCCGCCATCATGGACTCTTCGGTGCCCGTGGTCGTGTGGGTCTCTCCCCAGGGGGCCAGGGCGGCCTCGGCGGGGGCCTTCTTACTGCAGGCCGCGCACGTGGCGGCCATGGCCCCCGGCACCAACGTCGGCGCCGCGCAGCCGGTCATGGCCTCCGGCCAGGATGCGCCGGACAGGGACATGAAAAGAAAGATAACCAACGACCTGGCTGCTCACATGAGGTCGCTCGCCCAGCTCAGGAGGCGCAACCCCGACCTCGCCGAGCGCATGGTCACCGAGAGCGTCTCGCTTACCTCGGAGGAGGCCCTCGCGGGAGGGCTGGTGGACCTGTCGGCGCCCGATATGGATTCGCTGCTGACGGGCATCCTCGGCAGGAGGGTCTTGGTCGGAGGCGAGGAGAGGGAGCTTTTCTTCAACCCGTCGGTCATAGTGGAGATAAATATGTCCTCGCGCGAGAGGGTCCTTCAGTTCATCTCGAGCCCGGATACAGCGTACATGCTGCTGTCCGCCGGCATACTGATGATCGTGCTGGAGGTCCTGACTCCGGGAGGATTCGTGCTCGGGACGTCCGGGGCGGTCATGGTGCTGCTGGGGGCCTTCGGCCTGAGAATGCTCCCGTTCAACTGGGCCGGGGTCGTTCTTCTGGTGGCGGGCATAGTGGTTCTCGTCCTCGACCTGGTGGTCGGAGGCATAGGGGTGCTCAGCCTGTTCGGCCTGGCATCCCTGGTCACGGGCGGGCTCATTCTCTTCAGGGCGCCCGGAGGGGAGCTGTTGAACGTGTCCATGAACGTGATAGGCGGCATGAGCCTGGCCTTCGGGCTCTTCTTCATCGGGGCCCTGTATCTCGTCCTCCGTTCGCACGCCAGGAGGCCGGTCTCCGGCGCGGAGGGGATGACGGGAAGGAAGGCCGTTGTGGTGGAGGATCTCGACCCCGAGGGGATGGTCAGGTGCCACGGCGAGATCTGGAGGGCGAAGGGAGTCGGAGGGGCGCGTTTCTACAAGGGGGCGGAGGTCCTTGTGTCCGAGATGGACGGTTTCACGCTAGTCGTCCGCGATGATACCGTGGAATCGACGCCCGGCGGCGATTCATCTGCAAAGGAGGTTTAGTCATGTTCGATATCTTGGATATGCTGTTCAGCCTGGGGACTTCGTTTGGATTCATCCTGATCCTCGTCTTTTTCCTCTCGTCGGCCATCAAGGTCATACCCGAGTACCAGCGGCTGGTGGTCTTCCGCCTCGGGCGGCTGGTGGGAGCGAAGGGGCCCGGGATGGTGCTGGTGATACCCGTCATAGACAGGGTAGTCAGGGTGGATATGCGCGTGGTGACCCTCGACGTGCCGGTCCAGGAAGTCATAACCAGGGACAACGTGCCGATCAAGGTCAACGCGGTGGTCTACTTCAGGGTCATGGATCCGTCGTACTCGGTGGTGGAGGTGGAGAACTACGTGCTGGCCACGAGCCTTCTGTCCCAGACCACCCTGCGGTCGGTCATCGGGTCGGTCGACCTCGACGAGGTGCTTTCGTCTAGGGAGAAGATAAACAACGAGCTTCAGAAGATCATCGACGAGCGGACCGACTCGTGGGGGATAAAGGTCAGCGCGGTCGAGCTTAAGGAGCTGGAGCTGCCCGAGAGCATGAAGCGCGCGATGGCCAAGCAGGCGGAGGCGGAGCGCGAGCGGCGCGCGAAGATCATCAACGCGGAGGGAGAGCTGCAGGCTGCGCAGAAGCTCAGCGAGGCCGCGCTCCAGATGGAGACGTCGCCGATAACCCTGCAACTTCGCTATCTGCAGACCATGCGCGAGGTCAGCGTTGGAGAGAAGGCCACCACCACCATTTTCCCGCTTCCGATAGACCTGCTGAGGCCCTTCATGGACATGTACTTCAGCCGGGAGAAGAAAGACGGTTAACAGCTGAGCGACAGGATTTGAGGAGGAAGGTATATGGGCTACGATTTTCGATCCATAGAGTTGAAATGGCAGGAGAAGTGGGAGGGCGAGGGCACGTTCAACGCCGACGCCGACCTCGGGCGCGAGAAGTTCTACTGCCTGGAGATGTTCCCGTACCCGAGCGGCGCGCTCCACATGGGGCACCTCAGGAACTACTCGATAGGCGACATGCTGACGCGTTTTTTGTGGAAGCGCGGCCTGAACGTCCTTCACCCGATCGGCTTCGACGCCTTCGGCATGCCTGCCGAGAACGCCGCCATAAAGAGCAAGACCCCGGCGCACAAGTGGACCTGGGACAACATCGAGTACATGACCGAGCAGCTCAAGCGCATGGGGTGCAGCTACGACTGGCGGCGCAGGATCGAGACGTGCAACCCGGACTACTACAGGTGGACCCAGTGGATCTTCCTCCAGTTTCTGAAAAAGGGGCTGGCATACAGGAAGAACGCGCCTGTCAACTGGTGCGAGAGCTGCGGCACGGTGCTGGCTAACGAGCAGGTGATCAACGACGGTCGCTGCTGGAGGTGCGACACCCCCGTGGTCAAGCGCAGCCTGGAGCAATGGTTCCTGAGGATCACGGACTATGCCCAGGAGCTCCTCGATGACCTCGACAACCTGCCCGGCTGGCCCGAGAGGGTCAAGATAATGCAGCGCAACTGGATAGGGCGATCGGAGGGCGCCCGCCTGTCCTTCACTGAGAAGCGTAGCGGCGCGGTCATAGAGACCTTCACCACCCGTTTCGACACGATCTTCGGGGTCACCTTCCTCGCCCTCTCGCCGGAGCACCCCTTCGTGGAGAAGATGTGCAGCCTGTCCCCGAGGGCCGACGAGATCAGGGCCTTCGTCAAGAGGTGCGCTACGCAGAGCTCCATCGAGCGGACCGCGGTAGGGGGGGAGAAGGAGGGACTGTTCACCGGACTCGACGCGGTGAACCCGGTGACGGGTGAAGTGGTTCCGATCCTGATTGCCAACTACATCCTGATGGACTACGGCACCGGAGCGATAATGGGCGTTCCCGCCCACGACCAGAGGGACTTCGAGTTCGCGCGGAAGTACGGCATCCCGGTCAAGGTCGTAATACAGCCCGTCGACGGAGCCTTGAACGCGGAGGAGATGGACCGCGCGTTCGAGGACAACGGCATAGCCTGCAACTCCGGCGAATTCGACGGCATGCCCACCGCCGAGGCGATCCCAGCCATGATCGAATGGGGGGTCAAGAGGGGCTACTGCGAACGCGAGGTGAACTTCCGGCTGCGCGACTGGCTGATCTCCAGGCAGCGATACTGGGGTGCGCCGATCCCCGTGGTGTACTGCGACGACTGCGGCATAGTCCCGGTCCCGGAGGACGATCTGCCGGTACTGCTCCCGGAGAACGTGAAGTTCAAGGAGGAGGGAGGGTCGCCGCTGGCCGACGACCAGGAGTGGCTCACTACGCCGTGCCCCAGGTGCGGAAAGCCGGGCCGCCGCGAGGCGGACACGATGGATACCTTCATCTGCTCCTCCTGGTACTTCTTCCGCTACTGCTCAGCTCACGACGACACCGTCGCCTTCAACGCCGACGAGGCCAACTACTGGATGCCAGTGGACCAGTACATAGGCGGCATCGAGCACGCCTGTCTCCACCTGATTTACGCGCGCTTCTTCACCAAGTTCTTCGCGGACCTGGGGCTCTCGAGGGCGCGCGAGCCCTTCACCAACCTCCTCACTCAGGGGATGGTGATCAAGGACGGGGCGAAGATGTCCAAGTCGCTCGGCAACGTGGTCGACCCCAACGAGATCATCAAGGTCTACGGCGCAGATACCGCGAGGCTGTTCATACTGTTCGCCGCCCCGCCGGCCAACGACCTCGACTGGAGCGAGCACGGGGTGGAGGGGGCGCACCGCTTCCTCAACCGGGTGTGGAGGCTGGTCGAGGAGAACCTGCCGCTGCTTGCGCAGAGGGGCCCCTCGATCCCGATGGAGGGGCTGGCGGATCGTCGCCTGCGCGATATGAAGAGGAAGATCCACGTCACAATCCAATCCGTGACACAGGATATCTCCGGCGAGAAGCAGTTCAACACCGCGGTGGCCCGCCTGATGGAGCTGCTGAACGCGCTTCAGGCCTTTCACCCGGAGGGAGAGACGGAGAGGTCTCTCTTCAGGGAGGGAGTGGAGACCCTGCTGGCCTGCCTGAACCCCTTCTGCCCCCATATAACGGAGGAGCTGTGGTCGCTGACCGGCCACGCCGACGCCCTGGCGATGTCGCCGTGGCCCGAGGCGGAGCCGGCCGCCCTGGAGGCGGATTCGGTCACGGTTGTGGTCCAGATGAACGGCAAACTGCGCGAGAGAGTAGAGCTGCCTGCGGGGCTCTCTAAAGAGGAGCTCCAGGAGCGGGTGCTCGCCCTTCCCTCGATAATCCGCCGCCTCGACGGGACGCGCCCCGAGCGCGTGATCGCGGTGCCGGACAAGCTGGTCAACATAGTGGTGAGGGATTAGTGTCTCATCTTAAGATCATCGCTTCAGGAGGGGCCTCCGGCAGACGCATTCTGGCCGAGGAGCTGGAGGCCCTGAAAATGAAGGGGAGGGAGCACGCCGGGACGCGCGAGGGGGGCGAGTGGCGGGAGATAATCGCCGCTGGCCGCGCCATGGGGCTGTTCGCAAGCAGGAGGGTCACGGTGGTCGAGTCGGCTGAGCTGCTGGGCCCCTTCCCGGCCGAGTTGGTCGAGCACCTTGAGGACGAGGATGCCCCGGAAGCAGTGCTCTTGGTGTACGAGAAGGACCCCGGCAAAGCGTTCCCCCCCGAGGCTAGAAAGAAGATTGCGATGCTGAAGGCCGAGTCGGTCCCCTTCTGGTCCTCACAGAGGAAGAAGTGGCTGCTCGGCCTGGCGGCGAAGCAGGGCATCTCACTGGCTGACGAGGCGGCCGCGCTGCTGGTGGAGCTGACCGAGGATCCCGAGGAGGTGCGAGCCGAGCTCGCGAGCCTCGGCATCTACGCCGACGGCGCTCGCGTGGACGCGGATATGGTCAGGAGGCTCTCCTACGACGAGGGCAGGAACCTGGTGCTCAAGTTCCTCGACTCTTTCTGCCAGGCGCGCGCCGCCGAGGTGTTGGCCGTGTTCGAGCGCCTCAAGGGGGAGCCGAGCGTGCTCCCCCTGCTGACAGCCCTGTACAACAGGATCAGGCCGGCCGTCTACCTCGGGGTTTTCCCGCAGGCTGAGGCCGAGAGAGTGATGGTCGCCCTCGAGGTAAAGGACTATGCCCTTAAGATGGCGAGGGAGGCGTTGCGGAACTACCGGCCGGAGGCGCTGTCGGATATGGCGCTCGGCCTGCTGTCCCTGTCGTGGGGGGAGAAGACCTCTTATGCCGAAGGTTGGCCCGGGTTCGAGGCGCTGGTAATGCGGTGCATGGCAGGCGCCGGGGCAAAAAAATAAGCTGAACGGCGCGGTTCCCGACGTCCAGCTCCCTGTTTTTACGGCAAGTGGCGAGTTAGGCGTATCAGGCGGGCTGATTCTCCCCGGAGAGCCTCTTGACCCTGTTGGTGATCATGGACTTTCTGCGTGCGGCTGTATTGCCGTGCATGACACCCTTGACGACCGCCTTGTCGATGACGCTCTGCGCTATGGCAAGCTGCGTCAGCGCGAGAGCCTCGTCTCCGCCCTCAACGGCCGCGAGGACCTTTTTCACGGCGTTCTTGCAACGAGTCTTCCAGAAACGGTTGTAAAGCCTGTTTCTCTCGCTCGTCTTCATTCTTTTAATCGCTGACTTCTTGTTCGGCATGTAACTCACCTCCTCCCGGCACAACCGTGCCATTCTAGCACGGTTTCTGATATATTTGCAAGAGAAACGGCGGATTTTCGCCGGGCGGGGCGAGAGACCTCGTGAAGGGCGGAGAAACCCGTGCCGAGGGACTGTTCATACTGGCTTTGAAAGAGGGTAGATCATGGGGATTCCGTCCATGGAGGAGATATTTGGCCCGGAGGGCATCATGATGAAGGGCTTTCCGGCGTTCGAGCACAGGGAGGAACAGTTGGAACTGGCCGAATCTGTCGCCGGCGCGCTGGCTTCCGAGGGTGGGTACACGCTGGCCGCGGAGGCGCCGCCCGGCGTGGGCAAGACCTTCGCCCTGCTGGCCCCGGCGATGCTGAGGGCTTCGGCCTCGGGCGAGACGGTGCTGTTCCTGACGGCAAGCATTCCTCTGCAGGAACAGCTGATAATGAAGGACCTTCCCCGCCTGAACGAGCTGCTGGGGCTGGACCTCCCCTTCGGACTGCTGAAGGGCAAGGGCAACTATGCATGCCTGTCCAGGGCCGAGGAGGCCTCGGAGGGGGACGAGGGACGCCAGGGATACCTGTCGCACCGCGACGGCGGGCGATCCTCCAGGGAGATCGAGGATTGGCTTAAGAGGACCGCCACAGGTGATCTGTCCGAGCTCTCCCTGCCCCAGGACTCCCCCGCGCTGGCTGCTATCGCCGCCTCCTCCCGCTCCTGCAGGGGGTTCAGGTGTCCAATGCGCGGGGAGTGCTTCGTCCAGCGCGCCCTCAGGGAGGCGAGGGGATGGCGCATTATTGTGGCCAACTACCACCTGTACTTCTCGTACATCATGGCGGCCGGCAAGCCATTCCCGGTGCCCTACGACATGCTGATATGCGACGAGGCTCACAGGCTGAGCGAGGCCGCGCGCTCGTCCATGACGGTCTCCGTGTCGGACGAGGACCTCGTCAGGCTGCTGCGCTCCAGGCCCTTCACGGATGCCGTGGCCGAGCTCCAGAGATCGGGCAGGCAGGGCGCGGCCATGATCCTGTCGAGCGAGTTGCGGGAGGAGTCCGCGCGCTTCTTCGAGCAGCTGGACATCCTCCTGCCCGGTGGAAAGGAGAACATAACCGCCAAAAACGACGACCTGCTCCAGAGACAGAGGGCCCTCTGCGGAAAGCTCAAGGGCCTTCAGGACCTTCTTGAACCCCTCTCCTCCGGCGATGAGACCTTCGAGTCCGGGGAGGACGGCGGGATCTCCGCCTGGATGGAGGAGTGCGGCAGGATAAGGAGGAGCCTGGCCTGGTGCGCCGAGGTGTCCGACTACCCGTCCTGGGCGTACTGGAAGGGGGGGCGGACCCTGTTCAGCGCGCCTGTTTCACCCGGCTCGGAGCTGGCCTCGGCCATTCACTCGGGCCCGGCTAACAGGTCGGTGTTCATCTCCGCCACGCTCACGATAGACGGAAGGCTCGACTACTGGGAGAGGGAGACTGGCATTCGCCCCGACCGCCTGTTCATCTGCGGGTCTCCGTTCGACCTTGGGCGCCAGATGGAGATCGTGGTGGTCGATACGGGACTTGACGTGATGAACCCCAACTACGACGGCACCATCTGCAGAGTGGTGGAGAAGCTGGTCGAGAAGAACGGCGGTAGCACGCTGGTTCTGCTCGCGTCGCACAGGCTCCTGGCGAAGGTGGCCGTAGCCCTCAAGGCCAAGCCCAGGGGCTACAGGGTGCTGGTCCAGGGAGAGGGACCCAGGAGCGAGCTGCTGGAGGCGTTCAGAAGCGACCCCTCGTCTGTGCTGGTGGGGGCGTCGTCATTTCGTGAGGGCGTGGATGTACCCGGCGACGGGCTTACCCAGGTGATAATAGACCGAATCCCCTTTGCCCACCCGGGCGACCCTCTGGTCCAGGCGCGCAACGCGCTGGAGGGGGGAGGGGCATTCGCGCGTTCCACTCTTCCGGAGGCGAAAATGCTCCTGAGACAGGCCGCCGGGAGGCTGATAAGAAGCCGAAGCGACCGGGGCAGGGTGGCGATCCTGGACGGAAGGGTGCTCAGCAGGCCGGACTGGAAGATTCCCTCCGCCCTGCCGAAAGTGAAATACCGCAGGCTCGTGGTCTCCGCCTGATACCGTACCTGGCCGCGCTCTCTTCAAGCCGTTGAAACCCGCGCCATCAAGGCCGAACGACCTGTTGCCGGGCGACTTGGTGTGTGATATAGTATCAAGGCTGAAAAAATACCGCCGGTCACGGTCGGTTTTCTATTGTCGTCAGGAGGTGTCACCGTTGAAGCAGACGTTTCAGCCCCATAACAGGCCGAGGAAAAGGAAGATGGGCTTTCTCGCCCGTTCAAGTTCCCCGTCGGGCCGCCGGATTCTCCGAAACCGTAGGAGAAAGGGCCGCGCTAGACTGGCAGTGTAGCCTTTGAGGTTTTTCTTCCCTCGGTCTTCTCGCCTAAAAAGAGGGTGGGAGTTCGATGTTGTCTTCCGCACCGGTGGTCGGCTTCGAGGCGAACTGGTGCGGTTGCTGTTTGTGAAGGGCGCGGAGGGAGCCCCCAGGGTCGGCATGGCCGTCGGAAAGAGACAGGGGAAATCCCACGACAGGAACAGGGGACGCAGGATCCTGAGGGAGGGTTTTCGCAGGCTGTTGCCTTGGATACGTCGCGACGTGTGGATAGTGGCCGGCCTGAGCCGCGCCGGAATGAAAGCCGGGGCGAAGGAGATCTACGCGGAGACGGCATCGCTCCTGGAGGGAGCGGGCCTGATGGAGCCAGGGTGGCCCGGCCCGGATTGGGAGGGTCGTTCGCCGTGCCCGGACGAGAGATGACCGCGGCAGCCTGGATCGGAGTAAAGCTCGCCAGGATCTACCAGGTCTTGATCTCCCCGATGCTTGGCGATAATTGCAGGTTCTACCCAACGTGCTCGCAGTACGCAATCGACGCGCTGACCGCTCACGGCTTTCTCAAGGGAACCTGGTTGACTATTATAAGACTTTGCAAGTGTGCTCCGTGGCATCCCGGAGGCTATGATCCTGTACCGCCGGCGCCGGACAGGGGTCACGGGGCTTATTCGTACGAGGACGGTGATCGATAGTGGGTTCAATTTGGAAGATGGGCGGGGACCTCATGATGAAGCTGATGGAGTTTGTCCACGGCTTCACCGGGTCATGGGGGTTGGCCATCATAGCGCTTACCCTGATCGTAAGGCTGCTGCTTCACCCGCTCACCAAGAAGCAGATGGACAGCATGCAGAAGATGCAGAAGCTGCAGCCCCGCATCAAGATGCTGCAGGAGAAGTTCAAGGACGACAAGGAGACCCTCAACCGCGAGATGATGACGCTCTACAAGGAGAACAAGGTCAACCCCGCCGCCGGGTGCCTGCCGCTCCTGGTTCAGCTTCCGGTCTTCATTCTCCTGTATCGCGTGCTTACCAACTACGACTTCTCAGGGGTGTCCTTCCTGTGGATACAGCTCGACGGCTCGGTGCTGACCACGCTGGCGGAGGCCCTGAAGCTGACGGTGCCCACGGAGCAGCTGGGGATAATCACCGTCATGTACGGGATAATGGCAAACCCGTTCGCCCTTATGAACGTGTCGGTCTACCTGCCCAACCTCCTGCTACTGCTCGGCATAGGATTCCTCACCTGGTACCAGCAGCAGCTCACGTCGAGCGGCAACCCCCAGATGGCCATGATGAACTGGTTCATGCCGCTCTTCCTTACCTTCATCTGCCTCAGCCTGCCCGGCGGAGTCCTTCTGTATTGGGGCGTGTCCTCCCTGCTCGGCGTCATTCAGCAGCTGAGCACCGCCAGGAGGACCAAGGCCGAGATGCAGAAAAAACCGACCCTGCTCAAGGACAAGCCGACGAGAAGCGGAGATTGAACAGGCGTCGTCCCGTCGACTCCCGGCATCGCCGCACTTCGGCCGACGCGCATAACGCGCCCGAGCCGGCGGGACGGGGCTGGCGAGGTCTTTAACAAGTGGACCTCCGAGAGAAAGGGAGGATTATCATGAACGACGATATTCTTGTCCTGGACGTGTCCTCGGCGGAGGAGGCAAGGAAAAACGCTGCCGCCGCGTGGAACCTGGACCCGGACGATATAACGCTTACGGTGATCGAGGAGGGCAAGGCCTTCTTCGGTCTCCTGGGGAAGAGGCTGAAGGTGGAGGCCCGCCCCTCCGCACCGCTCTACCTGCTGAGGGGCAGGGACATCCTGAACAGCATCCTGGGACACATGGATCTAAACGTGGACTCCGAGATAGTCGACGGCGAGGGAATGAACCTGTTGGGCCCCGATGCTGGCATCGTCATCGGGAAGTACGGGGAGACCCTCAAGGCCATGGAGTACCTTCTCAACCTCGTAGCCAGGGGTGCCGACGAGGGGCGCCGCATAGTGCTCGACAGCGACGGATACAGGGAGAGGCGGGAACAGAGCCTGCAGCGCATGGCCCTGGCCGCGGCCAGAAAGTGCTCCGACAGGGGCAGACCGGTGCACATGGAGCCTATGACAAGCTGGGAGAGAAGGATCGTGCACCTGACCCTCAAGGACAGCAGGGACGTGGAGACCAGGTCGATGGGCGACCCCCCCTCCAGGAAAGTAGTGGTATACCCTCGATCACACCGAAGGGACTACTGATGCACCCGGTTCTCTTTTACATAGGCGACGCGCCGGTCCAGAGCTACTACCTGCTGTGGACCGGCGCTTTGTCCATGGCGGTGATATTCTCGCGCAGGCGCATGACCATGTACTACGGCATCGCCGACGACGACGCCCGAAGGATAATAATGTGGGCCTTCCTCGGAATGCTGCTGGGAGCGCGCGTCGGCAGCGTCTACGACTCGTGGGACTACTTTATGGCTGACCCGGTTCGCCTTCTCAGGATCTGGGAGGGGGGGCTGTCGGCGGTGCCCGCGTTCCTCGGCGCCGGCCTCTTCTCGCTGGTGACCGCACGAGTATTGCATGTCCCTTTCTGGAAGGTGGTCGACGCGGCATCGCTGCCCGCGGCTCTGACAGTGGCTGTCGGAAGGTGGGGCTGTCTGTTGAACGGTTGCTGCTACGGGGTACAGACATCCGTGCCGTGGGCGGTGCGCCTGGCTAGCGACCCGTTCTCCATCGCGCGGCATCCTACCCAGCTTTACTACTCGTTCGGGGCCCTGATAATAGCAGCCCTACTCCAGTGGGTGGAGGTTCGCCGCATTGGCGTCGGGAGCGCCAGGAGGATCCAGGGGGCCGTACTCTGCCCGCTCTTCGCGGTGCTGTACTCCATCCTCCGGCTCGTCGCGGATCCATTCCGAGACGATTACTACAGAGCGGGGATGCAGGCGAATCGCCTCATACTTCCGGTGGCGCTCCTGTGCGGCCTGTTATGGCTTGCGTGGTCTTATTACAGGAGTACGGACAGGGCGCGGGATTCTTAGAAATGCGTATTAACTGTTCGGTAAAAAAAACGATGTTCGTTGGCGCTTTGGGCATAAAATATTGTCATCTTGATTCGGAGGTGACCCGTAATGAGTAACAAGAGATCAATCGCGCTGTACAGGTTTTCCTTGTTTGCGCTCCTGGCCGCAGTCGTGTTTTTGCTGCCGCAGGCCCTGGCCGGTACGGCCTACGCCCAGGACCCCTTCACCGACAACCCGGTGGCCAAGATCGCCCGCGAGCTCTCTCCCGCAGTGGTGAACGTCGACGTGGAGACCCTCGTCACGCGCTCGATGAGCCCGTTCGGCGACGACCCGGTCTTCCGGCAATTCTTCGGGGAGGAGTTCAAGCGCTTCTCCAGGACCATCCCGATGCAGGGCAGGGGCTCGGGGTTCATCGTGTCGAAGGACGGCCACATCCTGACCAACAATCACGTTGTGGACGGGGCGGACAAGATAACCGTGACTTTCTCAGACGGCAGGACGTTCGACGCCAAGGTGCTCGGCAAGGACCCGACATTCGACCTGGCCGTGATCAAGGTCGAGGGCAAGGACCTACCCTTCCTTAAGCTCGCCGACTCGGACAAGACCGAGGTGGGAGAGTGGGTTGTGGCGATAGGCAACCCGTTCGGGCTCGAGCACACGGTGACCGTGGGAGTAATATCGGCGAAGAACAGGAGCGTCCACGACGGTAACGTCAACTTCGACGGTTTCCTGCAGACCGACGCCGCGATCAACCCGGGCAACAGCGGCGGCCCCCTTCTGAACCTCAGGGGCGAGGTGGTTGGAATCAACACGGCCATTGTTCCCTACGCGCAGGGCATCGGGTTCGCCATCCCGGTCAACATGGCCAAGCAGGTGATGAGCGACCTCATCGAGTTCGGCAAGGTGAGAAGGGGTTGGCTCGGGGTCACCATTCAGCCGCTGACCAAGGAGTTCGCCGAGGCCTACGGAGTCGAGGGAGAGAAGGGCGCGATAGTCAGTGACGTCATGCGCGATTCCCCCGCCGAGAAGGCCGGGCTCAAGAGAGGGGACGTCATACTGGAGGTTGACGGCTCCGCCATCAAGGACCACCAGGAGTTCGTGATGAAGATCCGCCAGATGATGGCGGGCGACAAGGTCGCCCTCACAGTCGTGCGCCAGAAGAATAAGATCGAGGTCGACGCCACCCTCGGCGAGATGCCGGGCAGCCAGGGGCGCCCGGTCGCGGGAGACGGCGGACCGAAGGCCCTCAAGGACCTTGGGATCAGGGTCGGCGACCTCTCGGACGAGGTGAGGAAGCAGAACAACCTCAAGAGCGACGAGGGGGTGATGATCACCTCGGTCGAGGACGGCTCGATGGCCCAGAGGGCGGGCATTCGCGAGAAGGATGTCATACTGGAGATGAACGGGGTCAGGATCGCCGGCCTCGCGGATCTGGACAGGGTTGACGCCGGGAGCGGCTCGGTTGTGCTGCTGCTGATGAGGGACTCGAGGACGTTCTTCGTGTCTGTGAGGACCCGCAACTAGCCCCGCTATGAAATACCCGGTCACGAGATAGCAGGCGGATCAAACGCCCCCCGCGCGGGGGCGTTTGCATTATTGCGCTCCAGATGGTAACATTCCCAACGACCCTTACCCGGATTGGCGCGTTGACGCTCTTCTGAGTTTCGGGATTTTTTACAAGAGGTGAAACCAAATGCTGCAGGGAGAAAAGAAACAGGGGATCATCGAGGAGTACAGGGTTCATACGACGGATACCGGTTCGCCGGAGGTGCAGGTCGCCATGCTCACCCAGCGCATACGCGAGCTGACAGAGCATCTCAAGATCCACACGAAGGACTTCCACTCGCGCAGGGGGCTGCTGAAGATGGTCGGCAAACGCCGCAGGCTGCTGCGCTACCTGAGGGACAAGGACTTCAACCGATACAAGGCTCTCATCGAGAGACTGGGCCTGCGACACTAAAAAAAATACCGGTTCCAGGGGCGAGGACAAAAAGTCCTCGCTCATTTTTTGGTCAATTGTGGTATTCTTACTCCGCATAGAGGAAGAGATAAATATCGAGGAGGAAGGCTTTTAATGGAGAAGACGTTTTCTGTCGAAATCGGGGGACGGCCCCTGCAATTCTCCACCGGCAAGGTGGCGAAGCAGGCGAACGGGGCCGTTGTGGCGGCGCATGGAGAGACGACCGTGTTGACGACGGCCTGCATAACGGAGAAACCGCGCACGGGGATCGATTTCTTTCCGCTGCTCGTGGATTTCGAGGAGAGATTCTACTCCGCCGGCAAGATCCCCGGCGGATTCATCAAACGCGAGGGACGCCCATCCGAGACGGCGGTGCTGAGTTGCAGGATGGTTGACCGCTCGATAAGGTCGCTGTTCGACGAGTCCATGCGCTACGACGTGCACGTGGTCTCGACCGTGCTCTCGGTGGACCAGGTCAACCCGCCCAACGTGCTGGCCATCAACGCCGCCTCCGCCGCGCTCAGCATCTCCGACATACCGTGGGGCGGACCCGTGGGCGCTGTCAGGATAGGCAGGGTCGAGGACGAGTTCGTGGTCAACCCGACCGAGGAGCAGATGGCCGTGTCAACCCTGGACCTTCTTGTCGCAGGGCACCTCGACGGGGTCACCATGGTCGAGTGCGGGTCGAAGGAGATCTCCGAGGAGCTGCTGGTGGACGCCCTCGAGCTCGCCCAGGCGGAGATCAGGAAGATCGTCGGCCTGTTCAACGAGATGAGTGAGTCGGTGGGGCGTCCCAAGCTGGAGCTGCCCGCCCCCCCGTCCTACCAGGCCATAGACTCGTGGGCCGAGGAAAACCTCTCGGCCGAGATCCGCGAGGCGGTGATGATACACGAGAAGAAGCCGCGCGGCGACGCCATCTCCGCCGCCAGGAACAGGCTTGTGGAGCGATTCGAGGAGGAGCATCCCGACGCCGGGGACTACATGTCCGGCGTGATAGACGGGATGGTCAAGAGGATCATGCGCTCGCTGATAGTCGACGAGAGGATCCGCGCGGACGGGCGCCGCATGGACGAGTTAAGGAAGATCACCTGCGAGACGGGCGTCCTGCCCAGGGTGCACGGATCGGCCCTGTTCACGAGAGGCGAGACCCAGGCCCTGGTCGTGACGACGCTCGGCATGATGGGGGTCGACGACCAGATCCTGGACGGACTCAAGCAGGACGAGCCGGCCAAGAGGTTCATCCTTCACTACAACTTCCCCCCCTTCTCGGTCGGCGAGGTTCGCCCGATGAGGGGCCCCGGCAGGCGAGAGATCGGCCACGGGGCGCTGGCGGAGCGCGCCCTGCGCGCCATGATCCCCGAGGAGGAGGACTTCCCTTACGTCATGAGGGTGGTCTCCGACATACTGGAGTCCAACGGCTCAAGCTCCCAGGCCTCGATCTGCGGAGGCAGCCTGGCCCTGATGGAGGCCGGAGTGCCGATGAAGAAGCACGTGGCCGGGATCGCGATGGGGTTGATCAAGGAGGATGACAGGGTGGCGGTCCTCACCGACATCCAGGGGCTGGAGGACCACTTCGGCGACATGGACTTCAAGGTCGCCGGCACCCGCGACGGAGTCACCGCCCTGCAGATGGACAACAAGGCGGGGGGGATAACCAGGGAGATACTCGAGCAGGCTCTGTCTCAGGCCAGGTCCGCCAGGATGCAGATCCTCGACGCCATGGAGGCCGCCATCCCCGCGCCGGCCGAGCTGTCGCCCAACGCCCCCCGGATATTCATGACGACCATCGACCCGGAGAAGATACGCGACGTGATCGGTCCCGGCGGAAAGGTAATCCGCGGCATCACCCAGAAGACAGGGGTGAAGATCAACGTGGAGGACAGCGGCGAGATCTACATAGGCGGGCCGACGCAGGAGAAGGTCAACGAGGCCCTTTCGATAATCCGCGGTCTCACGAAGGACCTTGAGGCCGGCGAAGTCTACCACGGCACAGTCACCCGGCTGATGACCTTCGGGGCCTTCGTGGAGTGCCTTCCCGGCAAGGAGGGGCTGCTGCACGTGAGCGAGGTCAGCACTAGACGCATACCAAAGGTCGAGGACGTGTTCAAGGTAGGGGACAAGGTCCTCGTGATGGTCAAGGAGATCGACGACATGGGGCGGGTAAACCTCACCAGGAGGCGCATCCTTGACGACGAGAGCCGCATAGCGGCCGAGGGGCTCTCCGACGTGCTTCCCGCCGAGAGGGAGCGCGAGAGCATGATCGAGGCGCTCGCCGAGGCCGGCAGAAACAACCCGCAGCCGGAGCGCGACAGGCCCAGGGAGGGCGGAGCCGGGCGCGACAGGGGAGACAGGCGCCCCGGAGGGGGAGGTCCGCGCAGACATTCGTCGGGGAGGCCTTAGCCCGCGATGCCTGTGTGCGTGATGATCTCGCGGGAGGGCAGGGCGATCGAGTTCCCCCTCCCCGGCTACGCTACCGAGAGATCGGCCGGAGTCGACCTCCGTTCCGCGGAGGACGCGCTGCTCTTGCCGGGGGAGCGGATCAGCGTCGGGACCGGCATCCGACTGGGGATCCCCGAGGGGTACGAGGGCCAGGTCAGGCCCAGGAGCGGTCTGGCCATCAAGCACGGGGTCACGGTGCTCAACGCCCCCGGCACCATCGACAGCGACTACAGGGGCGAGGTAAGGGTGCTCCTGGTCAATTTGGGCATGGATGCGTTCAACATAGCCGCGGGCGACAGGATAGCCCAGCTCGTCATAGCCCCCGTGTCCAGGGTGGAGTGGGTCGAGTCGGATTCACTCGACGCCACCGGCCGCGGAGAGGGTGGCTTCGGCAGCACGGGGAGCAGTTGACAGCCCGCCCCTTTGGATGTATAAGTCTACCCATTGTATCATGATGCGATGATGGGGAGAGTAGAGGAGTCGGACCCGGACAGAGAGGGGGGCGCGAGGCTGAGAAACCCCCTGCGGAAGGCCCCTTGAAGACCGCCCCGGAGCGGGCGCCGAAATGCCGGGAGGACAAGGCGCCGGGGTTCCGCCCCTTACAGCGGGGTCAAGGGCCGCGCGTAATCCGCGCGGAAGTGGAGTGGGACCGCGACACGCCCGTGTCGTCTCCATATGGGGACGCACGGGCGCGTTATTATTTTAAAGACCGAGGAGGTATGGAGTATGTTGAAGTTCGTCGGAGGCAACGGAAAGATCGCGGAGGTGCAGGCCGGGACGAAGGCGGTCGACGTGCTTGAGGCCCTGGGGCTCAAGAAGGGCGCGGTCGCGGCGGCGGTGGACGGGCGCGGGGTGGACCTGTCGCGTCCGCTCGAAGAGGGGGGCAGGGTGGAGCCGATACTCGCCGGGTCCGACGAGGGGCTCGACATCCTGCGCCACTCCGCGGCTCACCTGATGGCCCAGGCCGTGGAACAGCTGTACCCGGGGACGAGGTACGGTGTGGGGCCCTCTATCAAGGACGGCTTCTACTACGACATGGAGATACCCGGCGGCATCACCGAGGAGGACCTGCCGAAGATAGAGCGCGAGATGAGCCGCCTTGCGAAGCGGGCGATCCCCGTCGAGCGGCGCGTCATGAGCAGGGAGCAGGCGCTCGACTGGTTCAGGAAGAAGGACGACCCCTACAAGATGGAGATAATCTCCGATCTCGAGGAGGACACGGTGACCCTGTACGCACAGGGCGACTATGCCGACCTGTGCCGGGGCCCGCACGTCCCCGATACCTCCTTCGTGCGTCACTTCAAGCTGCTGTCCGTGGCCGGCGCATACTGGCGCGGCGACGAGAAGAACATCATGCTCACCAGGGTGTACGGCACGGCCTTCGCAGACGAGGAGTCGCTGGCGGCCTATCTCCACAGGATGGAGGAGGCGAAGAACCGCGACCACCGCAGGCTGGGCAAGGAGCTCGACCTCTTCAGCATCCAGCCGGAGGGGCCCGGATTCCCCTTCTTCCACCCAAAGGGGATGGTCGTCCTGAACAGCCTGATCGACTTCTGGAGAAAAGAGCATACTAAGAGGGGCTACTGCGAGATCCGCACCCCGCTCATACTCGAGAGGTCCCTGTGGATCCAGTCAGGTCACTGGGACCACTACAGGGACAACATGTACTTCACCGAGATCGATGAGCGGCCGTTCGCCATCAAGCCCATGAACTGCCCGGGCGGAATGCTCGTGTACAAGAGCCAGATACGCAGCTACCGGGATCTCCCCCTGCGCATGGCCGAGCTGGGAGTCGTCCACAGGCACGAGAGGAGCGGCGTGCTGCACGGCCTTATGAGGGTCCGATGCTTCACCCAGGACGACGCCCACCTATACTGCGCTCCCGAGCAGGTCAAGGACGAGATAATCGGCATAATGGATCTGTGCAACTACATCTACAAGGAGGTCTTCGGGTTCAAGTACTCGGTAGAGCTGTCCACCAGGCCCGAGAACAGCATGGGGTCCAAGGAGCAGTGGGACGCGGCCGAGGACGCGCTGAAGAGCGCGCTCCATGAGAGCGGCGTCGAGTACAAGCTCAACCCCGGCGACGGCGCCTTCTACGGCCCGAAGATCGACTTCCACCTCGAGGACTGCATCGGCAGGACCTGGCAGTGCGGGACCATCCAGCTCGACTTCCAGATGCCCGAGAAGTTCGACCTCAACTTTATCGGGGCCGACGGCAGGGAGCACCGCCCCGTCATGCTGCACAGGACGGTGCTCGGCAGCCTCGAGCGGTTCTTCGGCATCCTGATAGAGAACTTCGCCGGCGCCTTCCCCTACTGGATCGCCCCGGTGCAGGCCCGCGTGCTTCCTGTGTCGGCGGAGTTCGCCGAGTACGCTGGCGAGGTCGCCTGGACGCTCAAATCCTGGGGGGTACGCACGGAGGTCGACGAGCGCGACGAGAAGCTCGGCAAGAAGATTCGCGACGCCCAGACCCAGAAGATCCCCTACATGATCGTGATCGGGGAGAAGGAGAGGGAGTCCGGCGCGGTCGCCCCAAGGGAGAGGACCAGGGGAGACCTGGGCTCGATGTCGCTGGAGCAGTTCCGCGAGGTCCTCTCGGGCGAGTTCGACCCGATGAGGAAGTAGAAGGTCGGGGTCCGGCGGTATCCCTGCCGGGCCCCGGCATATTTTGTTCAAGTCCTGCTTGAAAGTATGGATTATATCTGATACTATTTTCGCCATGCCATCTTTTGTGCCGGAACTCCACCCTGCTTGAGCGGAGGAGAGTGCATGGGGGCAAATTTACGTGAAAGGCGGATGAACGATGAGAAAAAGGGTTTCAGCTTTGGCGTGCGCGCTGTTTTTAGTCCTGACACTGGCCGGGGGCGCCCTGGCCTCCACGCAGTTCATAACGATTGTCACCGGCTCCACCGGCGGGACTTACTACCCTGTCGGAACCATCCTGGCCAATCATTTCAACACCGCGCTGATGGAGAAGGGATACAAGTGGTCGGCCCAGAGTTCGGGCGGCACGGTGGAGAACCTGGACATGATCAAGAGCGGCGAGGCGGAGATGGCCATAGTGATGGCCAACATCACCGGCTTCGCCTATACAGGGACCCTGCAGTACGAGGGGAAGAAGATCGACAACATTCGCTACATGATGGGGCTCTGGCCTGACGTGACCCAGTTCATAGTCAGCGGCTCCTCCGGGATAAACTCGTGGGCCGACCTCCGCGGCAAGAAGGTGGCGGTGGGGCCGGCGGCCTCAGGCACCGAGTTCAGCAGCAGGGTATTGCTGAAGGCGCTCGCCGGGCTGACCTTCGACGACATCAAAGCGGAGTATGTCGGGTACAGCGAGGCCGCTCAGGCCCTGCAGAACGGCCAGCTCGACGCGTTCAACGCCGAGGCGGGCTTCCCGGTCGGCGCGGTGGCGGAGCTCTACGCGGGCCGCCAGGAGATCAAGATGATGCAGTTCTCCCCCGAGGACCTTGAGAAGCTGAAGGTCGACGCGCCCTTCTACGCCGGGGTGGTCATACCGGCGGGGATCTACCCGGGACAGGACCAGGATCTCAGGGTCGCCGGGATCAAATCCGCCCTTGCCGTTGAGAAGGATGTCCCGGAGGAGCTGGTCTACCAGATGCTGAAGATCATCTACTCGAAGAAGGACGAGCTGCTCAACGAGCACGCGGCCTTCAAGATGGTCGACTTCGACAACCCGATGGACGGCCTCTTCGGCGCTCCGCTACACCCGGGTGCCGTCAGGTTCTTCCAGGAGATCGGCATGACGGTCCCGCCGGAGCGCATGCCCTAGTATTCGGACATAATCCTGCGGCACAACACGGGCGGCGTGGGGGCTTTCCCATGCCGCTCCTTTTTCAGGAGGGGCGCAGTACATGAATATGAAAAGTTTCATCTCCTTTTTCGCACCCGGGGACTCCATACCCACCAGGAAGCTGACGGGACCAGCCGGTGTTGCGGCGCTCGCTCTCACGGTGTCGACCGCTCTGGTGCACTGCTGGATGAACAGCATCGGCCTTCTGATTGCGGTTAAGATGAACTCGATCCACCTTGGCACCCTGATGGCCATCGTATTTCTATTCTACCCTGCGACGGAGAGATCCCCCAGGGAACGCCCGTCACTCCTCGACTGGGCGCTGGCCCTGGCCTCGCTGGGGAGCATGGCATGGCTGCTGCTCACCTACGACAGGCTGCTCTACGCCAACCTGCAGGCGACCTTCACGGACCTGGCGGTGGCGGTGCTGACCATGGCGCTGCTGGTCGAGGCCAGCCGCAGATCCGTGGGACTGCCTCTCACCCTGCTCAGCGTCGTCTTCCTGGCCTATACCCGCCTCGGCCCAATGCTGCCCGGCCTCTTCGCCCACAGGGGGTTCAACTGGGAGCGCATAATCATCAGGATGGCCCTCACCGACCAGGGGATTTACGGGGTGACCCTCATGGTCTCCTCGAGCTACGTGTTCATGTTCATCCTGTTCGGGGCCTTCCTGTCCGCGTCCAGGACGAGCGATTTCTTCAACGATTTCTCGCTGGCCCTTGCCGGAAAGTATCGCGGGGGTCCAGCCAAGGTGGCGGTGGTGGCCTCAGCCCTCATGGGCAGCATCTCCGGCAGCGCGCAGGCCAACGTCGCGACCACCGGGGCGTTCACAATACCCCTGATGAAGCGCGTGGGCTACCTTCCCCACTTTGCCGGGGCGGTGGAGGCGGCGGCCAGCACCGGAGGCATCCTGATGCCCCCCATCATGGGCGCCGCGGCCTTCGTCATGAGCTCCTTCCTCGGGATACCCTACGTCACGATAATGATAGCGGGCTTCACCCCGGCCCTCCTCTACTACCTCGCCATAATGTTCATGGTGGACCTGAGGGCGAAGAAGCGGGGGCTTACGGGGCTGTCGAAGTCCGAGATCCCCTCGCTCAAGGCCACGATGCTGGACAAGGGGCACATGACCGTGCCGCTCGTGGTCATCATCTACTTCCTGGTGGCGGGGTACACTCCGCTGTTCTCGGCGTTCCTCGGACTGTTCGCGATAATACTGGTGTCCTCCCTGAAAAAATCGACCAGGATGAGCTTCAAGGACATGATACACGCCCTTGACGACGGCGCCCGCAGCGCCGCGCCGGTGGGGATCTCCTGCGCCATAGTCGGGTTCATAGTCGGCGCGGTTGGAATGACAGGGCTCGGACAGGTGATAGCGATGAACATAATAATGTTCGCGGGCGGGAAGCTGTGGGCCGCCCTCATCCTCTGCATGATAGCCGCGCTGATACTGGGGATGGGTCTGCCTGCCACTCCGTGCTACATAATAACCGCCACGATAGCCGCCCCGGCTCTTCAGCAGATGGGTGTGCCCGCGCTCGCTGCCCACTTTTTCGCCTTCTACTACGGATCAATGTCCGCGGTTGTGCCCCCGGTGGCTCTCACAAGCTACACTGCGGCCGGTTTGGCGGGGGCGAAGCCCTTCAAGGTCGCGATAGCCGCCCTGGGGCTGGCACTGTCGGGTCTGCTGCTCCCGTTCCTGTTCGTCTACAACCCGAATCTGCTGTTCATCGATTTTGAGCTTTCGTCGTACCTGGTCAACCTTGCCACGGCCGGGGTCGGGTTGTTCGCCCTCTCCTGCGGACTTATAGGGATGCTTAAAAGGGACATGCCGCTGTGGGAGCGCGCGCTGTTTGTAGGGGCTGGGATAATGATGGTCAACCCGCTCGCGTCGCTCAGGGCGACCAGTTTCCTGGTTTTCGGCGCGATCCTCGCGTTCCACTACTTGCGCGGCCGGGAGCCTGCGCCGAAGGAGGGACCGGCTGTGTGACGCGAGAAAAACGCGGGCGAAATTTGCGTCCTGCCGACTCTCGTGCTATAATCCCACGGTGGTATTGAATATGCGCAAGAAGAGGGGCCACCCTCTCACCTAGCGAAGAGGTCATTCGCCTGGTCAGAAGAGATGTCCACGCAGATGCGGGGTCGGTGGTTCATAGCCGACCCTTTTTATTTATTATCACGGAGGTGAAAGGCTATAGTAGCAAGAAAGGACGAAGGAGAACCCCGGGTCAATCGGGAGATTACCGCGAAAGAGGTCCTGATAATCGACGAGAACGGAGTCAAGTTGGGTGTTCTCCCCACCGTCGAGGGTATAAGGATGGCCGAGGAAAAACTTCTCGACCTGGTGGAGGTCGCCCCGCTGGCCAATCCGCCGGTGTGCAGGATCTTGGACTACGGCAAATACCGCTATCAGCTCCAGAAGAAGGAGAAGGACGCGAGGAAGAAGCAGAAGGTCCAGACCCTCAAGGAGATGAAGATGCGCCCCAAGATCGACGAGCACGACTACGACTTCAAGGTCAGGGCGATAAAGAGCTTCCTGGAGGATGGACACAGGGTCAAGGTCTCGGTCTTTTTCAGGGGGAGGGAGATGTCCTTCCTCGACAAGGGGGAGAAAGTCCTGGCCCGGGTTGTGAAGGACTGCAACGGACTTGGAAAGAGCGAGGGAAACCCTCGTATGGAGGGGCGCTACATGAGGATCATGATGACCCCGCTGCCTCAGGTCCCTCCGAAGCCGGCGGCCAAGGGCGAAAATGCCAGGAACGATACTGCCAGGAACGCAGTGGTGCAGGTCGGGTCCGCCACCGACACCCCGTCCGGGGAGCCGCGGAAACAGGAGAACTCCGACTAGCCGCTCAGGCTTCAACTGAAATGCGATGACGTTAAGATTTCGCCTGTCGCGTTTTGCGGCGGGCTTTTATGATGAGTCCATCGGGAGGAAGGAGGAACAGTCACAATGCCAAAGATGAAATCACACTCTGGGGCCAAGAAGAGGTTTTTCTACACGGGCTCCGGGAAGCTGGCCTACCGGCGGG
>JAKJGK010000068.1 GCA_022704435.1 Synergistota bacterium | reverse complement strand
TCCGGTCGTTTTCGGGCGACAGGTCAGGCGGGTGGCCGAGAGGACCGGCCAGCCCATGAAGATACACGGCTTGCGCCACCTATGCGCCACGGAGTTCCTGCGGAGCACCGGGAACATCGCCTTGACCGCCGCCCTGCTCGGTCACGCCTCGATAAGCACCACGGCGGGATTTTACGAGCACCTTGACACCGCCGACCTGCAAGCCGCCCACGGACAGGCCGCCGTTGTCGCAGGAGTTCTGGAAAACGAGCGGGTCAGGAGGGTATGACCGCCCCGAAGGATGACAGGCGAGCGAAAGAGGCCCGTAGAGGCCCCTAGGAGCGACGAAAAGCCATCGAGAGGATGGAATACCCTACGAGCGCAAAATCGTTCAACCTGAGGCGTTCTAGAGGCACCTACGGCGGTATGAGGGGATATAGGCCGCAGGGGGGGGCCCTTGGAGGGGAGCCCCCGGACAGGAGCCCTTGGAGGGGTCGGCCCTCGGAGGGGATCAGCCAGGGGGATGAGGTCCAAGGGGATCGCCACGGGATGAACCCGGAGGACCAGCCCACGGAATGAAGCCCGGACGGGAGCACCCCGGCCGGGATACGAAAGGAGATGGACACCATGACACCGAAGGAGATGGAGCGGGCCACCGCCCTGTACCACGTCAGGAGAGCGATGGAGCTGGCAGGCGATGACGTGCTTGTGGTCGGGGAGCGTTACGCCGTGCCGATCACCGCCGAGGGGAGGGAGCACCTGAAAGCGTTTTTGGCCGCTGCGGAGCGGTCCCTGCAATAGCCACGGGATGGAGCACCCGGAGGACACCAGCCCGGAGCGCCCTGGAGGGGTTGACGGCGTGCGCCGGGGTATCCAGCCAGGAGCGCCCCGAGGATGGAAGCACCCCGGCCACGGCCGACCAGGACACACCGGCCGGGGAGGATCGACCAAGGAAGGAGATGTTGATGCTCATGCGAGTTGACAAAGAGGACTTCATACGGATATTCAGCAAGAGCCACTCCGACAGGTTCACCGACGAAGCGCTTGGAGCGACGTTCGATTACTTCGGGGGATGGCAGGACACCACCTCGTGGAAACAGATGGCAATCGACCTTATCGGTATCTGCGCCACCTTCGCCGAGCACGCCAGCATGGGGGAGGCGTTGGAGGCCTACGATGTTGGCACCGAGGAGGAGCTAGAGCGCAAGGTTGCCGTGCTCATCCCGTTGCCCTCCGGCCGTGTGGTAGTGCAGAGCGAGGCCGCCCCCGGCCAAAGCGGAACGGCTATGGGGAGCAGTCCAAGGTACAGATAGACCGGCCGGGGAGGACGGGACCAGCCACAGAAGGGAGACCCGGTTCAGCAGCCGGGTCTCTTTTCGTGCGCCTGGTCGGACACCACGCCGCCTACCAGGACAACCGCCCCCTGGTCGGACACCGCCGCCAGCCAGGACACCACCTAGACCCGACAGGTCGCCATAATGCCCTTTAGCCACTTCCGACAGGTCGCCATCTTCCTGTCGGACAACCCCGCCGACCGTTGAAGATCGTTGCCAGACAGCCCCCGGAGCAGGCCGCCGACATACTTCCCTTTCGTGGTATCGAGGCGATAGCCACGCAACCGCTCGGCCACCTTAACCAGCTTCTTCGGCATAGCCTCCAGCGCCTCGGCCACTTCAGCACGCCTTTCAGCTTGCGCCGCATGATCGCCGCCCTGCACCCGCTCCGAGCCCCATCGGGTTGAAGAACAGCCGTTCAGACTGTCGAGGGCTTCAAGTAGGCGAATGCACCTCGCCAACTCGGGCGCAAGATGGGCAAGAGCGACCTCTGCAACGTCCGAACATATCACACCGCCACCCCTTTCAGCCGTGCTTGGCAAAGTAAACCATTAGCCATTAAAGCACACGAAAAGTGTCCACCGGCTATACCCTACAAAACCAGTAGACATCATCGTATCCGATACATTTTGCATCATGCATGATGTAAACAGCAACCCAGTTTTTTCAGTTCTTGTGCGGGTGAACCTTGCGCCGTGCCCGACCCCTGACGCATACCCCTACACAGTACCTTTTTTATTTCGTGGTACCCCTCGCTGATATCCACCCCGGCCGCCGACCTCGACCGCCTTGGCCGCCAGCCATGCGCCCCGGACATCAGCGGACGGACGGCCGCCAGTCGTGCGCCGTGTCTTGCTTGTGCGGAGGATGGCGACGGCGTGCCGCCAGCCGTGCGCCGGGATACCGACCAGGAGCGATGGGCCCAATGTACCCCGGCCAAGGTGGACCAGCTCCCACTCCAGTACCGCCGGGGTGATACCAACATGAAGGACCGCCCGGCATGGAGCGGTCCGTCATGATCAGGACGACAGGTTCAGCCTTAACCGACCACCTCGCCTGTAGCAAGGTCCACCGTCGCCCCCGCTTCGTAGGCAGACAGGAACTCCCGCCGCTCGTCCTGCGCCTGTTCATATCGTGCCCGAGCAAGATCCATGTAGCAGCCCGCCACGGAGTCATGCTGTAGCGGATCATAGTCCCGTTCGGCCTGTTCAAGGAGCTCGTCACGAAGTCCGGGATGAAGCGTCATCCATTGATCGATCTCCTCTCCGAGGGAGACACCCGTCATTTCGTCCGGGAGCAGTCCGACGAGGTTGGCCCCCTTGATCGTCTTGGAGGTGGAGGACTTCGCCTTCGTATTGTTCTGCACGGGAGCATCCCATATAGAGGCCCTCTCCCCGAAGGCGGGTTTTGACTTCTTGTCCTTCTTCAGCCTCCATGCCTTGCCCGTGATGCGCTTGGCGATTCCTTGGTACTCGATCTCGTAGGCGGCCCCGGCGGGACCGAAGCGGTTCTTCGTGATCGAGGCGACCAGGCGCCTTTGTCCGTCCTCCTCAATCGGCTCGTCCATCACCAGCTCCAGCTCCACGTCCAGAAGATGTTCGACGATGGAGCCGCCGAAGGCATGGGAGCCCGTCTGACCTGCCTTCGCCGCCAGCTTGCTCGCCCGGCCCATCTGCGACAGAAGTACGAAGGTCGCCTTGGTATCGTCACGGAGGGCTCGCAGACCATCTATCACCTTGCGGAGGGTCTTGAACTCGTTCGGCTCGTCTGGGATCGTCACCAGAGTCAGGTAATCGACGACAACGAGATTCGGGAGCAGCAGGTCGAATTGCTTTGTCAGGCCGCCGAGGGTCAACGGTCCTCCGACGAAGTGAAGCCGTCCGTCATCGAGGCGTTCAATGTCCTCCTTGGCCCGGAGATAATCGCCCGTGCCTGTCGCCGCCATCTCCCGGACGGTCTGCTCGTGAACTCCAAGATAGCGGGAGATCCTGCGGAATGCCATCATCTCGGGGGTCATGTCCAAGGAGAAGAACAGGCACCGAACAGACGAGTTCCCCCATACGTTCTCTTCGACGATATGCAGGGCCACGGAGGACTTCATGCTCCCTTCGTGCCCGACGATGCCCACGACGTGGCCGGGGTAGAGCCCAGACCCGATAGCATCGTCCAGCGACGGGATGAAGAGCCTCACGGGCTCAACCCCCTTGTTGGCCCTCACCTGCGCCTCGGCCTCTTTGAACAGGTGGTCCGTCGTCCTTGGCAGCTCGTCGGCCCTGTCGTAGCCGAGCATCTTCTTTTTCACCACGTCGGCTATCCCGGAGGCCAGAAGACCGTCGGGGATCTTCGGCTCGGACGATCCGTTCAGCCGCCTCGCCTCCCGCAGACACCGGGACGGAGTGAACCCTCTTTCCGTCAGCAGGACCTCGACCTCGGACATAATTACCTCGATCTTGAGGTCTAGCGCCTCGTCGGGGTATTCGTGCTCCTCAAGGGCCTTGAGAACATTGATGGCGGCCCCGTTGTCGTAGCGGTCCCCCGTCATGCGGGTTCACCATCCTCTCTGGCCAGGACTTCGACCTCTACAAGAGCCTCGTCGTCGGGGTCAGCGTCACGAAGCCAGTTGGCCGGGTTCTTTATGTACTTGGGCTCGGCTCCTTCGACGGAGGCGGCATAGAGCACCGCCTGGCCGCACAAGTTTTGGAGCCGGTCGTCCAAGGTCCTGCCCGACAGCCCCTCCGGGAAGTGCTCGGCGAAGGCCTTCAAGGCAGCCTTCTTGCCCTGGCGTTTCGGATAGCAGCCCCAGAACACCTCGAAGGCCGTCTTGATCTTCGCCTCGTGGTCGGCGGTTTTTCCCTCCCTGTTTTGGCGTAGAACACACTTGGAGGAGGATGATATATCTATTGAAGACCCTCTATTAAGAGGAGGGTTCTCTAAAGGTTTTTGGACGGGCTGTATTTTCTGTTCCTCTCTTTTGTTAATCTCGTATGTTTGTGCGCCATCCTGACACCACCCTGGTGTCAGATTGACACCACCCCTCGTGTCAATCTGACCATACGTAGTGTCAGATTGACCATACGTAGTGTCAGATTGACACCACCCCCCCACGGTGTAGAGGTTGGTGTCCCAATCTCCCTCTTGGGTCTTTCTGCGTCTTGTTATGATCCTGCCCTTCGCCTCCAGTCCGGCCAGACTCCTCTGGACCGTCCTGCGAGACAGCCCCGTGTATTCGGAGATCCTCTTAAGGCCGGGGTAGCAGACCCCGGTTTTCTGATTCCGATGAAAGAGGAGGACGGCGAGTACCAGTTTCTCATTTGGCCTCAGGCCTTTGTCCTTCAGCAGCGCCTCGGGGAGCATACCGAATCGGCTCACGTTGTCCCCTCCTTTCCAATTGAAATAGCCTCCACTCCGAGAGCACCAGTTTCAGCACCCCGGCCCGGTCGCTCTCGGACATGGGGGGGAGACTCCCCTGCAAGGTCTCCATCGCCTTCACAGGGGAGTCTCCAGCCTCGAAGCACCTTCTGGCGTTGAGGAGGATCTCGACCTGAAACACGTCGGTCAGGGTCTCCTTGTCGTCGAAGTACTTCGATACCATGATCAAGGTCTCACGAATTGACGACGGTCCAGAACTGCCCATCAAGGTACCACCGGCCGCCGGGGGGGTATCTGGGGTCTTTCCAATTGACGCATATAGCATTCTCGGCGAAGGTCTTGAAGGTCGTGTGGTAGGTTGCCCCGTCTCCGAGCTTCAAGGTCATGGTCCTGCACCCCCTGCGCTTGAGCTCCTCCAGAATGCCGTTGTCAACACCACCGAAGGCGAGTATGGCGGGATGCTTCCCTGCGGCCGGGTCTTTGCAGACCTTGACATATCGCCCGGTCTCCTCGTTGTAGGTCCCTCCGGGAGCAGGTCCCCCTTTGTAGGTGGTCATCAGCATGATGCTTTTTGGCTTGCCTGTGCTATCATTCATTGTGATCATCCTTTCTGCCCGGCACCGAGGCCGGGACTTGCGCCGCCCCCCTGTTGCCGCAGGAAGGCGGCGTTATCATTTTTCAGTCCTCCGGGTCGAGCTGCTCGCACATCGACAGCGGGACGAGCCCCACGACCTCCGGCCCCAACGGGAACCTGTTGTCGTAAAACTGGTTCAGGAGCTTCAACGTCTCGATCTTGTACTGCTCGGCCACCTCATCGCCCCTGATCACGTGGATCTCGGTGTACCACCTTCCCAGACGGCAAACGGCCCGGATCTCGTCCTCCGTGATCAGGACGCACCTCTGGCCCCCCTCTCCGAAGATCCCCTTGGGCCCCCTCTCAAGGATCGTGCAATCCTTCGAGGCCGGGATGACATAGGTCCGGCCCATCTCATCCGTGAAGGTATGAGATCTCACGGACGGGTCTTTCTCCATTCGCTCCCTCTCCATTCCCGCTCTGAACTCCGCAAAGCTAGTCATCGTTTGCTCCCCCTTTCTAGTCCTGGTCGGCCATCCTGGCCATGCCGATCTCGTTGAAAATGTCGCCTTCGTCCACCCCGAGCACCGCTGCGATCTTTGCCCGGAGCGGTCCGGTCCCCTTTGCCGTGCCGTTTGCAACCCTGTACACCGTCGCCCTATGCCCGCCGAGCTGCCGGTGAAAGGCGTGCGTCGTCATTTTCCGCTCTTTCAGCAACTGCTGTATCTTCGTCATTCGTGCGACCTCCCTTCCGTGGCGGGTCTAGGGACTTTGCCCTTTGCCTGTTGACAGTATGCACCCGTTCGCATATACTCTCAAGCGACGTGTTTTATTCCTTAACCGTCAATGCAAGGGAGGGGAGCGAGAGGATGAAGATACCGCCCCGGCAGTACGAACGGCCGACGATCCGGGAGATATTGACGTTTGCCACCGACCCATTCACGGAGGAAAGGGCGACGGCGTTCATTTGCTCGTTTGGCTATCTGCGCCGCCTGCCGGTCGTGCGACGTAGCAGGACCTTCTCGACTGCGCAGCTACAACCGGGAGGGCTGCCGGAGGAGATGCCCGGCTCGCCCTGGTCGGAGCCGACCCCGACATGGAGCGGGGACGATGAAGGCATGGACCTTTGGCGGTCGGAGTGGCGGGACATGAACACCTTCGCAGAGCTGTACGCCAGCATCATGCAGCACCCCTCCGAGAGGACCGTGCTCCCTGTCGGGGTAATCATGCCGCAAGGGGAATACCGGGGAGATGTGATACTCGCCTTCGATGAAACGGAGCCGTTGTACATCATCGACGAGGCCGCCGAAAATGCGGGACTGCGTAAGGCGGCCGCTCGGCTTGTGGCGTTGAAACTGGACGAAACCACGCCGCTATCGGGATACAGCCTCGTTAATGGTGTACTGGCAAGGTGGACCGCCGGGACGTTGCTTTATCACATCTGGACGGTTTTCCTGCGCCTTGCCAGCGGAGCGGATGAGGCCAAGCGGTGTAGCGTTTGCCAAAGATGGGAGGTGAAAGGGAGCGGATACACTCGAAGCAACTGGACGGTCCACGAACGATGCGGCGCAAACGAGAGGAATAAGGCGTACCAAAAGCGGGAGAGAGAGAAGGACCGGCTCGCCCTTGAAGCCGTGCGGCAAGCCAACACCCTGTAACCACCCCGGCCAGCACCCGGCGGGGAGGATGAGGCGCAAACCTTGACTATTACCGGCGCACCTTGAAAACTCGATGTTACGGATATTTTGCTATGGAAGGGGTCGTTAAGGGGTAAAATGTCCGGGCGAATTGCGTAAACCCTGATGGATACTGTACTTGCGCCTCTCAAAAAGTGGTCCATCCATGGTAAGGATGGGGTCTGCGGTTCGAGTCCGCAAGTCGGCTCCAGTTGAAGAGGGGTTCCCGGTGTCAAGGGAACCCCTGTCTTTTTCTGGTCGTGCCAAAAAGTACCGTTCTCGCTACTTTCTCCAAAGGAAGCACATGAAGCCACCTTTGCCCTTCTCATGTCTTGCCATTTCCGCCTCGTCGCAGATCTCCTGTGCCTTCGCTCCCGGGTGGATAAAAAGGCACTCTTTGAATGCCTCGGGGTCCTTTGGTCCCAGGGCCCTCATCTCGTCTTCCGTCGTGAAGCGCGCGTGGCGGAAGACAGAGTCCTGCTTCGCGGCTGCTTCTTGGTATAGTTCTCCCCAATCGCTCTCCCTGTTTATAGTGCCGATAAGGAGAGGGCCTCCAGGTTTCAGCACCCTGAACAGCTCGTCCATCGCTTTCCGGCGATCTTCGAAAAATTCGAAGGCGGCCATGGATACGACCGCGTCGAACGTGCAGTCCGTGTAATCGAGCGTCGTCACGTCCATCTGAATGAATTCGGCATGGATACCCATGCGCTCGGCCTTGTCTCTCGCGACCTCCAGCATTTTTATTGAAGTGTCAACGCCTGTTACCCTGCAGCCCAGTTTCGCCAGTGTCAGGCTGAAGTTTCCCGTGCCGCAACCGGCGTCCAGAACTTTCATTCCGGGGCTTGGTACGAGCAATTCCAAAGCGCACGCTCTCTCCACACGGTCGATGAAGTTTCCCAACTGTGTTTCGTACCAACTGTCGTATGTAGACGCCTCTTGATCAAATACACTCACTTGATCATCCTCCCATGTGTGCATTTTAGCACAAAGTGTGAGGGCAGAGAGTGGACGCACCGCTTGGTACATTTGTGCAACAAGGGGCATCGTCACAGCGCTTTGAAATACGTTTCGTAGGGTTAGCACAACAAGAGGTATCAATCCCTCAGGCAACAGGTCGCTTGAGAGGCACCGATTATCAAAACCACTTGCGGGTATAATAGGAAAGGCGAAAAAGGAGGGAGCGGCGTGAACGGTTACGAAAGGGCGGTAAAACTGTGGCGGTCGTGGAATGTCGCCACTGCCTCTGATCTGGACAAATACCTTCACAGCTTCCGCATACTGTTCGCCTATCACTCCGGAAAGATAGAAAATGAGGATATAACCTGGCACGTCACCAGGGAGATATTCGAAAACGGCCGGGTAACCGGGTTTAGCGGGAACCCCCGCGCCCTCTTCGAACAGCAGAACCAAAAGTTGTGCTACGAGTACCTGAAGGAAAAATTTGCGGCCAAGGCGCCCATGGACCTCTGCCTTGTCCGGGAAGTTCACCGTATGCTGACCGCCGGTACTTACGACGAGCGAAGGTATATCGAAAAAGGCGAACGCCCCGGCGAATTTAAAAGGCACGACTACGTTGCAGGAATCCACGAGGTAGGCGCCGCCCCGGAGGACGCGGAGAGGGAGGTAGCGGAGCTGCTTGCGGAGGTCAACGCCTACGAAGGCCCTGAGGTCCTTAAGGCAGCCGCCTATTTCCACGCGAAGTTCGAGCATATCCATCCCTTCGCCGACGGAAACGGCCGAGTGGGCAGAACTCTGCTGAACTACTACCTCATGACCAGGAAGCACCCGCCCCTCATCGTCGACGAGGAAGACAGGCGTCAGTACTTTGCAGCTCTTCAAAAGTACGACGAAGACGAGGACCTGGAGCCGCTCTACCAGTTTCTGAAAGCCGCAGTGGGAAAAACATGGGCTAGGACAGCCGCGGCGGCAGACGGGGAAAAGCAGGAACGAAAAGCTTTGAAAGATTTTACGGGGTAGGCGATCGGCGGTGGTCATGTTGAGCAGATGGGTTTGCGGGGCGTGCGCGTTCGCGGCGCTGTTTCTGGTCCTGACCTGCTGCCTGCCGACGCTGGCGGTCGAGCCCTCCCCGGCGGAAGAGCGGGAGGAGGCGTCGCTGGCGCAGGGGATCGCGAAGCTGGGCTTCCTGTGGCCGCTGATGGTGGAGGGGAGGGTGGCGAGCCGATTCGGCCAGAGGGTTCACCCGGTCACCGGGAAGGACTCCTGGCACATGGGAGTTGACATCGCCGCGCCCTACGGTATCCCGGTGCGATCGGCCAAGGCGGGCTCCGTGGTCTTCGCCGGGAGGCGCGGAGGTTACGGAGAGGCTGTCATCATCGCTCATGACGAGAGTAGCTCGTCGCTGTACGGACACTGTTCGCGCCTGTACGTCAAACGGGGGCAGAGGGTCTACCAGGGGCAGATAATCGCCGCGCTGGGGGATACGGGGGTGACCACCGGGCCGCACCTGCACTTCGAGATCCGCGGTGGCGGAGGTGCGGTAGATCCGCTGTCGTTCTGGAACTCGCATCCGGGGCAGTCCACCGGCGGAGAGAATTAAAAAAGTGCGCGGGCGCAGAAATGGTGGTATTATCGGAATGTCTCTCGCAAGTATGAACTATTTGCCTCGGGGGGGATCCTGTTGACCGTTGAAAGCGGACATTATCGCAGCAAAAGGGATGTCGAGAGGAGATTCGTGAGGCGCTCGCTGCTTCCGCAGCTGGGGCTTCCGTCCGGCAGAGGGCGGGGGAGGGCGAGGATCGCGGATCTTCGGCTCGACCTGTCCATGTTCTTCCGCAGGCTGCTCTTCATGCGCGCAAGCCGCGCCGACAGGACGGATACGGTGATTCTGCCCGCCGCCCCGGGGGCCATCCCCGGCGTCCTGTTGAAGAGGCTGGGTCGGTACGTGGACTACCTGTGCGCCCGCAACGGCATCCTCACCAACGGCCGCGAGGTAAGGGTGTACGAGAAGATCCCCGGCGGCGGGATAGAGCTGTCCCTCCAGTGCACGGAGGACGAGATCGCGTCCAGGACGGAGGAGCTTAGGACCGTCCTGCGCATCGCTCCCCCGGACGGGGAGGAGCAGGCTGTCGAAGAGCCGCTGGCGACGGAAGAGCCCCCCGCCACGCTCGTTGGCGAGGATCCCGCGGATCTCCCGGAACGGGCGGGAGAGGCCGCGCCCGAGCCGATTCTCACGAGCGACGAGGCGTCGTCCGCCGAATGGGTGGAGAGGCCCGATCCGGACCGCGAGCCCGCTGCCGAACCCGAGCCTTCTGTCGAGCCCGCGCCGGCGACTCCGGCGCCCCGGCCGGAGCGGAAGGGTAACATGAAGGTGATCGCCGTCTACCACAACAAGGGCGGCGTCGGCAAGACCACCGTGGCGGTGAACCTCGCGGCGGCCCTCAGGAACAAGGGGCTCAGGGTGCTGCTCGTCGACCTTGACTCGCAGTCGAACGCCACCTTCGCCGTCGGTCTGCTCAAGTTTCAGTTCGTGGAGGACGACGACATCATTCAGAAGTACGTCTACCACATACTTGACTCTGGCGACTTCGACTTCATCCCCGAGGTGGTCCGCAAGTCGCGCTCGTTCAACACCCCGGAGTTCGACGTGATCCCGTCGCACATCGACCTGACCAACCACCAGTACAGGCTCACCATGATATCCGCCTGCCGCTCGCGCCTGTTCAACAAGCTGGAGCGGGTGCGGGGGGACTACGACATCGTCGTGATCGACGCGCCTCCCTCCAAGGATCTGTACGCGGAGATCGCCCTGGCCTCGGCGGACTTCCTGATAATCCCGTCCGACCTGAGGCCGTTCGCCAACCAGGGGCTTATGAACGTCAGGCAGTTCATCAACGAGGTGAACGAGTCCCGTGCGAACATGCACCGGGAGCCCGTCTCGGTCATCGGGGTGCTGCCCTCCAAGATCTCCACCAACGCCCAGTACAACAAGTACGCCCTGCCGAGGCAGAAGCAGGTGGTCTCCGAGAGGTTCGGCTTCTCCCTGATGGACACCGTCATCTACGAGAGAATGCCCCTGGCCTCCTCGCTTAGCCGGACCATAAGCAGGGACGGTCTGGACATCCCGGACCCGAAGTCTATCTTCGATTACTGCGCCCTGGACGTGTCCCCCACCACCCAGAAGGCCGCGGACAACTTCCGCGAACTGGCCGACGAGGTCCTGGAGAAGGCGGGGTGGCGGGAGTGAGACACTTCCTGGTGGACGTCAAGAACATAAGGCCGGGCAGGGCCAGGACGGACTTCGACCCGGCGACGGTGGAAAGACTTGCAGACGCCATACTGGCGAGCGGAGGGCTGCTCAAGCCCTTGGTGCTTCACCTCTCCGGGCCGGGCGGGTACGTCGTGGCCGACCGCCACCTAGAGTACTGGGCGGCGGTCAGGGCCAGGGAGAAGGATCCGAGAGCGGGGGAGATGGTGAACGCCTACGTGGTGCCGCCGGAGTCGGTCGACGCTGTCGAGGCGCAGCTCGAAGTGCTGCGCGGGGCGGAGGCTGCGGGGAAGTCCGCAGGTGCGCCAGCGGGTCCGACGCAGGAGGGGAGAGCGGCGCCGGAGTCCCTGTCCCCGAGCCGGATTGCC
>JAKJGK010000218.1 GCA_022704435.1 Synergistota bacterium | reverse complement strand
CGGGAGACGGTCTTCTACACGGACCAGACGATGGTGAACTTCGACAGGTCGGACGTGAAGAGCGCGTGGAGGTCGGAGGGGACGGAGACCCCGTTCGGCTTCGAGTACATCTCCAGGGTCGTGCTGCGGGAGGTCAACTTCGGCAGGATGGACGACTCCGGCGAGCAGGTGAGGATAGACGGAAGCAGCATGGCGAGAAGGGGCTTCCTGATATGCAGGCACTGCGGGATGGTCCAGGGGGAGGGGAAGGAGCGCAGGCACGCGTCCGTCTGCCCGGCGAGGAACAGGGAGAAGGACGACGACATAATCGACTGCGTCTACCTCTACCGGGAGCTTCAGTCGGAGGCGCTTAGAATACTCCTTCCGGCGGGCGCGGCGACGGAGCGGGACATTCGCACCTTCACGGCCGCGCTGCAGCTTGGCCTCAAGCGGTACTTCAAGGGCGACACGGGGCACCTGCGATGCACGGTCCATCAGGAGCCGCAGGACGCCTCGGGGCAGAGGCGCACCTGCCTGCTGGTCTACGACTCGGTGCCGGGCGGCACGGGCTACCTGAAGCAGCTCGGGATGGCGGAGGGGGAGCTGATGAACGTCCTGCGGAAGGCTCTTGACGTGCTTAGGTCCTGCCCGTGCGCGCAGGATTCGGACAAGGACGGGTGCTACCTGTGCATCTACGCCTACGGGGCGAGTTTCTACATGAAGGACGTCTCTCGCAGGCGGGCGGTCGAGCTGCTGGAGGCGGCGCTTGAGCACGGTGAGAGCATGCTCAGGATCGACACGGTGAGCAGCATCGAGGTGAACCCCGCTTTCGACAGCGAGCTGGAGGCGCTCTTCGCGGAGGCGTTCAGAAGGGCGGCGCGCGCCTGCGGCGGGGAGATGGTCAGGCAGATCATAAACGGCAAGTCGGGCTACTACATTCGCCGCGACGATGTCGCGTGGTACCTGGAGCCGCAGGTGAAGTTCGGCGGCGAGGACGGAGTGGGGGTCCATTCCAGGGCGGACTTCGTGCTCCGGCCGGCGAGGTCGAAGGACGGGTTCAGGCCGGTGGCGGTGTTCACCGACGGCTACGCGTTTCACAGGGACCGGCCGGGGCTGGACTCGGCGCAGAGGATGGCGCTGCTGCGGACCGGCGAATACTGGGTATGGTCGATCACGTGGAAGGACGTGAAGGACTTCATGGCCGATTCCGACAGGTCCTTCTCCGACCCGTTGAGCCCCGTGTCGTGGAAGGGCATGGAGGGAAAGGTGGCGGCTCTGGACGGAGGCTCGGACGGCTTCTTCTCGAAATACCACGAAAGAAACGACATGGAGCTGCTGGTGAGCCACATCCTGTTCCCGCGCGAGGCGTCGCCGGAGAAGTGGAGGCTGTACGCGCGCTACCGGGCGATGATGATGCAGTCGCCCGAGGGTCTGAGGGGGGCGGTCGGCTCGGAGGCTCTTCGCGGGTCGATCGGGCTGGCGCTGAGGGCGCGGCTGCCCGAGTGGGCATTCGAGTTCATGATGGAGGAGGGGCGGACTCCCGTGGTCGCGGATCGCGGGATGGTCAGGGTCTGCTGCTCCATCGACCGGGCGCGCATCGGCAGGGATCTGCCGGACTCGCTGCGGGTGGCCCTCTCGCTGGACGACGGGGAAGGGATGCTCGAGGACGACTGGAGGGCCTTCCTGAGGGGGATGAACCTGTTCCAGTTCGTGGAGGGAGCTTCGTTCTTCGCTGTGTCGGGCGTGGAGTCGGGGGAGTACGAGGCGCTGCGCCCCGTCGCCGCCCCGTTCCCGGTCATCGACCCCGATCCGGGGGAGGCCTGTCCGTGGAGGGAGGCGTTCGACCTTCTGGAGTACAAGGAAGGGATGTGGCCCGTCTTCGAGAAATTGAAAGAGGCCGGCTGGCCCGCTCCCTCGATGGGAGTCGATGTCGCGGGGGAGAGCGGGGAGGTGCTCGCCCAGCCGGAGGTGGCGTGGCCGGAGAGGAGGATCGCGCTCCTGACGGTCGAGGGTGCGGGCGACGGACCGGCGCTCGAGGCGGCCGGGTGGAGGGTCTTTCAGCTTGAGGATATTGCAGGCGGGGGCGCTTCCCCGCTTCTGGCGCTTCACGGGGAGGTTGATGACAGATGAGCGTTGCGCCGCAGGTGGCCATCTCTTCGGACTTTCTTACGGCTTTCGCGGCCATCCCCCGCAAGATGCAGGGGAAGGTGACGGATTTCGTCAGTCGCTTCAGGAACAGGCCCGATTCTCCCGGGATCAACTACGAGAAGATCAAGGACTCGAAGGACGGCAACCTGAGGTCGGTGAGGATCGACGACACGTACAGGGGCATAGTGCTGCACCCGCCGGAGGGGAACGTATACGTGCTGCTCTGGGTGGACCACCACGATGACGCCTACGCGTGGGCCAGGAACCGGAAGTGCGCCGTCCATCCGGAGACGGGGAGCCTGCAGGTGTTCGAGGTGAGGGAGGAGG
>JAKJGK010000067.1 GCA_022704435.1 Synergistota bacterium | reverse complement strand
CCTCGATGGGCGCGATGGGAGTGATCGCGATAATGGCGGCTGAGGACCTCGCGAAGACGGCCGACATAGCCGCTGCGCTCTCCATCGAGGCTCTTCACGGGGTCCCCTATGCGTTCGACGAGCGGACGCATGCCCTGCGCGCCCACAGGGGGCAGGGCAGAGTGGCACAGAATATTAGACGGCTCATCGAGGGCAGCGAGATAATCGAGAAGTACCGCAAGGGCAGGGTCCAGGACGCCTACTCCCTGCGCTGCGCGCCGCAGGTGCACGGAGCCACCCGCGACGCGCTGGACTACGTGCGCAGGACCCTCGAGGTCGAGATAAACTCAGTGACGGACAACCCCCTGATATTCGCGGACGCCGAGGTGGCCATAAGCGGGGGCAACTTCCACGGACAGCCGCTGGCTCTGGCGATGGACTTCTTCGGCATCGCAGTGGCGGAGCTTGCGAACATATCCGAGAGGAGGCAGGCCAGGCTGGTGGACGCCTCCCTCTCGGGGCTGCCCCCCTTCCTGGTGGAGGACAGCGGGCTGAACAGCGGCTTCATGATAGCGCAGTACACCTCCGCGGCCCTGGTGTCGGAGAACAAGGTTCTCGCCCACCCGTCATCGGTGGACTCCATTCCCACCTCCGCAAACCAGGAGGACCACGTGTCGATGGGAGCGTTCGCGGCGCGGAAGGCCCTCGCCATCCTGGACAACGCCAGGAAGGTCATAGCTATAGAGCTGCTGACCGCCTCGCAGGGACTGGACTTCAGCCGCCTGCTCAGGCCGGGCGCCGGCACTGTAGCCGCCCACGACTGCGTTCGCGGCGTCGTCCCGTTCCTGAAGCACGACGAGTACCTGCACCCGTTGATCGAGAGGGTCGAGGCTCTGGTCTGCCGGGGTGCCGTGACGAGGGCGGTGGAGGAGGCAATCGGCCCGTTGAACTAAAGGGTGTTGGATGCGGCGGCGGGGGCTCCCGGACGAGGTCTCGCCGGACGACCTTCGGAAAAATGCGGGGCCGCTTTCGGGGCCCCGCTTTGCTCTGTTCGTCGAGGTTGGCTAGGAGCCCTCGACGAGCCGCCTCCATGCGAAGCCCGCCAGTATTGCGGCCCCGGCCGGCAGGGCATCCTCGTCGACGTCGAACTTCGGGTGGTGGTGGCCCGTGTCGGAGCCCTTATCCGGGTTCGCCGTGCCTAGGAAGATGTAGGTGCCGGGCACCCTGTCCAGGAAGTAGCTGTAGTCCTCCGAGCCCATTATGAGCTCGGTCTCCGTCACGTTGTCAGGGCCCAGTATCTCCTCGCACACGGCCTTCCCGGTCATGGTGGCACCGTGGTCGTTGATAGTGGCTGGAATGAAGCTCCTGTAGTCCAGCTCGTAGTCGCATCGACCGGCCTCGCACAGACCGGCTATCACCCTGCGCAACGACGCCTCTACCAAGCGCTTCACCTCGGGGTTGAAGGTGCGGACGGTTCCGTTCATGGTGACCGTGTCGGGGATGATGTTGAAGGCGGAGTCGCCCGCCTTTATTACGCCGATGCTGATGACCGCGGTCTCTTTGGCGCTTACCTCCCTGCCGACTATGGCCTGCAGGTTGAGCGCGAGGTTGGCGGCCGTGATCGTCGGATCTATGGTCAGCTCGGGGGTCGATCCGTGCCCGCCGCGCCCCTTTATCACCAGGTACCAGCCGTCCGCCGCCGCCATGACAGGCCCGGAGCGGTAGAGGGCTGTCCCGGTCCGCGCTTTGGACCACACGTGGATCCCTCCGACCGAGTCTACTCCGTCCAGGGCTCCTTCGTCGACCATCGCGGCAGCGCCTGATTTCAGCCCGCTCTCCTCGGCCGGCTGAAAGAGCAGCCGCACCGTCCCAGGGATCTCGTCCTTGATCTCTGAGAGGACCATGGCCGCGCCAAGCAGCATGGCGGCGTGAGCGTCGTGCCCGCAGGCGTGCATGACGCCCGGGTTTCGGGAGGCGTACGGTGCGTCGTTCTCCTCCTGGAGCGGCAGTGCATCGATGTCGGCGCGCAGTCCGACGCATCCGCCGGGTCTCCCGCCGGATATTTCGGCCACCAGGCCGCTCCCGGTCCCCCCGAACCCCCTCCTTGATATTGTGCAGCCCAGCCTCCCGAGGACCTCCGCGATCTTGTCGGTGGTCCCGATCTCCTCCCAGCCAAGTTCGGGGTACATGTGAAAGTGGCGCCTCAGCGCCGTTATCTCCTCGCCGTGCAGTCCGGCGATCTCCTTGATTCTCTTGAGCAAGAGCAGGTCACCTCGATTGAATGGAATGACGATACAAAACGTCCGGTTGCGTTAAGTCCGCACAATGACAGTACCACCGGATACGATATATTTCAAGCCCCGCGTGCGCCGCCCTCGCGAAGACGCCGCGACAGTTTGATCGCCGGGGGGTGGATTCGCTCTTGTGTTACTCGTGTGTTTGGGGGAAAATGAAGTTGCACTGATAAACCATTACCCGGGCTGGGAAGGAGTGATGAGGAAGTGGCAAAGAAAAAAGGGCGCCTCGACTTCGTCGAGATGAAGAAGAGCGGCGAGCAGGTGACCTGGGTGACCGCCTACGACTTCCCCATGGCGAGCTTCGCCGAGGCGGCGGGCATGGACATGATCCTGGTGGGAGACTCGCTCGGCATGATCACCCTGGGCTACCAGGGCACCATTCCAGTGACGATGGAGGACTGCATCAGCCACTGCAAGGCGGTGAGGAGAGGGGCGCCCAACACCTTCGTGATGGGCGACATGCCGTTCGGCTCCTACCAGGTCTCGGACGCCGATGCGGTGGTCAACGCTGTCCGTTTCCTCAAGGAGGCTGACATGGACTCCATAAAACTGGAGGGCGGAGTGCGCGTGAAGTCGCGAATCCGCGCCATCGCGGACGCAGGGATCCTGGTCTGCGGGCATATAGGGCTTACGCCTCAGAGCTCCGGGCCTCTCGGCGGGTTCAAGGCCCAGGGGCTCGACCCCGAGTCCGCCCGCTTCGTGATCGAGGACGCGCTGGCGGTAGAGGAGGCGGGCGCTTTCGCCCTGCTGGTGGAGGCAGTTCCGCCGGAGCTCACGCGTTTCCTCGCGAAGAGGCTGTCGATCCCGGTCTACTCGATCGGTGGAGGCGGGCCGTGCGACGGGCAGCTGCTGATATGTGGCGACATGATCGGGCTGTTCCAAGCCTTCACGCCCAAGTTCGTCAAGGTGTACGCCAACGTGGCAGAGACGATCACCAACGCCTTCAAGGAGTACGTCGACGACGTCAGGACGGGCAGGTTCCCGGGCGACGAGCACTGCTACCACGTGCGCAAGGGCATGGAGGAGGAGTACGCCGCCCTGCTCAAAGAGTACGAGTAGTAGGGCGGCCGCTCGAAGGCCGTGCGCGGTGCCCGGCCGGTAAAAAATGGAGGGGACGCAATGAAAAGGTGCTACCGTAGTGCCCTGCTTATTCTGTGCATAGTGCTGCTGCTCGCCGGCCCGGCCTCGGCTAACTCGGCCCTGGTATTCCAGACGGACTTCGGGCTGAAGGACGGTGCCGTCTCTGCGATGAAGGGGGTGGCTTTCGGCGTCGACCGCACCCTGCCCATGTTCGACCTCACCCACGAGATACCCGCCTATTCGATCTGGGAGGGCGCGTACAGGCTTCACCAGACCATGGAGTTCTGGCCCGCCGGCACGGTGTTCGTGTCGGTGATAGACCCCGGAGTCGGGACAGAGCGCGGCTCGGTAGTAGCCCTGACCAGGGACGGCAGGTACGTGGTGACCCCCGACAACGGCACTCTCACTTTCATCGCGGAGACCGTCGGACTCGAGGCCGTGAGGACGATAGACGACACCAGGCACCGCCTGCCGGGGTCGGAGGAGTCCTACACCTTCTTCGGGCGCGACCTGTACGCCTACACCGGCGCCAAGCTGGCATCGGGCGCTATAACCTTCGAGGAGGTCGGGCCCCTACTGGAGGGCGACGTGCTGACGATTCCGTACAGGAGGGCCGAGGTCAAGGACGGAGCGGTCTTCGGCAACATCCCCGTGCTGGACGTGCAGTACGGCAATATCTGGAGCAACATCCCAAAGCGGCTGTTCGACCAGCTCGAGCCTCGGATCGGCGACAGGTTCGAGGTGGCGATCTTCAGGGAGGACGAGAAGGTTTTCGGAGGGACGATCCCCTATGTGAACACGTTCGGAGACGTCCCCGACGGCGAGCCGCTGATCTACTTCAACAGCCTCATGAACCTGTCGCTGGCGCTGAACATGGATAACTTCGCCGGGACTCACGGGATCGAGTCCGGCCCGGAGTGGTCCATATCGGTGCGCCCGGCGGAGTAGGATGTCGCGAGGGGTGAGCGGATTGAGAAGGACGGTTCTTTACAACGGCAGGATCGCGACCCCGGGCGGATTCGTCCGGGGGATGGCGACGGACGGACAGCGCATAGCCCTCCTGGGAAGCTCCGAGGAGGTGCTGGCCCTCCACGCCGACGAGAGGATCGACCTGGAGGGGAGGCTGGTCCTGCCGGGCTTCATCGATGGGCACATGCACCTTCTCTCCTGCGCGCTGTCGCTGGAGAGGGCGGCCTTGGGCGGATGCCGCTCCATAGCCGAACTAAGGTCGCGCCTGGCAGCTTTCGTCGACGAGACGCGCCCCGAGCCGGGGGAGTGGGTGGTGGGCCGCGGATGGAACCACGAGCTCTTCGCCGACGGCCGGCTGCCCGACAGGGAGGATCTGGACGACCTGCTGCCCGGAAACCCTACGCTGCTAGCGCGGGCCTGCGGACACGTGGCGGTGCTGAACACGCGCGCCTTGACAGTGCTGGGACTCTCAGCGGACACACGTTTCGCCGGCGGGGTGGTCGACCTGGACCGCAGCGGGGCGCCGTCGGGAGTGATTCGCGAATCCGCGGTCGATTGGGCCTGGTCTAGGCTTCCCGTCCCGAACCCCGGCAGGATCAGGGAACTGCTTTTAAAAGCTGCGAACGAGGCCGCGAGGGCCGGGCTGACCTCTGTGCACTCGGACGACCTTGGGGCCGCCGGAGGGGATTTTCAGATGCTCGCGGACCTCTTCTTCTCGCTCGACCGGGAGGGGGTCCTCCCGGTCAGGGTCACCGAACAGCTGCTGCTGCGCGATCCTTCGGCGCTTGAGTCCTTCCTGTCGACCGGGTGGAGGACGGGCGACGGCGTCCCCTTCTTCCACTTCGGGCCGCTTAAGATACTCTCCGACGGGTCCATGGGCGGCAGAACGGCTCTGCTGAGAAGCGAGTACTCCGACGCCCCCGGCGTGTTCGGGGTCCCCATCCACGGGAGAGGAGAGCTGAACGAGCTGGTCAGGACGGCCCACCTTGCCGGCATGCAGGTGGCGGCCCACGCAATAGGGGACGGAGCCCTCGACATGTGCCTGGACGCCTTCGAAGGCGCCCTGCGCGAGAGGCCGCGGAGGGCGCGGCACTACATCGTGCACTGCCAGACCGGAGATAACGGTCAGTACCGGAGAATGGCCGCCCTTGGGATCGGCGCGGCGGTGCAGCCTCCGTTCGTCCCGTCGGACCGAGAGATGGCGGTTAAGCGGCTGGGGGAGGAGCGCGCCCTGTCAGGTTACGCCTGGAAGACAATGATGGACCTGGGCATCTTCATGTCGGGAGGGTCGGACTCCCCCGTGGAGAGCTTCAACCCGCTCTGGGGGGTATATGCGGCGGTCACCAGATCCGATGCGGACGGCCGCCCCGAGGGGGGTTGGAATCCATCCCAGAGGCTTTCCGTCCAGGAGGCGGTGGACCTCTACACCAGGGGAGGGGCGTACGCGTCCTTCGAAGAACACCGGAAGGGCATCCTAGCGGAGGGCATGCTCGCCGATGCCGTGGTGCTCGACAGGGATATCTTCACGGCCCAGCAGGCGGAGATCAAGGACGCCAGGGTGGTCCTGACGATGTCCGGGGGACGCGTAGTGCACAGGACTGCCTAGCCCGGGCCGAGGACGCGCCTGGAGGCGGATGAGGTAGAATACTTTTCGAGCAGACAACTTTTGATCGGAGAGAGGCCTGATGACTTTAAAAGGTACCCTGCGCTCATTCTTTAGCATGACGGACCGCGGTCCACGCTGGACCGGGATGGTGATTGTCGCGGTTGCGTTCCTGGCCCTGCTCGGAACTCCCGCCTGCGCAGAGCGCATGCGGCTGGATTACGACGTGCTGGTGGTCGGTGGTGGCGCAGGGGGGGCCAGCGCCGCGATTGCCGCCGCGCGCCTGGGCGCCTCCGTGGCCCTGCTCGAGGAGACGGATTGGCTGGGAGGACAGATGACCGCCGCCGGAGTGTCCACCATGGACGACCTCAGTGGCAACAGGACCGGGCTGTACGGCGAGTTCATAGAGGACGTCCGGTACGCCTACTTCAAGAGAGAGAAGTCCATCTCCACCTGCTACTGGGACGGCAACACCGCTGCCTTCGAGCCCTCCGTCGGCAGGGATGTGCTGGTGTCGATGATAGAGCGCGTCAACGGAGGGGGGGCCAAAAGCGGCGGGGGTCGCGTGGACGTGTTTCTCGGCGCGAGAGTTGCGTCGGTGCTGCGCCGGGGGACCGTGATCCAGGGCGCATCGGTCGACCTCAAGGACGGCAGGGCTGATTTTCTGTGCAGGGTCCTGGTGGACGCGACGGAGTACGGCGACATCCTTCCGCTGGCCAAGGTACAGTACCGGGTGGGGAACTCCCTCAGCACCTCGCTGAACCCACGCTCGCGAATCCAGGACATAACCTGGACCGCCGTGATAAAAAAGTACCCCGGCGGCGTTCCGCAGAACCTCAGGTTGAACACTCCTCCGCCTGGCTACGCCAAGTACGTGGACGGCTTTCGGAGAGTCGTGGCGGCCGGAGGGAACTCCTTCCGCAGCTACCCTCTCCGAATGCCGGTCGACTTCCCGACTCACAACGGCTACCGCGGGCTGCCGGACTCCTCGAACCCGTTCGACTACACCGCCGCCACCCCGGACGGCTGGGAGAGGATAACAAAGACGGGGGTGAACTGGGCCAACGACTTCCCTGGCGCCGAGAAGTGGGAGGGCAGGGGCGGGCTGCCGGTGGCCTACCTCGAGGACCTCTCGGTCAGGAGGACGGTCAACGCGGAGGCCATGCTCAAGACCCTCTGCTTTCTTTACTATGTCCAGCACGAGCTTGGGGAGCCCTGGTCGGTGGCCGACGATGAGTACTACGGCGAGGGCCAGGTGATACAGACCCTGGGAGTCGTGCCGGAGGAGTTCGTCGAGATAGTCAGGAGATTCCCCCCGATCCCGTATGTGCGGGAGAGCCGTCGCATTGTGGGTATCGACACCCCGACTTCGAAGTCGGTGCGCCGCAACTCGGAGAGCTACCGGGACGGAGGGCCGGGGCACGAGCTGCCAGATTCCATGGCGATAGGCGGTTACATCCTCGACCTGCACGCCGGGGACGAGGACTCGGACATGGAGCCCGAGTTCGGCGAGAGCTCGGCGTCCATACGCACCGACATGCCAATAGGACCCTTCCAGGTGCCATTCGGCAGCTTCGTGCCGGTCGAGGTGGACGGGCTTGTCGCGGCGGAGAAGAACCTGTCCATGTCGCGACTAGTCAGCGGAGCGCTGCGACTGCAGCCGATTTCCATGCTCACCGGGCAGGCCGCCGGCACGATCGCGGCCCTGTCGGCCAGATTCGGCATTCGCCCCAGGGACCTTGACCCGCGCCTGGTCCAGCAGCACCTGCTGGACGCGGGAAGCGCGCTCTCGCTGTGCGAGTATCACGACGTGCCGCGCAACCACCTGATGTGGCCGGGGGTGCAGATGTCAAACCTGTACGGATGGTTCGAGGCGCTGGACCTGCCGTCGTCTCCGTCGGCCAAGATAGACGATATATACAACAACAGGGTGGTCCTCGCCCGCCTGTTCGGACTGGACAGGGGGGTGTTCGGGGTCGACGAGCCGCTTGCCAGGCACGAGGCGGAGGAATTGCTTCACAAGGCGTTCGGCGAGGAACCCAGGCTGGCTCTGTACGCCCTCCCCGAGTTCGGGAGGAACTCCTTCATTTCGAGGGGGGATTTCGTGGACGCGCTGGCTCGGATCATCGGGTACAAAGCGTCGTACGAGGAGCCTGAGCAGCGCTTCCAGGATGTGCCGCCCGAGTCCAGGCTGGCCGGCCCGGTCGACTTTCTCTGGCGGCGGGGGGTATTCGCGCGACTAGCCGCGACGGGGGGCCTCATGCCGGATTTGCCCCTGACAAGGGGCGTGGCCGCGGACTTGACTATGAGGACCGTAACGGCTCGGGCGGCCGAGAAGAAGCTCGGCAGGTAGACGGCGCAAGCAATAGCTTTAATAGTGCAAAGGGTTGATGCCAATGAACGGTGCTAGGAAGAAGACAATCTCTCTGCCTTTGCGGGGCACGCTGGTTTTCTCCGTGCTCCTGCTCGTCCTGGTCTCCGCGGGTCTGCCCCTCTACATGTCGTGGGTAAGTGCAAGGCGCGGAGGCATGGAGGCGTCCGTCCGCATAGCCGACGAGATCGCGGAGCGCGTCGTGTCGCACATCGAAGAATTTCTGCACATACCGTACATCGTCAACCGTCTCAACTCGTACGTGCTCGGGGAGGGCATTCTGTCCGTCGACGACGAGGGCGCCCTGGAGCATTTGTTCCGGCGGCAGGTGGACATCTTCCAGCCTCTGACCAGCATATACTTCGGCAACAACCGAGGCGGCCTCGTCGACAGCGGCAGGGAGGCGCCGTATGACTCCCGATACGTGATAACGACCGAGGGCGGAGCGGCCGGGACGTTTAGAAAGTACGCTATCGACAAGGACGGCAGGAGGGGGAAGCTGCTTGCGGAGGTCCCGGACTTCGACGGCAGGACAAGGGATTGGTACATGCGAGCCCTCACCAGCGGCGGCGCCGCGTGGAGCGACGTCTACGTCCTCTTCACCGGCCAGGACATGGTGGTCACGGCCAGCCGCCCGGTGTTCGACAGAAGCGGTAGTATTCTCGGGGTTGTGGCTGTGGACATCTCCATGCTGCAGCTGTCGGGCTTCCTGCAGACCCTGCATCTGGGAGACGAGGTTGTTTTCGTGCTGGACGGGTCGGGTCTGCTTACGGCGTCTTCGACCGGGGAGAAGACGGTAGTCCTCACGGAGGAGGGAAAACTCCGCAGGATCGCGGCCTCGGAGAGCGCCAGCCCCGAGATTCGAGCGGCGGCCGCCTTCGTGACGGCAAGGGAGCCGAGCGGGCACTCCGCGTGCAGCGGAAGGGTCTTGATTGATCCGGACGGGAGATACTTCCACGTTCGAGCCGTCCCGGTGCGAGGGCCGGGGGATCTGGACTGGACCGTGGTCGTGGCGGCGCCTGAGAGCGCGCTGTCGGCCGGGTGCCAGGCCGGTGACGACTGGAGGTTCTTGCTCGCCCTCTCCGCGGGACTCCTCTTCTCCCTGGCCGCGGGACTGTTCCTCGCACGAAGGATTGCAGGCCCGATCCTGAGGCTCAGGGACGCGGCGGGTCTGGTCGCCAGGGGAGGACTCATCGCAGACCTGCCGTCCGGGTGTCGCATAACGGAGATAGACGAGCTGTCGTCTTCTTTTACTACGGTAGCGGGGAGGTTGAACGACGCCGTCCAGGAGCTGAGCGAGGAGGTCGTCGCGAGAAGAGAGGCTGGACGCCTGACTCGCGCGGCGAGCGACCGGGCGGAGGAGCTGCTGAGGGAGGCCGAGAGAGCGGGGGCGGCGAGGGGACGGTTCATGGAGGCCTTCAACAGTGAGATCCGCCCCTCCATCGACGGCCTGGTAGCCGACCTTGAGCTGCTCAAGGATGCGGAGTTGAGCCCGGAGCAGAGGGCCCGGCTTGAGAGCGCCGGCAGCGCGGCCGCATCCCTGCGCGAAATAGTTGCCAGGCTCCCGGGGGAGCTGGACGGTTGACCGGGAGATCGGAATAGTTGCGTGGCCTGTCGGGCCCGCCTGAAATGGGCGGCGCCCTGGGGCAATACAAGTTCAAGGGAGGTTTTATGATGTCAGGATCGAGAAAGAGTTGTCTAGCGTTGCTCCTGCTGGTGCTCCTGGTCGGCGCGTTCGCGTCGGCCGCGGGCGCGGAGGAGGCGAAGAAGATTGTGTGGCGCTCCTCGGGCCACGGCCCCGCCTCGGACCCCTCGCAGATCTATCACGACATGCTCTGCAAGGCGATCACGGAGGCCTCTGGCGGAAGGCTCGAGATCAAGCCGTTCGTGGGCGGCTCCATAGTGCCTGCGTACAAGGAGCTTGACGCCGTCCATGAGAACGTCCTCCAGCTCTGCTACACCTGCCCCATGTACAACCTCGACAAGTGGTCGGCGGCAGGCCTGATCAGCTCCCGGCCCGGCGCCCTGGCCGGCGAAGCACTCCGCGCCTGGTTCAACTACGGCGGCGGCGCGGACCTGATGAACAAGATGATGGAAGGCTACAACGTGATGACCTTCCCCGGCGCCCTCTCCCCCCTTCCTGAAGAGGTGTTCTTCCACTCCAAGAAGAAGATAGAAAAGGTTGAAGACCTGAAGACCATCAAGGCCCGCTGCATGGGCGACGCGGGAGAGATCCTGAAGAGGATGGGTATGGCCACCGTCATCATCCCCGGCGGCGAACTCTACGAGGCCATGAAGCGCGGCACCATCGACGCCTTCGAGTATTCCACCCTCGCCTCCAACTGGAACATGCACTTCAACGAAGTTGCTGATTACGTCTATCTTTCCCCGGTCCGCGCCCCCAGCGATCCCCAGGTGTTCTTCGTGAACAAGGATGCCTGGAACGCTCTTCCGAAGGACCTGCAGCTCCTTGTCCAGACCTTCGTCGACCGCTACGCCCAGGCCCAGCACGAGTACCTGGTCTATGAATCCATCGTCGCCCTCGAGAAGTTCAAGAAGGCCGGCAACCAGGTCCTGAAGGTTCCCGCCGAGGTCAACGCGGCCCTTGCAGCTGAAGCCGACAAGTTTTATGCGGAAAAGGTCGCCAAGGAACCCCCGATTTTCGGAGAGATCTACAACTCCATGAAGGCCTTCGGCGAAGCCTACGAGACGATGAAATAACCGCGGTCCCGCGGTATTTCGCAAGGAGAAGGGGCAATGTCGTCCTTAAGGAGAATACTGAAATTCATAGATACCGTCAGCAAAACGTCCGGCTGGGTGGCGAAGTGGTTCGCCCTGGTCCTTGTGTTCGCGGGAACCTACGAGGCTGTGTCGCGCCATTTCTTCGACGCCCCCACCGAATGGGCCTATGACGTGCTGTGCATGGCAGGAGGCGCCCTGTATCTTCTGGGCGCCTCCTATGACTACCTTCACGAGGCCCATACGCGGGTTGACATGTTCTACAACATGCTCCCACCCCGGGGCAAGGCTTTCGTGAACGTGATCTGTTCCCTCTTTCTCTTCTTCCCGCTCATGGGCGTCATGTTCTACCTTGCCTTTACCTGGGCGATCCGCGCCGTGACCATCAAGGAAGTGTTCTTCAACAGCTTCTGGTATCCCCCCGCATGGCCCTATCGCACCGTCTTCGCCGTGGGGCTCTTTTTCCTCCTTCTTCAGGGGGTTGCGAACCTCG
>JAKJGK010000066.1 GCA_022704435.1 Synergistota bacterium | reverse complement strand
TCCGCGACCCTTCGTCTCGCGCGACAGGACCACCCTGCCCGGCAGCTCCCTGGGCGGCGCAGGCTTTCTATCCGCCTTCGCGTCCTCCGGCGAGCGCGGAGAGACCTCCACCCCCATCAGCTCCCCTAAAGAGAGCGAAAGCGGCCCGGCTTCGGCCCCGGTATCGACGCGCGCATTTTTCGCCTGTCTGGACATCCTCTTCCCCTCTTCTTTCGCCTCTCTGCTAATTCTAGAAGATGAAGGCATAAAAAGCCAGAGTAAAAAGAAAACAGCCGGACGCCTGCATCATCCGATGAAACCTCTACTGTCCTTCCTGCGACCAAGCTGCTGTCCTCCCAACGACCATGTGTCTGTCATCCCGACGACCGTGGGTCTGTCATCCCGACGACCCGCAGGGGAGGAGGGATCTCAACATTGCGCCACCCCGACGTCAGGTCCCTCCTCGCTTCGCTCGTTCGGGACGACAGAGAGCGGCTCTTGACGACCATGCGTCTGTCCTCCCGACGACCATGCGTCTGTCATCCCGACGACCATGCTATTGTCCTCCCGACGACCATGCTACTGTCATCCCGACGACCCGCAGGGGAGGAGGGATCTCGACGTTGCGCCACCTCGAAGTAAGGTCCCTCCTCGCTTCGCTCGTTCGGGACGACGGAGAGCGGCTCTATTCGTACCGCAGGGCCTCGATCGGGTTCAGCAGCGAGGCCTTCCAGGCCGGGTAGAAGCCGAAGAACACCCCTACCAGCGCGGAGAATACGAAGGCCAGCACCACGGAGCCGGCCGAGATCACGGTCGGCCAACCCAGCAGGCTCGTGATGACCCTCGAGGCGGACGCCCCCAGCCCTATGCCGAGGATGCCGCCCGCGACGGAGAGCAGCAGCGCCTCCAGCAGGAACTGGGTCCTTATGTCCGAGCCGCGCGCCCCTATGGCCATGCGGATGCCTATCTCGCGGGTGCGCTCGGTGACGGAGACCAGCATTATGTTCATGATGCCAATCCCCCCCACGAGCAGCGACACGGACGCCACGGCCCCGAGCAGCAGCGACATCACGCGCGTGGACTGGGCAGCCGCGTCCAGCATCTCTGCCATGTTCCTCACGTCGAAGTCGCTCTCCTCGCCATCCTCGAGCCGCCGCCTCTGGCGCAGTATGGCGGACACCTCCCGCTCGGCCTCGGGTATGGAGTCGCCGTCGACCGCCGCCACCGTGATTCTCTGCACGGAGTTGGCGATTCCGCGCCTGAACAGGCTGCGCTGCGCGGTGGCGAAGGGAACGAAGGCCGTGTCGTCCTGGTCCTGTCCCCACGGGGTCTGCCCCTTGGCGGCCAGCACCCCGATCACCTCGACCGGCGCGTTGCGGACGCGTATCACCTTCCCGACGGCGCTCTCCTCCCCGAACAGGTTCTTCGCCACGGTGGCGCCGATCACGACGACCTTGGCCCCCGACCGGGCCTCCTCGTCGAAGAAGAAGCGCCCCTCGTCGATCCTCCACTCCCTGATCGAGAAGATGTCCTCCGTGCTTCCCGTGACCATGGTGGACCAGTTCATGCTGCCGTACACGAGCTGCACCCGTCCGAATACCTCCGGGGCCACCCCGGCCAAAGTCCACGCCTCGTCGCGAAGTGCCTCGGCGTCCTCGGTGGTCAGGGTCGCTCCCGAGCCCGCCTGCTGCCTGACTCCCCCCACCGAGGGCGCGCCCGGCATGATTATGAGGATGTTGGCCCCGACCCCGGAGATGAACTGCTGAATGCTCCTGCTGGCGCCCGCGCCGATGGCCACCATCGCGATCACGGCGGCGACGCCGATGATTATGCCGAGCATGGTCAGCAGCGAGCGCGCCTTGTTGGACGCCAGGGAGCGAATCGCGGTGCGCAGCAGCTCAAACACGGGACGCGCCCCTCTCGTCGGCGATCACGCGCCCGTCCTGGAAGCGTATGGTGCGGGAGCTGTACGCGGCCACGTCGGGCTCGTGGGTGACCAGCACGATGGTCTTGTCGGCTCGGTTCAGCGAGGTGAACAGCTCCATGATCTCCGTGCTCGTCGCGGTATCGAGGTTCCCGGTGGGCTCGTCGGCGAGGATCAGCGGGGTCTCGCCCACCAGGGCGCGCGCTATCGCCACCCTCTGCTGCTGGCCGCCGGAGAGTTGGTTCGGCCGGTGCGAGGTCCTCTCCGACAGGCCGACGCGCTCAAGCGCCGCCAGTGCCCGCGGCCTTCGCTCCCTGGCGGGGACGCGGGCGTAGACGAGCGGCAGCTCGACATTCTCGAGCGCCGTGGCGCGCGGCAGCAGGTTGAACCCCTGGAATACGAAGCCGATGGTTGTGTTGCGGATCCGCGCGCGGTCGTCGCCCGAGAGGCCCCCGACGCTCCTGCCGTCGAGCTCGTACTCCCCCTCGTCGGGGACGTCCAGGCACCCGAGTATGTTCATCATCGTGGACTTGCCCGAGCCGGAGTGACCCATTATGGAGACGAACTCCCCCCGCTCTATCGCGAAGGAGACCCCGTCGAGAGCCCTCAGCCCGACGTCGCCCGTTTGATACACCTTGACGATGCCGCGCGCCTCGATCAGGCTCACTGGAAGATCCTCCTCCACAGCGAGACCCGTGGCTTCTCCGAGTAGGAGATCGCCAGCAGGTCCCCCTCGGACAGGCCCTTGGCCGCGGCGGCCTCCACGAAGGCGCCGTCGCCTATGCCGGCGCGGAACTGCACCCGCTCGCCGAGCTCCCCGTCCTTTATCGTCCAGACCGCGGAGAGGGCGCCGCTGCCCCCGTTGACGCCGCCCTGGCCCCCTCCCCGACGGCGCGGCATGGACGGGGCGAAGGGGGACGCGCCATTCTCGGGGGCGTCGGTCTGCGGGGGAGAGAAGCGCAGGGCGGCCATCGGGACCTTTAGAACGCCCTCCCTGCGCTCCGTGATTATGGACACGTTGGCGGTCATGCCGGGCATGAGCTCCAGGTCCGGGTTCGCCACGGAGATAATCACCGGGTAGGTGACCACGTTGTCTGTCCTGCCGGGGGAGATCCTCACCTGCCTGACGCGGCCGCGAAACACCTTCCCCCTGTGGGCGTCCACGGTGAACTCCACCTCCTGCCCCTCCTTCACCCCGGCTATGTCCGCCTCGTCGACCGAGGTCTCTATCTGCATGTCTGTGAGGTCCTTGGCTATGGAGAACAGGGTCGGGGTCGACAAACTGGCGGCCACGGTCTGGCCGACGTTGACCTCCCGCGAGATGATGACCCCGTCCTCGGGCGAGACTATCCTGGTGTAGCCGAGGTTGGCCTCCGCCTGGTTAAGGGAGGCCCGCACCTGGAGGACCCTGGCCTCCGCCTCCTGCAGGCTCGCGCCGTTGACCGCGTGGACGGTCTCGGCGGCATCCAGCTCGCTCCTGGCTATCAGGTTGCGCGACCAGAGTTCCTTGCTGCGCTTCAGGTTTCTCGCGCTGTCCGCGAGGTTGGCCTTCGCCCGCGAGACGGATGCCATCGCCACCGCCAGGTTGGCCCTGGCCTCCTCCAGCCTGGCCGCGAGCACGTCGGGGTCGATCAGGGCTATGAGCTGCCCCTTCTTCACCGTGTCGTTGAAGTCCGCGTAGATCTCCTTGACGGTGCCGGAGACCTGAGTCCCCACCTCGACCACCGTGACCGCGCCCAGCCTTCCAGTGGCGGTCACCTTGGCGACTATGTCGCCCGTCTCCAGCGCGGCCGTGCGGAATGTGTACTCTCGCTCGGCTCCGGCGGAAAAAAGCAGCCAGGCCGCGCCGGCCGCGAGCAGGATCAGGGTTGCGAACAACTTTTTCATTCGAGCTCGCCCCCCAGCGTCCTCTCGAGCGCGGCGAGGGCTGCGCTGTAGTCGTGGCGCGCCTGGAACAGGCCGACCTTCGCGGCGTTGAAGGCCAGAACCGCGTCCGCGACCTCGAGCACGTTGCCGACGCCAGTGTCGTACCGCCCCTCCGCCAGGACCATGCTCTCCTCGGCCTGGCGCACCAGAAGCTCCGCCGCGGGGATCCGCGCCTCCGCCTCCCGGACGGAGAGCAGGGCGGTGCGGACCTCGTACAGCGCCGTCTGGCGCGCCTGACGAAGGGTCGCCTCGGCCCCCTCCGCCACGAAGCGGGCCTCCGCGACCCTGGCGTCGGTCAGCCCTCCGTCGAACACCGGGGCGGACAGGGACAGGGTGGCTCGGAACGAGTCGTCGAGAGGCCAGTCCGATCCGGACAGGCTCGCCGAGCCGGAGATGGACATGGTAGCCGCGTCCCCCTTCGCGGCGATGGCTATCGACAGCCTGCCGGACTCGGCTCTCAGGCGGGCCGAGCGCAGGTCCGGACGGTTCTCCATCGCGAGCTTGACGGCGACGGCCTCGTCCGGCAGGGGACGGGGCGGAAGGAAGCCCGTGACCGGCTCGACCGTGCCGAGCCTGGCGCCCGTGGCGTTGGAAAGCGCGGCCTGCGCCGAGGCCAGGGCCGCCTGCGCCGAGACCAGGGCGATACGTGCGTTGCCCAGGTCGACCTCGGCCTTCGTCACGTCGAACTTAGCCTTGGCGCCGGCCTCGTAGAACCCCCTCGCTTTGTCCAGGTGCTTCTCGTAGGTTGCGACGGCCTCTGCGGCCTGGTCGCGCTTGAGCCCGCAGAGCAGCAGCGCGAAGTACGCGTCCTTCACCCCCTTGCGGACGGAGAGCGCGACGTCACGCAGGGACTCCTCCGCCAAGCCGATCGCCAGCCCCTGGTTTTGCCGCTCCAGTTCGTTCCTGCCCGAATCCGAGAGCAGCTTTGTCGCGGTGAAGGCGGTCGACCACCCCTGCTCCGCGCCCGTCTGCCGCGACGTGGAGGCTGTTATGCTCGCCGTGAGCGCGTTGGCCGCCCGTACCTGGTCGAGCCTGGCGGACTGCGCTCCGAGCGACGCCCGCGCCCCCTCCAGGGCGGGGTGTTGCTCCATCGCGAGAGCGAGGCACTCGTCCAGCGACATCGCGGCCGCCTCCGACGGGTATGGACGTCCTGTTGCCAGCAGCGCAGCCGCGAGCGCCAGCGAGGCAAGCGCCCTGCGACGGCGTTGCAAAGATCCTCCTGTCATATTTCGCTACCTCCAGTTCTTCCCGACGCGTCTATTCTATAACTTTTTCAAGGATAAGGCGCACGGATAGTGTATCATTATGCTTGATGAAAGCCCGCCGCCGGCGGCGGAAAAAGGGGGATGCGCATGATGACGGACGGGGCCAGGGAAGGGTCGGGGAGCGAGAGGACGAATGTGATCCGAAGGGGCGGGCTGGCTTTGAGCCTCTCGGGCGGCGGTGTCTGGCTGGAGAACTCCGACGGCTCCGTGCCGGATGCGTCGGTCGTCCAAGCCCTCCTCGACGAGGGCGGGGTCGGCCATACGGACGAGGCCGCGCTGAAGAAGTTCCTCGAGGGGGAGAACAGGGTGCTGGTCTCCCCGAGCTTCCTGCCCGTGGACGCCAAGGTCAAGGTCGCGATACTCAACAACGCCATGACCGCGTCGATATCGGTCTCCCCCCCGTCGATCGGCGGACAGCCGCCGTCGGTGGCCATGCTGGAGGGGAGGCTGACCCAGGAGGGCGTTGTCCACGGGGTGGACGCCGCCGCGCTCCGGAGGATCTGCGACGAGCGAATCTACGGCGAGAACGTCGAGGTGGCGGCGGGGACCCCTGCGATTCACGGGGACGACGCGGAGGTGACGGTGGTCGCTAACATTGAGAGGCGCGGGATCCCGACCGAGGACGAGGCGGGCAACGTGGACCTGAAGAACCTGGGCGCGGTCAACCTGGTGAACCAGGGGGACGTGCTGGCCGTAAAGAAGCCCGCCACCTCCGGGATCGAGGGCAAAAACGTCAAGGGGGCCGCTTTGGGTACCAAGGGAGGCACGGACAAGCCCTTCCCGGCCGGCACCGGGACGGAGGTCTCCGAGGACGGCCTGTCGCTGCTGGCGGCGGTCCAGGGGCACCTGGCGATGGTCAACGGGCGTCTGTTCGTGCTCCCGGTGTTCGAGGTCAACGGCGACGTGGACTACAGCACCGGCAACATAGATTTCCCCGGATCCGTCGTGATCAGGGGGGTGGTCAAGGACGGGTTCGAGGTCAAGGCCGCGGAGACCATCACCGTCTACGGCGTGGTCGAGGGCGCCCTGCTGAAGGCGGGCGGCGACATCGTCGTGGTCGGCGGGGTGCGGGCCACCGGCAGGGGCAGGCTCGAGGCCGGGGGCAACATCGCCGCCGACTTCGCGGACCAGGCGAACCTTTGGGCCGGGGGCGACATCCTGATAAAGAACGCGCTGCTCCACAGCACCTGTCGCTGCGGCGGCAAGCTGGTGGTCTCCGGCGGGAAGCGGGCGCAGATCGCAGGGGGGAAGATACAGGCCGGCGGGGAGGTGGTCTGCACCACGCTGGGCAGCGAGATGGGAACGAAGACCGAGATAATCGTAGGAGTTCTGCCCGAGCAGGCGGAGCGCAGGGAGGCGATCAGGGGCGAGCTGGCCAGGTCCGCCGACGACCTCGAGAAGGCGGAGAAGAACGTCGCCTTCCTGAAGCAGCTCGAGGCCGACAGGGGGCTGGACGACGAGAAGCGCGCCCTGCTGGGCAAGCTCACCCGCGCCGTCTTTTCACTGAAGGCGACCATCAAGGAGAGGACCGACGAGCTGGCGCAGATCGAGTCGGACATGGAGAGGAAGCGCGGCAGAGGCGCGGTGAGGGCCAGGAGCCAATGCTACCCCGGCGTGTACGTCTCCATCAGGGGCGTAAGCTACCGCGTGAAGGAGCCCTTCAAGTTCGGGGCCATGATGTACGAGGAGGGCGAGATCAGGGTCAAGCCCTTCGACTCTTGAGGCAGGAAAAAGAACCGGGGGGCCGAGGCCCCCCGAACCTCTCCGGCCTAGCCCCTGACGTCCAGGTTCTGGCCGATCCCCATCGAGGCCATCATCTCCTGCAGCATCTGGCCCTGGAGCTTTGCAACGTCCATCGCCTTCTTCTGGACGAGCAGCCCTACCTGGGCCATGGCCTCGGACTGATCCGCCGCCATGACGTTCTGTACCATGCCGACATTCATGCGCCTCACCTCCTGAGTGTGGGGACTTGTTCCGTTATACTTATCGGCGGTTTCCGCCAGAAATGAATACTCGGAAACGGAAGCCGAGGCTATTATACCATCAGGCCCCGAAGACCCTGTGACAGGCGACCAGGTGGCCTCCGCCCGCATCGACGAGCCGAGGCTCCTCGCTCGCGCAGATGTCCATCCTCTGAGGGCACCTGGTGTGGAAGCGGCACCCCGGCGGCGGGGCTATCGGGCTCGGGACGCCGCCTTCAAGTATTATCCTCTCCCTCCTGCGGTTCAGCTTCGGTATCGGGACCGCGGCCAGCAGAGCCTGCGAGTAGGGGTGCAGGGTGTCGTGGAACAGGTCGGGCGAGGAGGCGGACTCCACTATCTTGCCGAGGTACATCACGGCGATGCGGTTGCTTATGTGCTTCACCACCGACAGGTCGTGGGAGACGAACAGGTAGGTCAGCTTCTCTCTTTCCTGAAGCTCCTGCAGCAGGTTCAGTATCTGCGCCTGTATCGAGACGTCAAGCGAGGAGACGGGCTCGTCGCATACGATGAAGTCCGGCGACAGCGACAGGGCGCGGGCTATGCCCACCCGCTGGCGGCGTCCTCCGTCGAGCTCGTGCGGGTACTTGTAGTAAAGGCGGGGGCTGAGTCCGACTTTCTCCATCAGGACGTCGACCATGCCCTCCCGCTCTCGCCCGGAGCCTACCCCGAAGATCTCCAGCGGCTTGCCTATGGTCTCACCGATGCACTTGCGCGGGTCGAGCGAGGAGAAGGGGTCCTGGAAAATGATCTGCACCTGTCTCCTGGCCTGGCGCAGCTCCCTCCCGTTCATGGACGCGATGTCCCGCCCCCGGTATAGAATCCGCCCTGAGGTGGCCTCTATCAGCCGCACCAGCAGGCGTCCGGTGGTCGACTTGCCGCAGCCGGACTCGCCGACCAGCCCCAGCGTCTCGCCCTCCATGATGGAGAAAGAGACGTCGTCGACCGCATGCACCCTGCCCGCGGCGACGGGGAAGTGCTTCACCAGGTTCTCCGCCTTGACGAGCTCAGGCATGGTCGCCGCCCCCTCCCTCCGAGAAAAGATGGCACATCACGCCGTGCCCGTCCCTCTCGATCGCCTCGGGGACCCTGGTCCTGCAGATCTCCATGCACCGCGGGCAGCGCGGGTGGAAGGCGCACCCGGAGGGAAGGTCGAGCGGCTCCGGCATAAGCCCCTCTATGGGGCGGATCACGGACAACTCCTCCTCGATGTCCGGGATGCAGCGGAACAGCCCCCGGGTGTACGGGTGGAGGGCGTCGCTGAACACCTGCTCCAGAGACCCGGTCTCGACTATGCGCCCGGCGTACATCACCGCCACGTTGTCGCAGACTTCGCCCACGACTCCAAGGTCGTGGGTTATCATGATCATCGACGTGGCGAACTCCTCCTTCAGGCTCTTCATGAGCTCCAGCACCTGCGCCTGTATGGTGACGTCGAGCGCGGTGGTCGGCTCGTCCGCGATTATAAGCGAGGGATTGCACGCCAGGGCCATGGCTATGACCACGCGCTGGCGCATCCCGCCGCTGAACTCGTGCGGATACTCCCGGTAGCGGGCGGCCGGGATCTGCACTCTCTCCAGCATCTCCGCCGCCCTTCTCTCGGCCTCGGCTTCGGACAGGTCCTGGTGCGCCGCGAGCGCCTCCGAGATCTGCAACCCCACCGTGAGCACCGGGTTCAGCGAGGTCATAGGGTCCTGGAAGATCATGGAGATCCTGTTCCCGCGTATCCTCTTCATCTCGCGCTCCGGCAGGCGGAGCAGGTCCTGGCCGTCGAAGATTATCCTGCCGCTCTCGACGACCCCGGGCGGGGAGGGCACCAGCCCCATTATAGACAGGGCGGTGGTGGTCTTGCCCGCTCCGCTCTCGCCGACCAGCCCCAGGGTCCTCCCCCTGTGCAGGGAGAAGCCAAGCCCGTTCACCGCCGCCACGGTGCCCTCGTACGTCCTGTAGACCACGCTCAGATCCGAGACTTCCAACAGGGGTCCGTTCATGACACAGCCTCCGGGCCTACTGGCGGAGCTTGGGATCGAGCGAATCCCGCAGCCCGTCTCCGAAGATGTTAAGGGCCAGCACCACTATGGAGATCGCCAGCCCCGGGAAGAACGACAGGTAGGGGGCCTGGCGCAGGAACTGGCGCCCGGCGCTGAGCATCGAGCCCCACTCCGGGGTGGGCGGCTGAATCCCCAGCCCCAGGAACGAGAGGGCGGCGGCGGACAGAATAGCCTGCGCAACGCCCAGGGTGCTCTGCACGATTATCGGCGCCATGCAGTTCGGCAGGATGTTCTCGACTATTATCCGAACGTCCCTCGCCCCGACGGCCCTGGCCGCCTCCACGAACTCCTGCCCCCTGACCGTGAGGGCGGACGCCCTCACCACGCGGGCGTACCTCGGGAGCTGGCTGATGCCCACCGCGATCATCAGGTTGACCAGGCTGGTCCCCAGCGCTCCGACGATGGCGATGGCCAGGATTATCTGCGGGATGGCCAGCAGCACGTCCATGCAGCGCATGATGAAGTTGTCCAGCCTGCCGCCGTAGTAGCCTCCCACAGCCCCGAGGACCCCGCCGAAGATCGCGCCTATGCCCACCGCCACGAAGCCCACGTACAGGGATATGCGGCTGCCGTACAGCACGCGGCTGAACATGTCGCGCCCGAAGTTGTCCGTGCCCAGCGGATGCGAGAGCGAGGGCCTCTGCAGCCTTGCCTTCATGTCCGTCTTGTTCGGGTCGTACGGTGTCAGCACCGGGGCGAGTATCGCCACCATGACGAGCATTATTATGACTCCCATTCCGACGAGGGCCGCCCTGTTCCTTCGGAGGCGGCGCCACACCTCCCACCAGGGGCTGCGTCTCTTCTCCCCGGCGACGCCGCAGGCGGCGAGCGTTGAGTATGATCTGCCTGCACTGTTCATGATAGCTCTTTCCTTCCCTTCATCTCGCCGCGCGGTACTGCGCCTTGATCCTGGGGTCCAGGGCGGCGTAGAGCATGTCCACCAGCAAATTCACGACGCCGACGCACAGGGCGAAGAAGAGTACTCCCCCCTGCACCACAGGGTAGTCGTGGGAGCGGATAGCGTCCACTATCAGCCTCCCCAGCCCCGGTATGGAGAACACCGTCTCGGTTACGACCACCCCGCCGAGAGAATGACCGAAGTAGAGGCCTGCTATCGTCACGACCGGGATCATGACGTTGCTCAGGATGTGGCGCGTGAGCACGAGCCTGTCGGATATGCCCTTGGCCCTGGCCGTCCGGACGTAGTCCTGCCTGATGACTTCGAGCATGCTCGATCTGGTCATCCTGGCTATGACGGCCATGGTCTGCACCCCCAGCACGATGGTCGGCATGACCAGGTTCTTCCACGAGTCTATGCCAGAGGATGGCAGGATGGGGATGTATATCGAGAAGAGCAGCATGAGCATCAGCGCTATCCAGAAGTTCGGGATGGAGAAGCCGGCGAGCGCGACGAAGCTGCACAGGGCATCGATCCAGGTGTTCTGCTTGAGCGCCGCCAGCAGCCCGAGCGGCAGCCCGATGCCGATTGCGAACGCCATCCCCAGCACGGCCAGGGTCAGTGTGGCGGGGAATCGGTCCATTATCTCCTCCACCACCGGCGCGTTGGACCTCATGGACCGCCCCAGGTCCCCCCTGAGCGCGTTGCCCAGGAACGCCCCGTACTGCACATACAGCGGCCTGTTCAGCCCGAGCTGCTCCCTCAGGTTGGCTATGTCCTCCTGGGTCGCGCTCGGGCCGAGCATCACCTCCGCCGGGTCCCCCGGGGCGAGGTGGACGATCGAGAATATCACGACGGACACCCCGAGTAGAACAGGAATGAGGAGCAGCAGTCTCCTCAAGAAATATCGAAGCATGGGCAACACACTCCCGTGTATTGCGGCTGCCTCCCGGACCGAGCCGGGAGGCGGCCGCTCATGGACGTTCCGCTATTCGGAGAGAGAGACCCCGTGAAGCGGGGGGATGAAGTTCGGGTAGGGCCTGAACCCTTCGACGCTCTTCGAGGACGCCGCCGTGATCTCCTGCACCGCGAGGAAGAGGAGCGGGCACTCGTCCACGATCAGCTCCTGGGCCTCGGCGTATATCTTGAGGCGGGCGTCCTGGTCGAGCTCGGCGCCGCCCCTGTCGAGCAGGTCGTCCAGATTCTTGTTGCTGTAGCGGAAGCGGTTGGACGAGCCGATGTTGGCCGAGTGAATGATCGGCACGAGCCCGCCGTCCGCGTCACCGGTGCCGGTCCAGCCGAGCAGGAAGCCGCCGCCGATGCCCTTTGCCGTCTCGGAGAGGAGGGCGCTCCACTCCATGAGCTCGATGCTCGCCCTAACCCCGATGTCCGCGAGATAGGCCTGGATTAGTTCGGCGGTGCTGGTCCTCTCCGTCCTGGCGTCGCAGAAGATGGTCATGTCGAAGCCGTCGGCAAGACCGGCCTCGGCCAGGAGTTCCCTGGCCTTCTCCGGGTTGTAGGGGTAGGCGTCCCCCCTGTTCGGGTCGAACCCCCAGATCACGGGGGAGAGCGGGCCCCTCGCCGGCATTCCCAGCCCGAAGTAGACCGCGTCCACTATCGCCTGCTTGTCGACCGCGTAGTTTATCGCCTGGCGGGCGAGCTTGTTGTCAAGC
>JAKJGK010000065.1 GCA_022704435.1 Synergistota bacterium | reverse complement strand
GGGGGACGAGATTGTCCTGACCTCCACCCTCCGCGACCTGCCCCCCCTGATGAGGGAGCGCGGGATAACGCGCCACGCCCTGATAGTGGTCGGCGAGTGCGTGGGGGAGCGCGGCGCGAGGAGCCTGCTCTACTCGCCCGACTTCTCCCACGGATCTCGCCGAGGCGGCGAGGCCTCGGGGGGGCTGCGATGAGCGCGGTCATCCTCTGCTTCTCCGCCAGGGGAGATGCGACGGCTCGCAGGCTGTCGGACTTCGGAGAGGTCGTCAGGGTGCCACCGGGAGGGCTGAGGGAGGCGGTGGCCTCGCGCTGGGGTCGCGTCGACGCGCTGGTCTTCGTATCCTCGCTAGGGATAGCGGTCAGGGGCGTCGCCCCGCACCTCTCGGACAAGGCGTCGGACCCCGCGGTGGTTGTGGTATCCGAGGACGGGAGGGTGGTGCTGCCCGTCACCGGCGCCCATCTGGGGGGCGGATCGGACCTGTCCGAGAGGCTCGCGTCCGCGCTGGGCGTGTCGCCGATCCTGACCACCAGCAGCGACAGGGCGGGACTGGTGGCGCCGGATCTCCTGGCGTCGCGCCTGGGTTGGAGGGTGCTGGGAAAGGAGAGGCTCGCGGCCGTCAACGGGGCCCTGCTGGAGGCCGGCAGCCTGACCTGCTGGACCGACATCCCCGACCTGCTTCCAGCTCTGCCCGAGGAGTACCTGCCCGCCGACAGGTCGTCGGCCGACGTCCTGATCTCGCCGGGCGACCACCCCGCTGCGACAGGCGTGCAGCTGGTGCCAAGGTGCGTGACGGCCGGCGTGGGTTGTCGCAGGGGCGTTCCGCAGGCGAAGATTCGCTCGGTGCTGCTTGAGGCCCTTCGGATGCACTCCCTGCTCCCGGAGGCGATAGGCGAGATACGCACCGTGGACGAGAAGATGGACGAGCCCGGCCTGATCGAGCTGGCGGCGGGGCTCGGGGTCCCGTTGACCGTCGTCCGGCGCAACGTGATCGCAGGTCTCGGGGATCAATTCTCCGCATCGGCGGCATCGAGGCACCTGGACCTGCCCGGCGTCGCGGAGCCCTGCGCGGCCTCGGCCGGAAGGCTGCTGGGGCCCAGGCTGGCCGCCGACGGCGTCACGGTGGCACTCTCGATCTCCACCACACGCCAAGGGGCCGCCGCCGTAGACATCGAAACCGGCGAAGAGCCTGAGCGACAGGCCGGCTCGCTGGCCATCATCGGCACCGGGCCGGGCGACGGGGGGCTCATGACCCTGTCCGCCAAGAGGGCCCTCGACGAGGCGGACTCCGTGGTAGGCTACTCCCTCTACGTGGACCTGCTTCCCCCCGAGTGGCTCGCGGGCAAGGCGGTCGAGCGCTACACGATGGGCGAGGAGGAGAAGCGGGTTGAGAGGGCGGTGTCGCTGGCGGAGGAAGGACACAGGGTCGCCCTGCTGTCGGGCGGTGACCCCGTCCTGTTCGGACTGGCCGGGCTCGCCCTTCGAGCCTCCCTCGGGCGGGCGAGGGCCACGGTCCACCCCGGCCTCACGGCTGTGCAGGCGACCTCCCAGCTCCTGGGCGCCCCCTACGTCAACGGCGTCGTCCTGCTCTCGCTCTCGGACTACCTTCAACCCTGGAGCGCGGTCGAGCGCGCGCTGGAGGGGGCCGCCGCGTCAGGCCTGACGGTGGCGGTCTACAACCCGGTCCGCCGGGAGATAGACGATAAACTGGCGGCGGTCAGGCGCATCTTCGCGAGGCACGGCTACAGCCGCGCCTACCTTGTGCGCGACGCCGGGCGGCCCGGACAGTCCGCCTGCCGCCTGGCCCTGTCAGACCTCGTACCGGACAGGGTCGACATGCGCACACTCATACTGCTCCCTGGCGCGTCGGCCGAGGAGTCCTGCGGTCTGCTGCTGGACCGCAGGGGGTACGGCCGAGAGCTGGCAACAGAAGGAGGGCCGGAGTCTTGACCGGCATGAATCGCCTCCCTCCCCCGATAGGAACCTCCCTGATGATCTGCGTGAACAACCTTGCCGGCCCCCTCCTCGTGGTGGGCGGAGGGGCGGTCGGCCTTCGCAAGATCGAGACGCTGCTGGACGCGGGTGCGGCGGTCAGGCTGGTATCGCCGGAGGCCGCGCCGGAGCTCGCTGGATACGCGCGAGACGGGCTCCTCGAGTGGGAGAGGCGCAAGGTGGAGAGAGGCGATTTCGAGAAGCACGCGCTCGCGCTGCTGGCCCTGCCGCGCGATGTCACCATGGAAGTCCTCCCCCTCGCCGCCGGGACGGGGTGTCTGCTGAACTGCTGCGGGGCGGCCGAGCTGGGGAGCTGGTCCCTTGCGGCCCAGTTCCGGGTTGAGTTGAACGAGGCTTCGTCGCGGACGCTGAAGTCCGCGAGGTGCGCCCGCGGGACTGCTCGCCATCCGCGGGCAATGCGGCCCGCCACCCGGCGCGTGCACGTCGAAGGAGGCGAGTGGTTCTTGATCGGAGTTTCGAGCGGAGGGCGCTCTCCGGCAGGGTCCGGGCAGTTGAAGCGCCGCCTCGCGCGTCTTCTGGAAGGAGAGAATGGATGATACTGCTCACACGCGGCAGCGACCTTGCCATAGTTCAGACGGAGATGATCGCGGCGCCCCTCCGCGCCCTAGGCCACGACGTCGCCATCAGGCGAGTCGTCACCAGGGGCGACAGGGACAAGTCCAGCCCGCTCAAGTCCTTCGGCGGCTCCGGGGCCTTCTCCAGCTGCATAGAGGAGGCGCTCCTGCGCGGCGAGGGGGACGGCGCGGTCCACAGCCTGAAGGACCTTCCGTCAAGCTGCGGAGATGGGCTGGGGATAGCCGCGGTATCAGGTCGCGAAGCTCCCGAGGACGTCCTTCTGTGCAGGGAGGACCGAGACCTGAACACCCTTCGTCCTCGCGCTTCGGTCGGGACATCGAGCCCGCGCCGCCGCGCGCAGCTTCTTCGAGCGCGGCCCGACCTCAGGGTTGTGGAGCTCAGGGGGAACATCCCGACTCGCGTCCGCAGACTGCAGTGCGGGGAGCTGGACGCCATCGTGCTGGCCCGGGCGGGGCTCGAGCGGCTGGGTATAAGCGCGCCGCACCGCTCGATCCTGCCCTTCCTGCCCGCCCCCTGCCAAGGGGTCGTGGCCCTGGAAACGCCGCTTGACGGAGACCTCTTCAGGATAGGAGCGGAGATCACCGACAGAAACGCCCACCTGTGCGCCACGGCCGAGCGGGCCCTCCTGCGCTCGCTCGGGGTGGGGTGCCACGTCCCCTTCGGGGCATTGGCGAAGTTCGACGGGGAGGACATGCTGATCCGGGCGGAGATCCTGGATTGCGACGGTGGAGAATCGACGGAGCTGCAATTGGAAGCCAGGGTCGTCAGCCCCGAGGAGGCTGATGCCGCAGGGATAGAACTTGCGGCGAAATTCCGCGGCGAGCCCCTCGCGACCCGACTGCTGAACTCCTTCGTCCTCGAACAGCCCGCCGCGCCGGGGGCGTCGCAGGGAGGCCGGGATGTGCGCGCCCTTCGGGCAGCCCTGTCGGGGGGAGGCGCGAGATGACCGTCCACCTCGTCGGAGCAGGGTGCGGCGGCCCCCTGTGGCTCGTCCTGAGGGCGAGGGAGCTGCTGCAGGAGGCCGCCCACGTGGTGTACGACAGCCTGATCCACCCGGACCTGCTGCAGCTGGCACCGGAGGGGTGCGAGTTTCACCCGGTCGGCAAGCGCAAGGGGAGGCCTTCGCACAACCAGGGAGACGTCAACGAACTGCTGGTGAGGCTCGGACGGAGCGGCGACAACGTCGTCAGGCTGAAGGGGGGCGACCCCTTCGTATTCGGGCGCGGCGGCGAGGAGGCCATCGCCCTGAGCGAGGCGGGGATTCCGTGGACCTACACGCCTGGCATCACCGCGGCCATAGGCGGCCTGGGGGCGGCCGGCATACCCCCGACTCACAGAGGGGTCGCCGACTCAATCACACTGGTTACCGGTCACTCGGCCGGAGGGGAGTCCCCTAACGCCGAGTTGTGGAGGAGCATAGGCTCGCTGGGCGGCACGAAGGCCGTGTACATGGGGGCGTCTTCCTGGGGGGAGCTTCACCCGCTGCTGCGGCAGGGGGGCATGAGGCCGGACGAACCGTGCGCCGCGGTTGTGTGGGGCGGCTGGGGCAGGTCGCGCCTGGTGCGCTTCCGCGGCCCGGATTCGCTGGGAGCCCCCAGCCCGTGCATCCTAGCAGTCGGGGACGCGGCGAGGATGGAGCTCGCCCCGGACAGGGGGCGGCTGCGCGGGCTTCAGGTCGCGGTCGTCCGTCCATTCCCGGAGAGCTGGGACACGGCCAGGCGCCTTGAGGCCCTTGGAGCGGACGCATACAGCCTTCCGCTGCTTAAGCTAGAGGAGATCCGCTCCCCCGGCGCGGAGGAGGAGCTCGCCAGGGCGGACTGGGTGGTGCTGACCAGCCCTAGGGGGGCGGCGCTTCTGCCCGGTAGGATCGACCCCCGCCGCATCCGGGGGAGGGTGGCGGCAATAGGGGACGGCACCGCGACCGCCCTTTCATCCTTCGGGATAAGGGCAGACGCTGTCCCCCGCGAGTCCACCTCGGAGTCGCTCGCCACCCTGATGGCCGACGCCGTGAGGCCCGGAGACAGGGTGGCCTTCTTCAGGAACGAGGCGGGCTCTCCCCTGCCGGGCGAGGCCGTCGCGGCGCGAGGGGGCGTGCCGGTCGACATCCCGGCGTACCGGATGGTTCCGTGCAAACCGCCAGGCATTGACGCATTCGAGTCCATGTGGGAGGATTGCGGACTGGACGCGGTGGTCTTCGGCAGCGCGGCTCTTGCGGCGGCCTGGGAGGGCCGCGCCCCTCCCCCGAAGGGCGCGGCGCTGGTGGCGTGGGGGGAGACCTGCGCCGCAGCAGTCGAGCGACGCTTCGGCAGGAAGCCCGTTGTCATGAGGAGCTCGGATCATCGGGGGCTCGTTGAAGCCCTGGATGCCGTTTACGAGGAGGTAGCAAGATGATGAACAGCGAGACGCCGCGCGTGCGGCTTCGCAGACTGCGGGAGAATCGGCTGTTGGCGGAGAGCCTCAGGGAGGTGTCTCTGGAGCCGAGGCAGCTTGTGCTCCCCCTGTTCGTGGTGCCGGGGACCGGGGTGCGCAACCCGATCCCCGGCCTGCACGGAGTGGACCACTGGAGCGTGGATCGTGTCGGGGAGGGGGTCGAGCAGGCCCTCGACGCGGGCGTGAAATCCTTCATCCTGTTCGGGCTGCCCACGAAGAAGGACCCGGCGGGGAGCACCGCCTGGCGCGACGACCAGCCGGTGCAGCGGGCGCTTCACACGCTGAAGGATCGCTGGGGAGACCAGGTCCACTTGGTGTCAGACGTCTGCATGTGCGAGTACACGGACCACGGGCACTGCGGCCTGCTGACCGAGGACGGCAGGGTGGACAACGACCCGTCGGCGGCGATGCTGGGTCGCATCGCGCTCAGCCACGCGCGGGCCGGGGCCGACACCGTGGCCCCCTCCGCGATGATGGACGGGCAGGTCGCGGTCATCAGGAGGGCTCTGGACGATGGAGGCTTTCAATCCACGCCTATCATGAGCTACAGCACCAAGTTCGCCTCCGCCTTCTACGGTCCATTCCGGGCGGCGGCCGGCAGCGCACCCTCTTTCGGAGACCGTCGCGGCTACCAGGCCCCGTCCACCAACTGGAGGGAGGCCATCCGCGAATCGCTGCTGGACGAGGAGGAGGGTGCTGATATACTTATGGTGAAGCCCTCACTGCTCTACATGGACATCCTGTCCCGCCTGAGGGAGGCGACCATGCTGCCCTTGGCCTGCTACCTGGTGAGCGGCGAGTACATGATGCTCCGCCACTCCATCGCCGCCGGGGCGCTGGACGAGGAGCGCGGCCTGCTGGAGGCCCACTTCGCGCTGCGCCGCGCGGGCGCGGACCTGATCATCACCTACGCGGCCGTGGAGGTGGCCAGGCTGCTCTCACGCGGACGACCCTGAAGGCCCGGTGGAGCATGGATCACCCCTGGCAGAAAGGAGGGATGACGATTTCTTAACTGACGCCGATGCTGCATCCCAATGTCTGGACAACCTATGGAAAGGGCGTGTAACCTTTGAAGGAGAGAGTGGCAAGAAAGGCGAACCTGCAGGAGGCGCTTATTACTTTTATCCTGCTCATGGTCATCATGGCGGTGAGCATCATCGTCTACGGAATCGACCCTCACATCCCGATGTTCTGCGGGGTCATCATAGCCGGGATCATGGGGCTGCACCTGGGCTACAAGTGGGCCGACCTGGAGCAGGCCATGATCGCCGGGATCAACCGGGCCATGCAGTCAATTATCATCCTGGCGATAATCGGAATCCTCATCGGGGTCTGGATGATCTCGGGAGTCGTGCCCGCGATGATCTACTACGGGCTGAACATCCTCTCCCCGAAGATCTTCCTGCCTGCGGCGTTGCTGATCTGCTCGATAACCTCGCTGGCCACGGGGACATCCTGGGGCACGGCCGGGACGATGGGCGTTGCCCTGATAGGGATAGCCCACGGTCTTAACGTGCCGGTGGAGGTGGCCGCAGGTGCGGTAATCTCCGGCGCCTACTTCGGCGACAAGATGTCCCCGCTGTCGGATACTACCAACCTCGCCCCCGCGATGGCGGGCACGGACGTGTTCACCCACGTCAAGCACATGATCCCGTCCACCGTGATAGCCTACGCCATAACCCTGGCGGCGTTCAGCTACATCGGCAGCGGTTACGCGGTCGAGAGCGCGTCGCTCGACAACGTCATCGCCATCCAGAAGGGCATCCTGGACCAGTTCACCATCAACCCGGTCCTCCTGCTGCCCCCGCTCATAGTCATCGTGGCGATCGCCATGAAGATGCCGGCCATCCCCGGCATAGTGATCGGCATCCTGTCGGCGGCGGTCCTGGCGCCGCTCTTCCAGGGCGCGTCGCTCGGCGCGATCCTGAACAGCGGACACTACGGCTACGTAAGCGAGTCCGGGGTCGAGATCATCGACAACCTGCTGACCAAGGGCGGCCTCGAGGGAATGATGTTCTCCATCTCGCTGACGATAATCGCCATGATGTTCGGCGGAATAGTGGAGCTCACCGGCCAGCTCGAGGTCATAGTCGACAGGATCACCCGCCTCTTCAAGGGCGTGGTCGGCCTGATCTTCGCGACCGAGCTGTCGTGCCTGTTCAGCAACATGACCATGCCGGAGCAGTACATCTCGATAGTCATCCCCGGGCGAATGTTCGCCAAGAGATACACGGACATGGGGCTGCACCCCAAGACCCTGTCCAACGCCCTGGAGGCGACCGGCACGGTCACCAGCGCCCTTATCCCGTGGAACACCTGCGGAGTCTTCCTGACCGGCGCGCTCGGCGTGACCACCGCCCAGTACTGGAAGTGGTCCTTCTTCAACCTGTCCATGCCGCTGGTGGTGCTGGTCATGGCGTTGTTCGGCGGGACGGTCGCCTACATGACGGAGGAGGACAAGAAGAGGCTCGCCGAGACCGGAAGGGCCTGAGTCCCGCTCTTCCCGGCGACAAAAGTCGAACCGCCGTCCCGATGCAGGGGCGGCGGTTTTTCACCGAGCCGGGTGTAAAAGCGCCGGTGGTCGCGATGCCGACAGTCCCGCGATACTAGCAGCCCATGACCACAGGCACAGCCGCTATGGCGATGCTTGCCAGCATCAGCGCAACCAGGGTGAAGTAGTTCCAGAAGAAGAGCGAGCGCACCATCCTACCGGGGAAAATCCCCAGCCAGAAGGCGAGGTCCTGCCTGAGCACCCTGGACAGAGCGGCCAGCATGTTTCCGACCAGCAACGCCAGCACCCCCTGCGCGGTAGTGAGGGTTCCTGCGGCTATCGCCCCGCCGGCCACGCTGAGCGCCGCGTTTGCGTGGGCGAAGGAGGCGGCCGCCACCGTCCATCCGGCGCTCGACAGCAGCGGGAACCACGCGCCCCTCTCCTCGAAGAGGCGCTGAATGGACGGCGTAAGCAGGTAGGCCAGGGCGTAGACGGTGCAGGCAAGGGGCAGAGTGAGGGACAGGGTGCGCAGAAGCGGCAGGCGGCCGCCCCGTGGCATCTCCGCAACCCCGTCGTCGCAGGCCCCGGTCGCCTCGCGCACGGCCTCATCCCCCGCAGGCCGTCTCACGAGGAAAAGGAAGAAGACGAAGCGGACGAAGCTGCGGAGAAGAACCACCAGCGAGAAGACCGCCCCGGCGAGTCCTGCCAGCCCGAGGGCCGTCGGGAAGGTCACCACGAAGCGCTTCAGGTAGCCGGGAAAGGCCTGCATGAGCGTTCCGAAGACAGCCTCCCGGTCGGTGACCCGCCCCTCCCGGCGGGCCTCGGCCACTATCGCCGCTCCCGCCCTGGAGGAGCCCAGGCTGAGCGCGAGGGCAAACAGGATGTCCGGCTGGGTGCGCGACGTCCTCCTCCCCTCCGGGAGAAGCAGCCGCATGACCCTCTCGGGCACGGACAGGGCCAGCAACAGCTTGCCGAACGCCAGCCCCGCCGCAACCGTCAGGACGAGCGTGATCTCGCCCTTCAGCAGGCCGAGCCAGTCGAAGGAGCTAGCCATGGGACAACCGCCGCCCGCGCCTCATCGAAGCCGCAGGAGCTGCACCACGCTGAGGTACTCGCCTGACGGGGCGAGCGCCGCATCCCCCTCCAGCACCCTCTCGTCAGGCAGTCCAGCTCGGTCTATCCTCAGCACGGTCCTCCAAGGACCGCTCATCTCCGCCGCCTCGCGCAGACGATCCCCGACGGCGGAGGGCTTGTAGATCACCGCGGCATCCGCCGCCGACAGCATCGCGACTATGCGTTCGAACGGCGCGGTGCCCGGCGTCAGGCACAACGGCTCGTCCCCGAGCGCCAGGAAGCGCCCGGCCGCGCAGGAGCCCAGCGAGTGGGCGGACACGCCCGGAACCAGTCCAAGCTCGATTTCCGGCACGAGGCTCCTGAGGGCGTCGTACAGGTAGGCTGCCGTGGCGTACAGCGCGGAGTCGCCGATGACCGGCAGAGCCAGGCTTTTGGCCGAGCTCCACTCCGGCAGCAGATCCTCCAGCTCCGCCCTTATCAGAGCGTCGCGCTCCCCTTCGTCCCGAATCATCGGGAAATGGAACGGCAGGGTGCGTCGCAGCAGGTGCGCGTCCAGTATGCCGCCCGCGATGCTCTCCCCGCCCCTCTCGGAACAGGGGACGAAGACCACGTCCGCCTCCCCGAGCACCCTGAGCGCCCGCAGGGTCACCAGTTCCGGGTCGCCCGGCCCCAACCCCACTCCCCAGAATTTCATCTTGCCTCGTCCCCCTCCGCGAGCCGCTCCCCCTCAAACAGGGTCCTCAGCCTCCTGACGGTCCGTTCCATCCTTAGAAGCGACGGTCTGCTGATCTCCTCCTCCTCGATCACAACGACCCTGGCGCCGCGCAGGCCGGAGATCCACGGCCTTGCCAGCACGTCGTCCATCGCGACCTGGTTCATCGGCCCGGCCTGGACCACGTAGAAATCCAGCCCTCGCTCTGCGAGCTCCAGCAGCCGCTCCTCCCCCCAGGGGGCAATAGAGCTGCCCTCGCGCAGGGGGACCGCATCCGCAGCGGCGTTCTCCCCCCCGGCCAGCGAGATGAGCATGGCGGCCCAGGAGTCGGGCGAGCATGTGCGCAGCCCCTTGCCGGAGGTCTCGAGGAAGACCCTGGGACGTCGCCTGGGCGAAACCTGGTTCTCCAGATCGTTCAGTGCCCTTCTCCAGGCGGCCGCGCCGTCCCCAGCGCCCGTCACGGTCGACAGGCGATCCAGGTAGGACTCCATTGTAGCAGGCAGCGGCGGAGAGAGCGAGAGCACGGGGACTCCTCCCTGCGACAGGGTCCTGAGGACTCCCTCGTTCACGCTCTCGGCGAATGGCCTGATCAGAAGGAGGTCCGGCTCGAGGGCGAGGATCCTCTCCGCGTCGACCCTTATCGGGAGCCTGGGCAGCCCCGGGAACAGGTCCGGGTCGTCCCCCTCAGCCACTCCGACGAGGGCGTGCCCCCCGCCGAGCGCCACTATGTTCTCGGAGTGCCCTGCGTAGAGCGACACGATCCTCCGGGCCGGTGCGGCAAGCACCACCGCGACCCCGTCGTCGCCCGTGACGACGACCTCGGCCGCCAGGGCGGACGTCGCGTGCGACATGGCGAGGGCCACGGCCAGCGCCAACGCGATCATACGGCGCGCCAAAGCCTTCGCCTCCCTCCGTCACCCGCGGAGGACTCCCCCAGCGGCTCGAACCGCGTGCCGTACACCTCGGACAGGAGCTGCGCCGACAGCGAGCCGGCCTCCCCCGCGGCCGCGACCCGCCCCCCCTTTAGTATGCAGACGTGATCGCCGTGCTCCGCGGCCAGGTTTATGTCGTGCACTGCCGCCACCACGGTGGCCCCTTCGTCCGCCCTCCTCCTCAAGAATCGAAACAGGCGAAGGGCGTGCCTCGGGTCGAGGGCGGAGGACGGCTCGTCCAGAAGCATTATCACAGGGTCCTGGGCTATCACCTGCGCTATCATCAGCCTCTGCCTCTCGCCGCCGGACAGCGAGGGAGCGGTGCGCGACAGCAGTCCATCCAGCTCCATCTCGCGCGCCGCCTCTCGCGCCCGCTCGAAGTCCTCCTCCGTCCAGCCGCAGAGGAACTTCCTGTGCGGAAGCCTGCCCAGCAGAATAACCTCGTCCACCCTGAACGGGAATGCGAGGGAGGGGCTCTGGGAGACCACGCCGATCATCCTCCCCCTCTGGCGGTGGCTCAGCTCCTTCAACGGCCTGCCGTCCAGGCGCACGCTACCCGAAAAGGGGAGGGCACCTCCGAGCAGGCGAAGCAGAGTGCTCTTGCCGCTCCCGTTCGGCCCGAGCAACATTGTCACCGCTCCCGGCCGGAAGACAGCGGACACGGAGTCCAGCACCGGCCTTCGCCCGTATCCGGCGGAGACCCGGTCCAGCACTATTCCGCGCTCCGCGGCAACTGGAAGAACTTTCATCTGCCTCCTCCCCCCCTGACCAGGATCCAGCAGAAGACCGGGCCGCCCGCGAGAGAGGTGACCACCCCCACCGGCAGCTCTCCCAGGGCGCGCGCCGCGCCGTCGGCGGCGGCCAGCAGACACGCCCCGGCCAGGCAGGAGGCGGCCAGCAGACGCCTGTGAGAGGGCCCCGCGACCATCCTCAGCAGGTGTGGCCCCACCAGCCCGACGAAACCTATGATGCCGTGCGAGGCCACGGTCACCGCGGCCGCGAGCGACGCCAGCGCCAGCAGGACGGTCTTGACCAGGCGCTCGTTCACCCCGAGGTAGACGGCCCGCCCCTCCCCCAGCGATATGGCGTCTAGCTCGCCGCCCCACCACCAAGCGACGGCGAACAGAGCCAATCCGGCGGCCGCGATCCTCCCGGCACCCTCCATCGTCGCCCCCGAGAAGCTGCCCATAAGCCATAGAACTATCGAGGAGACGCGCTCCCCGGCGATGGCCTTCATGAGGGTGACCCCGGCGGACAGGACCGCGCCCACGACTATCCCGGACAGGACCATGTGCAGAGGAGACAGTCCGCCCGAGCGCCATGCCAGCAGCAACGACAGCAGCAGGGCGACGACCGCGCCGGCGAAGGCCGCGGTCGACACGAACGAGCTCCCTAGGCATATCGCTGCCGAGGCCCCGAGGGCGGCCCCCGAGGCGATCCCAAGAGTGTATGGCTCCGCAAGCGGGTTGGCCAGTATGCCCTGCAGCACCACGC
>JAKJGK010000217.1 GCA_022704435.1 Synergistota bacterium | reverse complement strand
CCCCGGCGCGCCTGCTCTGCTTGGAGAACACCCACAACCGCATGGGCGGGCTGGCGTCGTCGCCGGAGCGCATCCGCGCGTCGGCGGACGAGGCGAGAAGGCACGGGCTGGCGGTGCACATAGACGGCGCGCGAATCTTCAACGCAGCGACGGCGTGGGGTTGCCGCGCGGCCGACTTCGCCTCGAGCGTCGACTCGGTGCAGTTCTGCCTGTCCAAGGGGCTTGGAGCGCCGGTGGGCAGCGTGCTGTGCGGGCGTCGAGACTTCGTGGATACCGCCAGGCACTGGAGGAAACGCCTCGGTGGCGGCATGAGACAGGCCGGTGTGCTGGCCGCTGCGGGGCTTTACGCGCTCGAGCACAACATCGGCAGGCTGGAGGAGGATCACGAGAACGCGGCGCTGCTGGCAGACCTGCTCTCCGCCGGTGACGTCATAATGGTGGAGAGGAACGACAAGCCCACCAACATGGTCTACTGCACGGTGCCGGACGGGGTCGGCGAGGACCTGCACGTCCGCTGCGCCGCCAGGGGTGTGCTGTTCAACGCGGTCGCCGACGGCCGGTTCCGCCTCGTCACCCACCTCGACGTGTCGACCGAGCAGGTGAAGGCTGCGGCAGCGGTCATCCTGGAGGAGGCCGCCGCTTCGTGACCGGCGTTCTGGACAGGGGAGCCGCAGAGGCCGCCGCGGCCTTCGCGGTAGAACGGGCCCTTAAGAGGGGAGCGGCCGCCGCGGACGCCATGTACATTTTCGGCGTCGAGCACTCCCTGTCGCTGATCGACGGTGAACCGGAGGAGACGGTCTCGGGCTTCTCGGAGGCGATAGGAGTTCGCACGCTTGACTCCGCGGGCCGCCAGGGAGCGGCGCGCGTAGGCTCCCTTGGGAGGGATCGCCTCGAGGAGGCCGTGGAGTGGAGCCTCGCCAACTGTCGCGCGTGCGAGGAGGACCCGTATGTCGCCCTTGCCCCGCGATGGTCGCCGTCGGACGACGACCTGGGGCTGAGCGACCCCTGCATAGCGGGGCTTGACGCAGGGGCCAGGCTGGCATTCTGCAGGGAGATGTGGGAGGAGGCCAAGGGAGCTGATCCTCGCGTGATCTCGGTCAGGAGCGCGTCGTGGGGGGACGGGGTGCAGGATGTGCTGTACGTCTCCTCGGCCGGGTCCATGATGTGGTACTCTGGTGCGACCGCCGGGTGCGGGGTCTCGGTGGTGATGTCGTCGGGCGACGACATGGAGATGGGAGGGTACGGCGACGAGAGCCGCCTGCTGTCCGCCCTGTCGCCGAGGGACACGGCCCGCGAGGCGGTGAGGAGGACGGCCGCGACGCTGGGGGGGACGCTGGCCCCGACCGGCAGGTACGACCTGATGCTGGACCCGGAGACGTCGGCCTCCTTCATCGACGCCGTGGGGGAGCTGTTTCTCGCCTCCAACATTCACAAGAACAGGTCGCTGCTCAAGGGAAGACTCGGAGACAGTGCGGCCTCCGCAGCCGTCACCCTGGTCGACGACGGAACCCTGAGGGGAGGACTGGGGACCGCCCCGTTCGACGGCGAGGGACACCCCTGCTCGAGGACCTGCATAATGAAGGATGGCGTGGTCCGGTCGTGGCTGTACAACCTGAAGTACGCCCGAATGGACGGGGTCGGGTCGACCGGCAACGCCAGCCGCTCCCTGTCGGGGACGCCGGACGTTGGCTGCTCGAACCTGTGCCTGTCGCCGGGAGAGCTGTCGCCGGGGGAGATGATCCGAAGGATGGAGGACGGGATACTCGTGACAGAGCTCTTGGGGCTTCACACGATCAACCTGGTGAGCGGCGACTTCTCGCTCGGGGTCAAGGGGGTCCGGATAAGGGGCGGCGAGGTCGGCGCGCCGGTCGGCGGCATGACGATAGCCGGAAACCTCATGGACCTGCTGCGCTCCGTCGACCTGGTCGGTTCCGACTTCAAGTTCTCCGGCAGCGTGGGCGCCTGCTCGATGGTGATAAGGGATGTCGCGGCGGCCGGTTCTTAAGCGGCCGGCGCTGCTGTCGGTGCTGGCGGTCCTGTTGCTGACCGCCGTCGCGGCCGCGGCCGGGGGGGTCGCGCTGGTGTGCGGCGAGCGCACCCTGGGCAACGCCGAGGTGGTGAAGCAGGGCGCACACACCCTGGTCTCCGCGCAGGACATGGCATCGCTGCTCGAGCTCGGCGCGGCCGTGAAGGGGGACACCCTGGTGGTGACCGCGGGCGACCACAGGATGCAGCTGGTGTCAGGGGCGTCCGCGGCCTGGCTGGACGTCGAGCTGGTGCCGCTCGCTACCTCCTGCGTCGAGTGGAACGGGCGATGGTTCCTGGAGGCGAGGTCGGCTCTCAAGATGTTCAACCTGCTGCTGGCCCGGTCGGGGAGGGCGGCATCCCTGAGCTTCGGCGCGGAGGGCGCGCTACCGCCCGCTCCCGCTCCGCCTGTTGAAAAGCCCGCGCCGACCCCGGCTCCGCCCGCGGACAAGCCCGCCCCGCCGGTTCTCACTCCAGCCCCGCCGG
>JAKJGK010000216.1 GCA_022704435.1 Synergistota bacterium | reverse complement strand
GCCCTGAAGGCGTGAGCCCCGGCGGCCCCTCCGCGCCGCGCCTCTAGACCCGGATCTCCCCGCCCCTTCTGGCCCTGGCCACCTCCAGAAGGTATGTGTCAGGGATCTCCTCGTAGTCGGGGTGGAAGCAGTTCTTCGCCCCGGCCTCGTCCGGGTCGTCTCCGAATATGACCCGCCTGTTCCTCGAGGCCTGCGCCAGGATGCGCCTCGCCGACTGCTTCGGAGTCTGGGCGCCCTGCGGCGCAGGCGTATCGCCCCAGATCCCGGTGGCGGTAGTTCCGGGAGTAGCCGAGTTGAACTTTATGTTATCGTCCCAGTACTCGTATCGCAGGGACAGGGTCAAGCCGTTGAGCGCAGACTTTGTGGCCGCGTACATCGTCTGGTAGGCCATTGGGTAGAAGACTATGCCGGAGATCACGTTGATAACCTGTCCGCCCCCGTTCCTCCGCATCACCGGTATAACCTCGCGGCAGCCGTACAGCGCCCCGTAGAAGTTGAGGGCAAAGGCCCTCTCCCAGTCGCTGTTGGTCTGGATCTTGACCCCCTTCACCTCCGCAATGGAGACGGAGGAGGGTGGCGCGACGAACAGCCCCATCAGTCCGGCCCCGGCGTTGTTGACGAGCAGGTCGATCCTCCCGCCGAAGAACTCCGCGGCCCCGGCTATCATGGCCGCGACCTCGCTCTCCTTCGTCACGTCGCAGAGGATCCCCTTCACCCTGCCTGGGTACTCCGCCGACAGGCGTGCTGTATGCTTTTCAAGGTTTTCCTTGTTGAAGTCCGCGAGGGCGACCTTCTCCGCTCCGTAGGCCAGCAGCTCCTCGATGAGCGCCAGCCCCACGCCCGACGCCGCCCCCGTGACGACGGCGGTCTTTCCCTTGTAGTAGCTTTCGTCGAACTCCATCTTCGCGTCCCGCCTTTCATCTTCGATTAAATCGACCATTGCCTTGTTGTCATCCCGAGAATGAGGAAGGCGGCCAGAAACATGCCGCCCAAGCGACCGACACGAACGGAGAATCGCCCGTTCGGTCGTCTGCTTGTGTCATCCCGAACGACCAACGGGAGGAGGGATCTCGCCTTGGACCGCCTCCAACCCGAGGTCCCTCCGGTGCTTCGCACCGTTCGGGACGACGGCAATCATTCGTATGTCTGGTGGTCCTTCAGGAACGTGCAGCGGTCGTAGCGTCCCGGCAGCAGCAGGCTCATTGCCTGCGTCATCTCCTGTTCGTCGGTGTACTCGTAGATCTTCTTCTGGTCTACGACCCAGTTGTCGCTGACCATCCAGCCCGCGCCGATCACGTTGGTCACGGGCAGCTCCCCCCACCTGTCGTTGAACGAGGAGGTCAGGGTCACCTCGGCCTCGGCGGGTTCCCAGGAGTAGACCCTGGTCGGGCTGTCGTAGTAGTTCACCCTCAGGTTGGAGATGCCGCCCCAGCCAAACTCGTATTTGTGGTTCAGGCACCCTCCGCCGATGGTCGTCGGCTTCTCCCTCGTGCTTCCCTCCTGGGGCGTGCCGAAGCCCTTCTGGTTGTAGGAGCCCATCTTCAGCTTAACGTCCACCAGGTCCACTCCGTCGCGCCTGATGAGGCATCTGCCGACGTCGCCCGTCCTCTCGACCAGGATCCTCTCGCACAGCTTCTTGGCCAGCCCGGAGCTCTCGCGCCCGGAGAACACCCCCATCAGGGCGCCCGGGCCGCTCAGCATCAGGCCGAGGAAGTAGACGCCCTCGTAGTCGCCCAGGCGCGCAATTATCCCAAGCCCCCCCTCCATGTACCAAGGCGAGAAGGTCGGTTGGCGGATGTTCACGACGTAGATGTAGCACATCGGGTTGGACGGGTCCGCAGGCTCCAGCGGCGGCGGCAGCAGCTCCCTCGCCCTCTCCGGGTCGGTGTTGAAGAAGAGCTGGATGCCGTACTGGTCGTTCATGGCGCCGTCCTTCATGAAGTTCGAGAGCTCTTCCTCCGGAATCCTGTATCCCGTGTACATGTAAAACCCCTCCTTTTTCATGCTCGCGGTTGGAACGTGAATGCCCTTCCGCAAGCGTCCTGCGTGGCCTCCAGTATGCGACCGCAGCACTTTGCGTCGCCTATGACCACCGCATCGGGGAAGGCGGCCCTGAAGCTCTCTACGACCTCCCTCCTGGGGGCTACCCCGACGGCCAGCACGACGCCGTCCGCCTCGACCTCGACCCTCCCTCCGTCCGACAGCCGCGTCAGCTCCACTGCTCCGGGGACTATCCGCTCCAGCCTGTGGCCGGTCAGTATCACAGGGTCGTGCGGCTGGATGCGGCTCATCACGTCCATCACCACGAGCGGGTACATGCCGGGGCCAAGCTCGCCGAGCATCTCCACCAGCGCGACCTCGCAACCACCTATGGCCAGGGTCTCCGCGGTCTCGAGCCCGGTCATGCCCGAGCCGATTATGACGACCCTCCCCTTGGGTGCGGCGCGCCCAAGCAGGACGTCCTCTGCCGTGCATACGAAGTCGAGGTCTGTCCCCGGCACCGGCGGGACGCAC
>JAKJGK010000215.1 GCA_022704435.1 Synergistota bacterium | reverse complement strand
CCTCAGATCGTCGAGTCGTTTCAACAGCTCGTTCAGCGGGTCCTGCGACGCGTCGCGGCCGCCGAGCGCTTTCAGGATCTCGACGAAGCGCCCGGAGGCCGCCGGGTAGTTTCTCTCCACCCCGTAGCGAAGCAGGAGGGAGTTGCACTCCCCGTGGGGAAGGTCTAGCAGCCCTCCCAGGCTGTGCGAGATGGCGTGGACCACCCCGAGCCCCGCATTGGAGAAGGCCAGCCCCGCGTGCATGCTGGCCAGGGTCATCCCTGTCCTGCGGGTCATGTCGGAGGGGTCTTCGAGGACGGCCGGAAGGTTCTCGGCGACCAGTCGGATCGCGTGCAGCGCGTGCAGATCGGTCAGGTCGGAGGAGGCCCTCGACACGTACGCCTCGACCGCGTGAGTCAGGGCGTCCAGCCCTGTGGCCGCCGTGAGGCCCCTGTCCATCGTGACGGTGACCCGCGGGTCGACCAGGGAGAGGTCGGGCACCATCGACTTGCTGATTATCGCGTACTTAACCTTCGTCTCGTCGTCCTTTATTATGGAGAACTGCGAAACGTCGGCGGCGCTTCCGGAGGTGGACGGGATGCAGATCACGGGTGGACACGGGCTCGGGATCCGGTCGATGCCGACGAACTCCAGTACGTGGCGGCCGTTGGCGTGCACCGCGCCGATGGCCTTGGCGCAGTCCATGGTGCTGCCGCCCCCGAGCGCCAGCACAAGGTCGCACCCCTTCTCGGCGTAGACCTTCGCCCCGCTGGTCACCATCGAGACGGTCGGGTTGGGGCGTATGTCGGAGAAGACCACGAAGTCGAGCTCCTCCCGCCGCAGGCTGTCGACCACGTGGTCGAGCCATCCCGCCTCTATCAGCCCCGGATCGGTGGCCACGAAGATCCTGGTGCCGCCCAGGTTGCGCGCGTACTGACCGGCGTACTCCATAGATCCCTCGCCGAACAGGATCTCCGGGGCCACGAACTTCCTCAAGGAAAAGTCGCTCAACACGTCACCCCCTGGCGAAATGTCAAAAAAACGAGGGCGGAAAGCCCCGCCCTTCAGTCTAACACAAAATCATAGTAATTTTCGCGGATGAGGGTTACCACCTCAGAATGGTGGCGCCCCACGAGAAGCCCACGCCGAACCCCGCCACCAGAACCCTGTCCCCCGGTCGCAGCCTGCCGGAGTCCGCCGCGTCCCTCAGGGCGATCGGGATCGTGGCGCTGACAGTGTTCCCTTTGTTCTCGATGTTTACGAAGAACTTCTCCTCGGGGATGCCGATCTCCTTCCTGAGGTGCTCCAGGATCAGCTTCGTGGCCTGGTGGAAGACGAACAGGTCCACGTCCTCCAGCCTGAGCGAGTGGGTCTCCAGGACCTGTCTTATCGCCGGGGGCACCGTCTCGACGGTGAACTTCAGGACCTCCGGGCCGTTCATGTACAGGTTCTCCGCGCTGCGGGTGTTGCCCCACTTGTTCGTGCGCTCGGCGGCGGTCTCGGCCGAGCGGGGGGCGGCCCACGCCCCGGCGGGGATTATCAGCTTGTCCATCCCGGAGCCGTCTGTTCCAAGGACGAACTCCCCTATGCGGCCGGTGTCGGAGCCCTCCACCAGGGTGGCGGCCGCCGCGTCGCCGAAGATCGTGCGCGTGCTCTTGTCCATCGGGTGAACCGTGCGGGTGAGGGTGTCGGCGGTCAGCAGCAGCACCTTCCTGGCTATCCCCGTCCCTATCAGCCCCTTGGCCAGGGCCAGCCCGTAGATGAAACCGGAGCAGCCCAGGTTGAAGTCGAGCGCCCCGGTGGTCTTCTTCAGCCCGAGCCTGTCCTGGACCACGCAGGCGGTCGCGGGAAGATAGTAGTCCGGGCACTCCGTGCAGAGCAGCAGAAAGTCCACGTCCCCCCTGTCGATCCCGTGCTCCTCGAACAGCTTCTCCCCCGCGCGCGTGGCGATGTCGGAGACCAGCTCTCCGTCCACGACTCGCCTCTCCTTTATCCCCGTCTTCTGGCTGATCTTCTCCTCGGTCCAGACGCCGAACTCCTCCACCAGCGCCCTGTTGTCGACCACCTTCGGTGGAAGGTAGTATGAGATAGCCCTGATCCCGGCTCCAAATCCCTTCATCTCTCGAACGCCTCCATAGCAGTATGTGCGCCCAAGCCGGCGCCGTGCTATTATCCCATCGGGGGCCGATGGTGACAAGACCGCGCTCGTCGAGAGCCTGGCCTGCGGCCGCGCCGCGGGGCCGGGGCCCTTCGCGGATTGCCCTTGCAAAGAAGGGCCGGTCGGCATAAAGTAGGACGGCAGTATGGTACCACCGAATGAGAGGAGTAAAAAAATGGCGGAAAACACGCTTAAATTCGTGCACTGCGCGGACCTGCACCTCGACAGCCCCTTCTCGGGGTTGGCGGCCGTCTCCCCATCGCTGGGGGCGTATCTCCGGGAGGCGACCTTCTCGGCCTTCAGGAACGCGGTTGACCGCGCGCTGCAGGCCGGGGCGGACTTCTTCGTGGTCTCGGGGGATGTCTACGACGGCGCGGACAGGAGC
>JAKJGK010000214.1 GCA_022704435.1 Synergistota bacterium | reverse complement strand
CTTCGGCTTTCTCGCGAAGGAGGTGGTGGTGGGGACCCTCGGCGCTCTACTCGGAGCGGGGGAGGCCGGGCTTGCGACCTCGCTTCCGCAGCTGTTCACTCCCCTGACCGCCTACGCCTTCCTGGTGATGACGCTGCTGTACGTGCCGTGCGTGGCGGTGGTCGCGGCATTCCGCAGGGAGACCGGCAGCCGGGCCTGGACCCTGTTCATGATCGCCTACACCACGCTGGTCGGCTACATGGGAGCGGTGATTGTGTACCAGGGGGGCAGGCTCCTGGGGCTGGGCTAGTCTGCCCGGCATAGGCAATTTTACTGAAAAGAAGCGCCGCGGGCCCGCCTTTCTCAACTGGCGGGCCCGCGGCCTTTCGCTTATGGTACAATACCCGATGTCCAAGACCGGGTCGCCTGTTCGGCGGGCCCGGCAGGGATCATTGGCGGGCGGGAGGGAAATATCCATGCCTTTACTTTTTTCGCCGGTCACCCTCGACAGGGCCGCCGAGTACGGCGAGCTCTACTCCCGGTCCCCCCGAAAATCAGCGTGGTACACTATCGGCAGCCTGTGGGCGTGGCGCAGGGTTCTGGGCCTTGAGTGGGCGTTCGATGACGGCATGTGCTGGATTCGCTCGGACGGGCGCACCCTGTGGGCTCCGGTGGGCGACTGGCGCGACACGGACTGGGGGGAGCTGCTTCGGCGCAGATTCCCCGAAGGGGTCGCCTTCGACTACGTGCCGGACGCTCTGTGCTCTCTCCTGAAGGAACTGCCCGACGGGAGGGTCGAGACCAGGGAGGACCGCACCCAGTGGGAGTACATCCACTCGGTGCGGGAGCTGGCGGAGCTCAGGGGGAACAGGTTCCTGCAGAAGAGGAGTCACTTCAACCAGTTTGTGCGGAAATACCGGTACAACTACCGCTCGCTCTCCGGTGAAGAGATAGGGGCGGTCGTCGAGGGGCAGGATCTCTGGATCAGGGAGCAGCCCCCCTCCCCGTCGCTCGAGAGAGAGGACCGTGCCGTTCGGGAGCTGGCCGCCGGCTGCGCCGGCATTCCGGGGCTGCTGGGGGGGATGATCGAGGTCGACGGCATGATCATAGCCTACACTGTCGGGGAGGCCGTCGGCGACGACACGATAGTCATCCACTTCGAGAAGGCCCTGAGGCGGTTCAAGGGGGCGTACCAGGCCATAAACAGGCTTTTCCTTACGAACACCGCCCACTCCTTCTCCTACGTGAACCGCGAGGAGGATATGGGCGACGAGGGGATGCGGGTTGCCAAGATGTCGTACCACCCGGTGGATTTTTTGAAGAAGTGCTTCCTGTCATGGATTCCCGACTGACGCGCGCGCGCCTGGGTTTCACCCTGGTGGAGGTGCTGATCTCCGTAACGCTGTTCGGCCTGATATCGGCCATCGCGTTCGCCCCAGCCGTGGCCGTGGTGAGGCACTTCGAGGATGTAAGGGCGGAGGAGGCCGCGGAGCAGAGGATGGAGTACCTCCTGCGCAGGGTCCCTCGCGAGATGAGGCTGTCGCCCGCGGAGTTCGGGGACGGCCCCGCCGTGGTGCTGGTTAAAAAGGACGTGCTCGGCGGCGCGGCGGACGACCGGCTTGCGTTCTGGAGCGACTTCGGCGGCGAGGCCGGGGTGCGGGCGCTCCGCGTCGTCCGGCGGGGGGTCGGCTGGACAGGTGAGGCCGGGGTTTACATCTGGATCCTGCCCCTGGCGGAGCCCGAGAGCGTCAACTGGGACATGCTGGACCCCGCGGAGGGGCGATTGCTCATGGCCGGGGTCGATTCCCTGAGGTTCGAGGCCCTGGATTTCGAGTCGGGCGAGTGGAGCGGGGAGTACTCGGGCAGGCGGCCCCGCGGGATCAGGATCACCGTACGCTCCGGGGAGGAGGAGTTCTCTCATGAGGACTGGCTTCCGCCCAGGTGACGCCGCAAAGGGGGCCAGGAGAGGCCTGGTCCTGATCTCGGTGCTGCTGGTGTCGGTTTTCCTGGTATCGGCGGCCACGGGATTCGCCATTTTCACCCGGAGGACGATGAGACGCCTGGACAGGGAGCGCCGGATGTTCACGGCCCGCATGGCCTCCGAAGTGGTGATGGACGCGGCGAAGATCATACTCTCCGCTCACATGGGAAAGGCGCACTCCGCGGGGGACGAGCTCTTTCAGCCCAGGATCTTCGCCTTCCCGGACTCGGGAGTCGAGGTGACTCTCGCCATAGTGCCGCTGGACGACAAGATACCGGTGAACAGGCTCTTCCTGCCGGATGGCAAGACCCTCCGCAGGGAGATCGAGACCCCTTGGAGGAACGCCTGGAAGTTGGCGGGGGCGGAGTTCCTGGAGAGCCTCGCGCTTGACTTTCTCGACGAGGACCTTGAGCCGCGACTTGGCGGGGACGAGAAGCCTGATTTCCTGAACCGGGCCCCCGTATCCATCGAGGAGCTGCTTCTCATTCCGGGGATGACCCAGGGGTTGTTGCACGGCTACGGCGGGGTGCCCGGGTTGAGTTCGTTCTTCACGGTCTGGTCGTCGGGCAGGATAAACGTCAACT
>JAKJGK010000213.1 GCA_022704435.1 Synergistota bacterium | reverse complement strand
CTGGGAGCCTCCGTCGCCGAGCGAATAGTGCGGCACCGCGCCGAACACGGCGCCTTCTCCTCGCGCAAGGAGCTTCTGGACGTGCCTCGCCTCGGGCGAAAGGCGTTCGAGCAGGCAGCGGGCTTCCTCCGAATAAGAGGGGGGATCGAGCCCCTTGATGCGTCGGCTGTCCACCCGGAGAGTTACGCCCTGGTGGAGAGGATGGCGGGAGACCTGGGGAGCTCCGTGGCCGATCTTCTGGCCAGCCCGGAGCTGAGAGAGAGGCTTGATGTCCGCAAATACGTGTCCGCTGAGGTCGGCCTGCCTACCCTTAACGATATATTGCGCGAGCTGGAGCGTCCTGGAAGGGACGTCCGTGACAACTTTGAGCCCTTCGCCTTCGCAGAGGGGGTGGAGAGCATGGAGGACCTGACCCCCGGCATGGTGCTACCCGGTATAGTGACCAATACCACCTCATTCGGCGTCTTCGTCGACATCGGCGTGCACCAGGACGGACTGGTCCACAGGAGGCACGTGCCGCGCGGCCGCGAACCTCAGCCGGGAGACAGGATCGAGGTCTCCGTCATAGAGACGGATCTGTCGAGGAGAAGGATCTCGCTGTCACTGTTCGAAAGCGGAAAGGGCACAGGCAGTTGAAGGGCGGGAGAGTCGTGGTGATCGGCGGTGGACCGGCGGGACTGCTGGCCACCGGGAGGGCGGCCGAGCGCGGTGCTCTCGCTGTGCTGCTGGAGAAGAACGCCGCTCCGGGGAAGAAACTGCTGCTTAGCGGAAAGGGGCGGTGCAACCTGACGAGCTCCGAGGAGGACACGGACCTCTTCCTGTCTAAATACGGCCGCAACGGCAGGTTTCTCTACTCGGTCTTCTCCAGGTTCGGCCCGGCCGAGACCATCTCGTTCTTCGAGTCGATCGGGGTCGAGTTGAAGGAAGAGAGAGGGAAGAGAATCTTTCCAGCCGCCGGGGGCGCTCCGGGCGTGCTAGACGCGCTCAGGCGGTACGCCGTGGGGGCGGGCGCGGAGATTCGGTGTGAGAACGAGGCCCTCGACCTCGTGTTGCGCGAAGGTCGCGTCCGAAGCGTCCTCACCAAAGATGGCGAGATCGAAGGGGACGCGTTCATAATCTGCACAGGCGGCAAGTCCTTCCCCAGGACCGGATCCACCGGCGACGGATACCGTTTCGCGCGGAGGGCGGGACACACCGTGGTACCTCCGGTCCCCGCGCTCTGTCCCGTCAGGACGGCCGAGCGGTGGCCCGAGACCTGCCACGGATTGACCCTGCGCAACGTGTCTCTTTCCCTGCGACGCAACGGCAAGGTCACAACGAGCCGCTTCGGGGAGCTGCTGCTAACCCATTTCGGATTGAGCGGGCCTATCGCCATGGATATGAGCAAGGAGATTGCCGCAGCGCTGGAATCCGGCGGGGGGGAGCTCGTCATCGACCTGAAGCCCGCCCTCACCCACCAGGTGTTGACGAAGAGGATACGGCGGGACTTAGACAGGCTGAGCGGTAAGCACTTGAAGGAAGCGCTCGGCGGTCTTCTCCCCTCGGGACTCATCTCGGCGGTGATCATGAAGTCCCCGATACCTGAGCAGAAGCTCGTTAACGACATCGGCAACAGGGAGGTCGGCGAGCTCGCGGCTCTGCTCAAGGCCTTCCAACTCACTCCTACCGGGCTCCTTGGTTTCAACTGGGCCGTCGTGACGTCCGGGGGGGTCGCCATCGACGAGATCGATCCCGGGACTATGCGCTCGAAGATCGTTGAAAATCTGTTTTTCGCCGGGGAGGTCATCGACATCGACGGACCCACGGGCGGCTTCAACCTGCAGATGTGCTGGAGCACGGGACACCAGGCCGGAGAGAGCGCGGCCGTTTATGCTAAGTCCCTGCCGCGACGATAGAGAGGAGAGCGAGCGTGCCCTTGATCCACCGCCCTCGATTAAAAATAACCGGACTCCTTGCGGCTTTGGCCATAATATGCCTGGCGCAGCGTCTGTTAGCCCTGCCGGCGCATAAGAGGGTCCTTATTCTAAACTCCTATTCCAACGAGGACCCCTGGACAGCCGAGGCGAACCGGGGAATCCTGGCGGTCCTGGAGGACAGGGGGGTGGCGGCCGAGTTCTTCGTCGAGAATCTTGACGTGGCCGGCACTCTGTCCGCATACCACCTGCCGGAATTCCGCAACCTGATGCTCGAGAGATACACTCACAAGAAGCCGGATATAATTATTACCACGGGAAACGAGGCCTTCGTGTACGCTGTCACGCAGGGTGGAACCTTCCTTCCCGACGTCCCTGTCGTATTCTGTTCGCTGACGAACAGCGCGTTTTTAAAGATACTCCCGCAGAACATGAGGGCTGGACTCTTCAGCGAGGACAGAGCGCTCTTCCTGCTGCGGGAGATAACCAGGCTTCACCCGGATGCTCCGGCTGTCGCCGTAGTGGTAGACTCCACTCCCAGGGGCTTTGATGACATGAACCATGTGAATGATGCCGCCAAGGCCCTGTCGCTCCCCAGGCGGTTGATCATCCCGGTGTACGGGTTGAACCTCGAAGGAATAATGGACCGCCTG
>JAKJGK010000212.1 GCA_022704435.1 Synergistota bacterium | reverse complement strand
CGGGGAAGGCGTACCACCCTCACCGCCAGCTCCTGCTGAGGGGAGAGCCCCCCGTCCAGCCCGATTGCCGACATCAGCGCCCCTACAGCGGACACATCCATGTCGCCGGCCAGCAACCGCCAGAGGGACACGGCCGACAGGCCGAGCAGCAGCGCAAGGAACAGGCAGGCCGTCCCGGCGCGCGCCTCGCTACGCCTCGGCAACTCCGGTCACCGCCCGTGTCTCGCTACCCGGCGCGCCAATGAAGCTCAATTCTCCTCCATGGCCTCCCTGATATGCCCGATGAACAGATCCGCCAGCCCCTCCCCGTCGCCCAGCCCTTCGAGAAGCGCGTCGACTTTGTGCCCCTCGCCTTTGAGCTCGCTGATCCAGGACTCCGGATCATCCTCGTCGGCCATGTCGTTCTTCGCGTGATCCCCGGCCACCACCATGAAGGGGACCAGCGTCACATGCGAGGGGCTCATCTCCTTGAGGCGCCTCTTGACGCTGTCGAGCCCCGGGAATGCCTCCACAAGTCCGACCACGAAGGGCAGCCCCTCCTCGTCGAGCAAGAGCTGAAGCTTGCTGTACGCGGCGTTGGCCTCATGATGGGTGCCGTGCCCCATAAGGACCACGGCCCCTCCGTCCGCGGTCAGGGGGAGGTACCTGGACTTTAGCAGCCCGACCGCGTTCTCGTAGTCTTCCATCTTGTCGAGAAGCGGCCTTCCCAGGACGAGCCTGTCGAACCCCCACTTGCCGCCGATCGACGCGAACGCATCGACTACGTCCGCCAGCCCGCTGAACTCCTCGCCAGGGATGACGTGCAGCGACTGGACAACCACCGACTTGAATCCCTCGTCCTGCATCTTCGCCAGGGCAACCGCCGGCGGATCTATGGCAAGCCCCTCCTCCTTTAGGATCTTCCTGCGAATGATGTTGGACGTGTACGACATCCTCACCTCCGCCTCCGGAAACGCCTGCCGCACCGACTGGAGAACGTTGTCGATCGCAGGCCTCGCGTCCGGCTCGGACGTCCCGAAGGCCACCAGCAGGATGCCCTGCCCTCCCTGCGCCAAGGCCGCCGAAGCCGCCAAAAGACAAAACGCGAACACCAGAACCAAAAACGACATCTTCCTCATCCTCATCCCTTGCCCCTCCCGTGGAGTAGTCTTCCGGCCGATAGCCGGTCGCCGAGGAAGCCCCGGAGGATGCGCCCGCCAGCCCGTGGAGAATACGATATGGGGGCACCCCGACAGGAGACGCCCCCTTCCAGACAAGCCAATGAAAACAGCAGGCGGCCTCGATCCCTCGCGAGTCTTCCAAGCCATCTTCGAAGGACCGGTCTCCTGGCTTGCCCTCTTCCTTCTCCACCCCTTCCCGGAGGTCTTCTCCAGTGGCACGGTGGCATCGTCAGGCTCACAGTGGCGGGTCCGCGCCGGAATTTCACCGGCTTCCCGAGCATCCTCGAAGAGGAGGGTCACTCCCTCCCGCAAGGATGATAGTATGATGAAGTCGGAATGTCAAGGAGTGTCGCGCCCTCCGCAAAAGCGCGGTGGTGTCCATCGGGGCCGTGCACGGCGGCCGATGCGTTGTTTTTATATTCTTCTTGGTATAATGAATGCGGTGTCCAATTATCATGCACTGGAGGGATGGCAATGGCCGAGAGGCAGTTTGACATGAAGGAAGCGCTTCGTTACGGGATCCATGCCGAGATCGAGTCCAAGGAGTTCTACCGCGTGTGGGCCGAGAGCGTCGAGGAAGACTACCTCAAGCGGGAGCTCATGGAGCTTTCCGACTGGGAGAGCGAGCACGAGGCGACGCTTGCGAGCCTGTACGAGAAGCTCTACGGGGAGAGGTACGTCGTGGACCCGACCGTCGTGGTCGCCCCGGAGCTCAAGGTCCAGACCAAGGACTTCGGCGACACCACGTCGCTTCTCAGGATCGCGCAGGCCGCGTACCTGTCGGAGATGCGCGCGATGGAGTTCTACGAGCGCCTGGAGAAGGAGTCCTCCGGGGAGGCGGCGGTCATGTTCGGCAAGATAAAGGACATGGAGAAGGAGCACATGGACATAACCAAGAAGAGGTACCTCAAGATCCGCGAGGACGTGGTGGGCTTCAGGGCCTTCTAGGCCCCTGTGTCTGCCGTTTCAGACGAGCGGCGGGGAGGAGAACCAGTCCCAGGCCCTCCTCCCCGTTTTGCGCCGGCCTACTTCTGCTCCCTAAGCAGCCTACGAAGGACCTTGCCCGTGCTGGAGAGAGGGAGAGCCTCCATGAACTCCACGCTGCGCGGCACCTTGAAGTGCGCCAGGTGATGCTTGCAGAAATCGATAAGCTCGCGCGAGGTGGCCTGCGCCCCCTCCTTGAGCTGCACGAACGCCTTCGGCACCTGTCCGTTCACCGGATGCGGCATGCCGACGACCACCGCCTGGGCCACCGAGGGGTGAGAGTTGATTATCGCCTCGACCTCCTGCGGATAGACGTTGAATCCGCCGACGATGATGATGTCCGTCACCCTGTCCAGTATCTGGACGTAGCCCTCCTCGATCCTCACGTAGTCGCCCGTGTTGAACCACCCGTCCTCGAACCTCTCGGCGGTCATCGC
>JAKJGK010000211.1 GCA_022704435.1 Synergistota bacterium | reverse complement strand
GCCATAATCGAGGCCGTCATGCACGGCCTGGAGAAGACCCCTCCGGAGCTGGCGAGCGACATCGTCGACCGGGGGATCGTTCTCACGGGCGGCGGAGCTCTCCTGCGGGGGATCGGCAGGCTCCTCTCCAACCAGACCGGGCTCCCGATCAGGATCGCGGAAAATCCACTGGCCTGCACCGTTCTCGGGGCCGGCCGCATCATGGAGGACAGCTTCCGTTTCAGGAAACTGATAATCCGCTGAAATGCCCAGCAGAAAAGGCCTTCCCAGAGGATCCGGGAGATTCTGGAAGTACTTCCTGGCCTCCCTGCTGCTCCTCATCCTCGGCCCGACGCTCCTGGGCGGGGTGGGGAGCTGGGCGGCCGCACGATTCGCCGACCTCGTACTCGGTGACAATTCCAAGAGGGATCCCGAGGAACTCAGGACCCAGATCGTGGAGCTGATGCTGGAGAATGCGGCGCTCCGCGAAGAGGCCATGAAGGCTGACAGGTACAGGCTCCTCCTCGGCCTGACCCGGGTTTCGTCCAGGCGTGCTATAGCCGCGAGGGTCCTCTATCGGACCGAGGGTCTAATCAGCGGGACGATGGTAGTCGACCGGGGTTCGGATGACGGGGTCTCCATCAACTCGATCTGTCTGGCTCCGGACGGGCTGGTGGGGGTGGTCACCTCCTGCGGCGAGGCCACATGCGAGATCCTTCCCCTCACGTCTCCGCAGGTCAGGGTAAGCTGTACCACGAGGCCTTCCGGCGCCATGGGAATACTCCAGTTCGAGCGCGGCGGCCTCCGGCTCATGAACATCGATCCCACACTCGACGCGAAGCCGGGAGACGAGGTGGTCACGAGCCGGTTCGGGGGCGTGTATCCAGACGGGCTGCTGATAGGAACCGTCATCAGCGTCGACGAGAGCGGCTCGAGCCTCGCTTTATCCGCCACAGTGAACCCTGCGGTCGATTTCGAGTCGCTCGGAGAGGTCATCATACTCCTGAAGGACAGCACGGATGCCGGCCGTATTGAATAGGCCCGGTATCACCGGCACGCTGCTGGTGATCGGCGCCGTGACGGTGCAGCTCCTTCTGGAGGTTACCCTCGGGAGAGTCTTCCGGGCGCCCAATGTGCTGGCTCTGGTCCTGACATATCTCGCCATCAACTACGGGAACTTCTGGTCCATCGACAGCGCCTTCTGGGCCGGGATAACCCTCGATCTTCTTCTGCATCAGCCTCTCGGGGCCTCGTCCCTCGGTCTCCTCGCAGGCCTCCAGGCGAGCCGCCTGCTGATTGCCGCCGCTCCGGGCGGGAATCGTCTGACGATAGTGCTCTCCGGAGCATTCGCCGGTCTGGTGTACGACATTGTCTTCCTGCTCGCAGCCTCCCGCCCTTTACTGCACGGGATGGGATCCCAGGTCCTCCCTGTCGCTGCGAGGCAGCTCATGACGCTGGCCGCGGGGGTCCTGTTCGTCTCCGTCGCCACAGCCCTTTCCTCCCTCAGGGTCCGGGGTGGGAATGAGGCTGTCTGACCGATCCTCCGGGGCGCCCGGAAGGCCGATGACAGGGTTCGCAGCCGTCTTCCTCCTTCTGTTCCTGGGGCTGGCGGCCCGGCTCTTCCATCTGCAGCTCGTCCGGGGCGACTTCTACCGGAGCATCTCCACCAGCAACCACATCAGGGTCATCTACCGGCCCGCCCCGAGAGGGATCATAAGGGACAGGAACGGCGAGATCCTCGTCGACAACGTTCCCTCGTTCGTCCTCTCCGCGGTCTGGTCGGAATTCGACACCACCGCCACGGAAGAGGTCGCATCGCTGATAGGGATCCCGGCGGACTCGCTGAGGGCGAGGCTGAACAGGGCCTCGTCCCGTCCGTTCAGGCCTTTCGTGGTGGTCGATGACCTGGATCTCGTCGAGATCAGTCCGATCGCAGAGAATCTGCACCGCTTCGGAGGGCTGATAATCGATGTGGTTCCGCGTCGCCGCTATTACCACGGGATACCCTTCTGTCATATCGTGGGATATGTCGGAGAAAGCGAAGAGGATGGCTCCTTCGAGGGCGAGATCACCGGAAGGGCCGGCCTGGAGAGCGCGCTCGACTATCTCCTGGCGGGTCAGCCCGGATATACGCAACAGGTCGTCGACGCCATGGGCAGAGTGGTGAGCGAGTTTGAGGGCGCTGGCGAAGTGGCGCCCATGCCGGGGCACGACCTCACCCTGACGTTAGACGCCGGGCTTCAGGATCTTACCTGCGCCATACTCGACGAGGAGACCGCTCCCGGAGCCGCCGTGATTCTCGACTACACCACCGGCGAGATCCTCTGCCTCGCTTCCAGCCCTGGTTTCGATCCCCAGACGATGGCCGACGGGATAAGCACGGCAGGCTGGCGGGAGATGTCCCAGAACCCGGAGCGTCCCATGTTCAGCCGCGCATGGGCCGCAAGGTATCCCCCGGGATCGGTCTACAAGCTCATCTCCGCAGCCTATCTGCTGCAGTACGGATTCATAACCCCGGATTTCCGGCCTGATCCGTGCTACGGGTCATATCATCTCGGAGGGAACGATTTCGGCTGCTGGTCCGTGCACGGGCGGCTCGACGTGGTGGATGCCCTCGCC
>JAKJGK010000064.1 GCA_022704435.1 Synergistota bacterium | reverse complement strand
GGTCCAGGGCGGACTCCGCGGCTCTGCGTCCCATGGCGCTGTCGGGGCGCACCCTCCAGTCTCCGCAGGCGAGGTCGAACAGCACGGCGGCGCAGACTATCGGGACCCTGGTCACTCCAACGTCGAATCCGATGCCGCGCTCCTCCAGCAGCTCCATGACGCCGGAGGCGGCGTCGAGGCCGAATGCGCTGCCGCCCGACAGCACCACGGCGTGGATTTGTCCGACCAGGTTGGACGGGTCGAGCAGGTCGGTCTCCCTCGTCCCCGGCGCGCCTCCGCGCACATCCACACCGGCGACAGCTCCCTCCTCGCAGACGACCACGGTGCACCCGGTGCCCGCCTCCGCGTCTTGCTCGTGACCCACTCTTATCCCGGGTATGTCGAAAAACGAAAACGTCTCCACCGGACTTCCCCCTTTGCATGGACGGCGACTGCCGCAGCAACTTCGCACATATTCTACTCCCGCACCCTGGGCCAGGCAAAAATAATTCTTGACCGGGCGAAAATATTCCACTATCATCACGTGTTGTAAAGCGGTAGACAGGGTAGAGCGGCCTCGTCCGGGCGCGGCGTGCAAGCCTTAGCCCGCGCGGGGTTCCGTTCGACGAAAGGAGGCGGTGCATCCGGGCGCTTCGGCGCAGGGGAGGTATGGGCTCTTTATTCGAGTCCATCGATCGCGTTCCAGGGAGGTAATAAATATGCGCTCGACCTCGACTAAATCCGGGATGCCGGCTGTTCGCGGCGCGGTCTGCCTGCTGGCCCTTGCGGCTCTGCTGGCGGGGACCGCGGCGTTCGCCGGTTCGCCCGCTCCGAACCCGTTCCTGTCCGCCCCGCTGTACGGGATAACTCACTTCGACTCGTCGCAGAGCGATTCCATGCCCTACAGCCCGCCCAGGGGCACGTTCTACATCGATCCAGCGGCCCAGCCGATCGTTCACGGCGGCCCGGTGAACATCATCACCATGGCGTCCACGGACCCGGACTACATGTGGGCCTCCGGTCACGACAGGGTGAGCTACGTCTACAGGAAGGACGACGCCTGGAGGGTGGTTGCCACCTTCGAGGCGCTCGCCGACGCTACCCGCGGGCTGCTGCCGCCGATCCCGAACGAGAAGTTCCAGGAGTTCGGCAACTCGACCGCGATCGGCATGACAACTTCCACCATGGACGTCTACCTGAAGAGGATCATGGGCGAGAACTACATGGCGCGCTTCGGCAACGGCTCGTACTCGGTTGTGGACAAGGACAACGTGATGTACGCCAACTACGGCACGGGACTGTACGCCTTCGGCCTGAGGAACCCTCGCGATCCTACGCAGGGCATCGTCGTGAAGCACAAGATTGCGGACGTGATAGAGGAGATCCAGGGGCGCGCCGCGACGGCTGACGGGCCTTCGATCGCTCCCACCGGCACGCGGCTGTTCGGGCTGTCCATGACCTACGACGGACGCCTGGTGGTCACGTTCAGCAACGGCGTCGCGGTGATCCGCCGCGACTTCGACCTAGCTGACATGGACTTCTACCCGTTCGGGGAGGACGAGTACGTAAGCAACTCGATGGCCGTGGACGAGGACAACGGCATGTACATAGCGAGCAACAAGCTTATGCGCAAGCTGGTGTGGACGGGCTCGAGGATATCAGACAGGGAGGAGGACGGCGCCTGGTCGAGCCCCTACGACGTGGCCGACTCTCTTCCGCCGATCATCAAGTTCGACAACGGCACCGGATCTACGCCGACGCTGATGGGCTTCGGCGACGACCCGTACAAGCTGGTGGTGATAACGGACGGCGCCAAGAGGATGAAGCTGGTCGCATTCTGGCGGAACGAGATACCGCTGGGCTTCGAGCAGAAGCCGGGCACGGCGTCGAGGCGCATCGCGGGACAGATCCCCGTGACGTGCGGTCTGCGCGCCCCGCTTCCCGAGTGGATTCAGACGGAGCAGTCGGTCGTCGTGTCCGGCTACGGGGCCTTCGTGGTCAACAACATGCCGACGACGGTCGACCCGGAGCTCCAGGCGGCCAACAAGATACTGGAGGTCTCCCTCATGGGGCCGGCCTACCCGGGACCGCACGGGGCGGAGCGCTTCGAATGGGACGTGGTGGCCGGGGACTGGCGCTCGGTATGGCGCAGGCCTGACGTTTCGTCCACCAGCATGGTTCCGGTGAACGGCAGGGCCGACCCGATTGCGATGATCAACGGCTACTACGAGGGTACCGGCTGGGAGGTCACCGGAATGGACTGGGGGACGGGCGACACGATCTTCCGCGCCGTCTTCGGAAACAAGAACCTGGGGAACGGCGCCTACGCGATCATCCAGATGCTTTCCAACGACAGCCTGCTGTTCAACTCCATTGTAGGACCGTTCCGGGCGAAGTTGACGCTGCCCGACGACAGCAACGGCTGCAACGCCGCCGGGTCGGCCTGGCCGGCGCTTCTGCTGGCCGCTCCGCTGCTGTTTGTCCTGAGCAGGGGGAGAAGGTAGGAAGACAGCCCGCAACTCGGTTCATCACGAGGGCTTGATATCAGTCGTCTCGACGACCTAGTGCTTGTCATCCCGATGACTTGGTGCTTATCATCCCGACGACCTAGTACTTGTCATCACGAGGGCTTGAAATTTGTCATCCCGACGACTGAAGGGAGGAGGGATCTCAGCGAGGGAGCCAGCTCCTCAGCGAGGTCCCTCTCCCCTCGTCGCTTCACTCCTCGGGGTAAGCGATCGACTAGGCTCGCTGTGCTGCGCCTGTCGCCTGCTTACCTCGCTTTGCTCGTTCGGGACGACTACACACTGTCATCCCGACGACTGAAGGGAGGAGGGATCTTAACAAGGGAGCCAGCTCCTCAGCGAGGTCCCTCTCCCCTCGTCGCTTCACTCCTCGGGGTAAGCGATCGACTAGGCTCGCTGCGCTGCGCCTGTCGCCTGCTTACCTCGCTTTGCTCGTTCGGGACGACTACACACTGTCATCCCGACGACCGAAGGGAGGAGGGATCTTAACGAGGGAGCCAGCTCCTCAGCGAGGTTCCTCTCCCCTCGTCTGCGCGAGGGCGGCTGCGCCTATCACGGGGGCGTCGCCGCCCAGGGAGCTGGTGCGCAGGTCCAGAGTCCTCCTGTACGGTGGGGCCAGGTAGTCGAGCACCACCGGCCTCAGCGCGTCGAGGAAGCCTGCTCCTCGGCTTAATCCGCCTCCCAGGACGACGGCCTGCGGGTCCAGCAGATGTGTTATCGTGGCTATTCCCTTCCCGAGGTGATCGAGCCACCTGGCCCACAGCGGGGTCGCCGCGGGCTCCGAGCGGCGCGTCCAGAGCTCCTTCAGATCCGGGTGTAGTCCGGCCTCGCGAGCGGCCCGCTCGAGGGCGTCCGCGCCTGCTATGGCCTCCAGGTGTCCGTGCGAGGAGCAGCCGCAGGGCTCGTCGGTCCCGGTGACGATATGTCCGGGCTCGCCTCCCATGCCGTGGAAGCCCCTGTGTATCCTTCCGCCGATGATTATGCCTCCGCCTATCCCGGTCCCCAGCGTCAGCACCACGTAGTCGGTCAACCCGCGGGCCGCGCCCCCCCAACCCTCGCCAAGGGCGTAGCAATTGGCGTCGTTCTCGATCTTTACCGGGCGGCCGACCCGGGCCGCGATCATCTCTCGCGCCCGCAGTCCGTTCCAGCCGGTGAAGTTCGGCAGCAACAGCGAGACTTCGCGCTCCGCGTCGAGGACGCCGGGGATACCGACCCCGACGGGGAGGCCCATGGCGTCGGCCAGTCGCGATACCATGTCCGCGATCTGGTCCGTGACGGCCTCGGGTGTCCGCCCCGCAGTGGGCTCGGCCAGGCGTTCGAGGATTTGCCCGTCCTCCACCAGCGCGGCGGCGATGTTGTGTCCTCCGAGATCCACGCCTACGGCGCGCATAGCGCTACTTTTCCTCGGCCTGCCTTCGAAGCGTCGAGCGGCGGTGGATCATGGGGCCGGTAAGCACGTAGACCAGGCACCCAAGCACCAGCGCCGCCGCTATCCACGCGGCGTACACCTCGCTCAGCGCCCACAGCAGAAGCACCACCAGCACCGCCGGGGCGAAGAAGCGAACCTTGTTCGACGGCTTGGGGTAGCGAAGGTTCGAAAGCTGAAGCGATATCATGACGAGGATCAGAAACTGGAAGACGTAGGATACCGGGCCGGTCACCAGGATGTGCTCGGCCGGGTACATTATCTGCGCCGAGAATGCGGAGAGGGCTATCCAGGAGGAGTTGACGGTTATCGGGAGTCCGATGAAGCCCCCCTGTCCGCGCAGGGGGTCCTTCAGACGGAAGCGCGACAGGCGCAGCGCGCCGGAGAAGACGATGGCCGACGGCAGGATCGTGCGCCAGAAGGGGCTCGGCCCGTGCAGCAGCATGACGTACAGCAGGACGGCAGGCGCCACCCCGAAGGCCAGGAAGTCAACGAATGTGTCCAGCTCCGCGCCGAACTCGGTCGTGCCCTTCAACCAGCGGGCGACGTTGCCGTCCAGCCCGTCTAGTATCAGGGCCAGCATTATGTACTGGGCGGAGCGAGCCAGCAGCGCCGGCGCGGCCAGCCTCATGGCCTCGATGGTGGATAGGATGCTCGCAAAGCCGAAGAAGAGGGCGGAGAGCGTGACCATGGTCGGCACGATCCGCCTCCAGTTGGCCAGGATCCGAAGTCTCTGCACCTGCTGCGCGCCCATTCTACTTCTCCTTTCTGACCAGGCGGGCTATGATGGTCTCGCCCGCCGTTACCTGGTCGCCGATCTTGGCCACCATCCTGATATCGTCCTTGGGGAAGTACATGTCGAGGCGGGAGCCGAACTTCATCATGCCGAACCGCCCTCCCTGCTCCACGATCGTGGTCTTGTCCTCCCTTGGCCAGTAGACCACTCGGCGGCAGACCGGCCCCACGATCTGGCGGATCAGGCACGACGTCTCCTCGTTGCGGACGAGTATCGCGTTGTGCTGGTTGTAGTCGGACGACTTCTCGTCGAAGGTGAAGTACCTCTTGCCCGGGAAGTAGCCCAGGAAGGTGGAGAAGCCGGAGATCGGGAAGCGGTTCACGTGGACGTCGAACAGGCTCAGAAAGATGCTTATGCGTATAGTGTCCTGCTTGAGGTAGTCCTTCTCGTACACCTCGGAGACCTTCGCGAGCTTGCCGTTGGCGGCCGCCACCACAATGCCGGGCTCCGTCGGCACTACCACCTCCGGGTCGCGGAAGAAGAAGGTCATGTAGCCCGCAGCGACGCCTCCAGAGAGGAGCCCCAGGAAGAACGCGGTCAGATTGGACGTGCCCGAGAGTGAAGCGACGGCGTAGACGGCGGCGCCGAAGAGAAAAGACGCCAAGATGAACGGCCTGACTTCCGGCCTGATTTTCATAGTTTTGCCCTCCTGATTAAAAAAAGTTTGGATATGCTCGACATTATACTCTAAAAACCGCCGGTTGAAAATCCGACGAGAGGTCCGATCATAGTCCAGGCCGCGTCGAGGCCGCGTCGAGGCGCACTGTCGGGCGGCTGTTCAGTGCCCCTCCGTGCCGGGCTTGATTATCGATTTCATGAGCTGCTCCAGCAGCTGTTTCTTGACCTGATCCTCCGGGGCCGCCAGCGTGCTCTTGCCTTCCCCGGTCGGGATCTCTATCGTTATCTTTATGACGTTGTCCTCTCTCGCGCGCGCTCCGTTGGAGGACGGCAGTATCGCCGGGGGCGCGCCGGCTGATGAGACCTTGAGGTCGGTCATCTCCGGCGACTCCCACGTCCCCTTGAGGTTGAAGGTCGTCTCCCGGAAGTCCCGGCCTGCAATACCCCCTACGAGTCCGCTGAGGAATCGCTGGAGGAACTGCGGATCGGTAAGGGGATTGCCGTCGACGAGGAGAAAGCCCTGCATCGCGCCGATGAAGGCGTTCAGCGCCCTGACATTTATGTCTCCCAGGCACTTGAGGTCGAGCGGCGTGTCCCCCCATCCGATGGAGCCGCTTGCCGAAAGATAGCGGTACACGTCGTCCCCCACGGGGGCGGACATCCTGCTGCCGGGAAGCAGGAATACGCTCCGCCCGTCCATGTTGAAGCTGGCCAGCACCGAGGAGAAGGGGATGGTGCCGGAACTGGACACCGACTTGATCGCCTCGAACCCGGAGACGGTGCCGTCCTTCGCCGCCAGTTGGCCGCTGCCGAAGACGAGACCCAGCATGCTGCCCGTGCCGCTGCCGCGTATCGCGAGGTCGGCCGTACCGGTGATGGTCCCGCGCCCCTCGAAAAGGGTGCGCGACGCGCTCTCCAGGTTCATGCCCTTGATCGAGGCCGATCCCTCGAATCGCATGGTGGCGGGGTATAGCTTTCCGTCGAATCGGAGGTCTCCGCCGTAGCAGACGCCAGAGCCGCCGGATATGTCGATAGCGCTGCCGGTCCATCGGAGCGGGACGCGAACGTCCGACAGCGGCTGTCCGTAGATGATCAGCTCGCGTGAGGAGAGCGCGCCGTCGACTTCGACCGTGTCGCCCAGCCTCCCGGACATCTTGAAGTCCGCGAAGCCGGAGAGGACCCCCGCGGACTGAGTGGACAGGGCCGCCAGGGTGGCTTCCAGATCGATCCTCGCGGTGTTGTGCAGCTCCAGGTCGATTCCTTCCTCGGTGGCGGTGGCGGTGCCCTCAAGGGCCAGCCTGCTCTCCCCGATTCGCCCTTCGAGGGATAGTGACAGTGCATCCCCGGGTTCCGGGACGAGGGAGAAATTCATCTCCTCGGCCACGATGCCGTAGGCCGACAGGAAGAATATCGTGCCGGTTATCACCGGCTCAAGATCGTCCCCGGCTTTGCCCTCCAGCCTCAGTTTGGCGAACAGAGTGCCGGCCACGCGGATCTTCGGGAAGTACAGGATCGCGAGCTTGTGCAGGTCCAGCTCGCCGACCTCCAGTACAAGGTCGGTCCTCTCGCCGCGCGCGAGGCCCAGAACCCCGGACATTCCCACCTTCGCCCCCAGGAGTACCGCCGAGAAGTCCGCGACCTTCAGGGAATCGGCGCTTCCCTCGAGCTTGAGGCGGGGCGATACGAACTCCAGCCCCGCCACCGAGATTGACGGAGAGGAGCAGGTTATCGCGGCGGTCGGCGAGTCGAGGGTGCCGCCGACGGAGAACTCGCCCGACAGCGTACCGGCCGCCTCGGCCTCCTGCATATCCGCGGCGGACGCGATCCGCGACGCCGAAAGCCCCTCGAAACCGCCCTTGAAGGAGAGCGCGCCGTCGAGCTGGATCTGGCCATTCCCCTTCACCGACCCTCCGAACAGCGACGCGGAGGCCGACGAGGCCTTGAACGCGCCGTCCTCGTAGCGCCCGTCGAGACGAATTGCCGTCAGCGGGAGCGCCTCGGACAGGGGCGTTTCGCCGCCTGCGAGCGAGAATGTCGCGACCGGGGAGAGGGCAGGTCCCTCCAGGCGCCATTTGGCGTCGAACTGTCCTTTCAGGCCCGAAGACTCATGTTCTTTGGTGAGGAGCCACCATTCCAGGCCTTTCGCCGTCCCCTCGGCCGACAGCCTGGGGGAGGCGTCCAGCCCCGTTATCCTTCCCTTGCCCGCGACCGAGCCCTTTCCGCCGGGGGAGAGCGAAAGCGAGGTTATGGACAGCTCCTCCTCGCGTCCGGAGAAGGAGGCGGAAAGCTCGGTAAACGGCGTACCGACCGCGATGCCGTGCTTGGCGGAGAGGGTGCCGCTGTAGACGGTCGCTCCCTCGGGGGGCACTGACACCTCCACCGAGAGCGCTCCGCTACCCTGCGCCGCAAGGCCGGGCGCGAATATCGCGGCTGCCGATTCGAGGTTCAGGTCGCCGGCTCTAAGCGAGATCTTCGTGGCGGTCCTGTCCGGGTCCTCGAACAGGCTCTCCCCGGAGAAGGAGAAGTCCGACCCGGCCCACCGCCCCCCGCCCGAGATGTCGAGGCGGCTTCCGTCCGTCAACCTCAGGTCTCCCGACAGGGAGGACACGTCGAACCCCTGTACGCGGGCCTCCCGCGCGTCGAAGTGGATCGGCCCGCCAAGATGCGTGATCGGGCCGGAGAGGTCGAGCTTGAGCGTCGACAGCTCGCCTTCGGCGAAGGAGAGCCAAGGGAAGCATCTCGTCCACTCGTCGAGTTTCGCCCTTTTGAAAGCCAGTGAGATCTCCCCCCTGGGCGAGCTTCCGAAGAAGAGGGCCAGGGCCCCCGAGGCGGGGGACGAGAAGACACTGGCGTTCGACGGGTAGAGCACGGCCTTGCGGTCGTCCGCCGACCAGGCGAAGGTGCCGTCTATGAGCAGGTCCCAGATGTCCCCTCCCTCGATCTCGCCCTCGCCGGAGATAAGCAGCTCGCCTCCGGGGCGCTCGACGAGGAGGGTCGTGTCGACCGTACCTTTTGCCGTCAGCGGCAGGTGCGCGAGCTCTGAGATGAAGTCGAGCCTGAGGTCGTCCACGAATCCCTCGAGCCTGGTCTCGGGGTAGACCGGTCCGGAGAGCGATATCACGGCGTCCCCTCCCCTGAAGAAGCCGTCGGTGGCGGTGAGCTGCGCGCCGGTGAGGAACGAGATCCCTGCCTCGATGGGGAAGCCGAGGAAGCTGCCCTGCCCGTAGAAGGTCAGGGTGTCCTCCTTCGGCGTGAGCCTGAGGGTGTCGAACGAGACGGCCCCGGCGGGCGTGTCGATGCGCGCGGGGGAGAGAACGATGATCGGGAGGGAACCGCCCGCCTCCGGCATGGACAGGTCCGTGCCGCGCATGGCCCGCAGAAGTCCCTCGCCCGACAGCGAGCCGTTGGCCACGTCTATTCTGCTAAGCGCGCCGCCGCCCTGGATGAACGACAGCAGCGACAGCCCGATGGAGAGGGAGTCGGCCCTGGCCACCTCCGTGCCCCTGAAGGCTATGCGGATATCGGAGGCGCGGAATCCAGTGACGGGGTTTCCCGAGACCTCCCCGGCCTCGAACGTCCAGCCGTCGAGGGAGGCGAAGGACTCCTCCAGGCGGGTGCGGAAGGCATCAGTGGCCGCGTCGTGCCCGCCGAGAAGGAAGGCGGCGAGACCAAGCGCCGCGAGAATGGCGGCGCCTGCGAGCAGCAGAGCGTACTTGTTGGCGAAAACTCTCATTCTCTAAGACCCTCTCTCTCCCGGGACAGGCGCTTCCGGGGGTGCTTCGGGCGGCGGTCTGCAGGCCGTGCGAAGTCATGATAGCGAAGGGCGATGGTTAACACAAGGCGTTTAATACGCAAAAACGGCAGCCCCGCGTCTCTTTTCACCGCTGACCGCGGCCGGAGGTGCGAGAACAGGCCGTTGAGCACGAGGCATCGGATTCAGGAAGCTCTGATCAGGCGTATTTTGCTCATCACAGGGTCCGTTGGCATCAGCTATTCCAGCAAACGGAAGAGATTTAATCAGAGATTCCTTCAGCAATCACGTGGTCCCTGGAATCAGCGCTCTTCCAGGCGGAGCTGCAAGTCCGAGCCAAGAGGCATCTCGCACCCGGCGTAGGACAGCACGAGCTTCCCAACCGCCACCACGCGGTCGCCCTCCTTCACCGAGAAGATGCCCTCGGTCTCCTCCCCCCTGTACGCTACTATGGATGTCCTGCCCTGGCGAAGCACCAGGCGGTTGCGGGAGAGCTCCCTCTTCTCCACGGTCAGGCGGAGTGTTATGAAGACTCCGGCCAAATAGGGGGCCTCGCTCCACGCCTGAGCCGCGCTGAAAGTCCGAAGCGCGCTCCGCCCCCAAAGCCCTCTGCCCGCGGTTCGCGCCGCGTCCACCGCGCCAAGAATGCGCTCCGAATACCTGCGGTTGGGGTTGATTATCATCGGGAGGGCCAGCCCCGAGGCCGCCAGCTCCTCGTTTACCATGACCTCGCGCCCCTCCCTGACGGCGAAGACGTAGGCGAGCGACCGTCCGTAGCGGTCGTTCCGCTCCCTGTCGTACTCCATGCGGCTTATTCCGCCCGCGAGCAGCTTCAGGTTCAGTTGCAGAGCCTCCTCGCCCAGCTCCTCGACCGGGCGGGTGGGGTGGTGCAGCTCCGGGGTGTCTATAAGCAGGTAGCGCACCCTGGTCCTCTCGCCGCCCGCGTGGATCTCGATAGTGTCGCCGTCGACGGCCCGTATTTCGGCCCCGGGCGATGCCGCGAGCGGAGCTTTCGCCGCAGGGGACAGGCCTGGCGCGAAGGACGTCGCAAGCGCACACAGGAGTGCGAGAAACAAATTTCTCATCTGCTCTCCCCATCCGTATATAATAGGTCGAAGACGCGCCAGGCGAGCGTCGGGCAGCTCCAGGGCGCGCCTCCCGCAGCGACGTAGCGGCGAACCTCGAACCTGGAGGAGGCCTCGGCGCATGGGGCGACGATGCAGGTGACCCCGAGCTCGCCCAGGACGGTCGGCAGAAATGGTATCCCGGGCCCCTGCAGGACGACGCCCCGCATCCCCTTGAAACTGGGGGCGAGAGCGAGTATGGCGCGGTCGCGCAGCGCGTCCGCGTTGATCCACAGCCAGCCGCTTCTTCTGAGATGCTGCTGCGTTGACCAGAGAGGGCGCACTCGCCTGCCCCTCCGGCTGTCGTCGAATATGGAGACGTCGAGCCCGCAGTCGGTGAGGAAGTCGACTGCGCCGGGAGCGGGCGCTACCAGGAAGACCTCCTCCCCCGACATGGCTGATATCAGCGAATCGAGGGGCGCGCCCTCCCCTTCGGCGGGGAGGAGCGCGCAGAGGGCCGCGGTCGCGGCGGCGAACTCCTGCGGGTAGGGGGATACGACAAGCCGGGCAAGGCCGTGCGAGGTCGACGAGAGGATGGTCCTGGTGTGGTCCTCCCTTGACGATAGAGACTCGTCCTCGGCGCGGGGGGTGGCCCCGACGCCCCAGCGGCCGTCCGCAAGGGAGACATAGCTCCCCCTCCAGCCGAGGACGATGTCCTCCACCTTGCACTCAAGGGTCGAGAGCGCCCCTTGCAGAATGGATTCGTAAAGCCTCATGCCCGCTCACCCCCATGGCGACCATTCTAAACTAAAAAGAGAAGGAGGGGAATCATGACCACGAATGTGAAGGTTACGGATATCGAGGAGGCTGCGCTGAGGGAGTACGCGGCGATACTGTCGTCCTACGCAGGGAGGATAAGGCTGACCGGCCCGTCGGACCCGGAGCTGATATTCAGGGATCACATCGAGGACTCTCTGGCGGTCATGCACCTGCTGCCCGCGTCGGGACGGGTGATAGACGTGGGCTCCGGCGGCGGGCTTCCCGGAATGGCGTGGGCGATATGCAGGCCGGGGCTGCAGGTGGTGCTTCTGGACAGCATCGCGAAGAAGTGCGCCGCCCTGCTGGAGATCTCGGTCAGGCTGGGGCTGAGGAACGTTCAGGTCCTCTGCGCGAGGTGCGAGGAGCACGCGGCGGAGAGCAGAGAGAGCTACTCCGCCGCCGCCGCCAGGGCCGTGAGCTCGCTCGACGTGGTGCTGGAGTACCTCGCCCCGCTCGTCGCCCCGGGGGGGCGGCTGATAACTTTCAAAGGGCCGAACTACGCCGAGGAGATGAGGCCGATGCTGGGCCTGTGGGAGACCCTGGGCCTCTCGGACCCCGAGGTCGACCGCTACATGGTGTACGGAAAGGAACGCTACGTACTTTCTTGGGAGAAGATCGCCCCGACGCCCGAGAGGTATCCGAGGAGGGTCGGTGCCGCTGAGAAGAGCAGATGGTGGCGGGGGGTGAATCGCTGATTTATTTCCCGGGAAATAACACTAAGCGTCTGAATAAATGGACGGGCCTGAGAAGCCCGGAAAAGGAGGCCGCTGCTGTGGAGAACATATTCGCGCCCTGGAGGATGCAGTACATATCGGTATCGAAGGAGCAGGAGGGGTGCATATTCTGCGACTTTCCCAAGGAGGACAGGGACGAGGAGCGCCTGATCCTGTTCAGAGGGCGCTCCTGCTTCGTGATTCTGAACGCCTTCCCGTACAACCCGGGACACCTGATGGTGGCCCCGTATCGCCACACCTGCGAGTACGAGGGGCTGGAGGACGTTGAGCTGTTCGAGATGCACCGGGTGGCGGGCAGGTGCATCGAGGCCCTGAAAAGGGCGATGCACCCCCAGGGGTTCAACCTGGGGGTGAACCTGGGGAAGGTGGCGGGCGCCGGCTTCGACGGGCATCTGCATCTGCACGTGGTCCCGAGATGGAACGGGGACACGAACTTCATGCCAGTCTTCACCGACGTGCGGGTCGTGGCGGAGGAGCTCGGTGCGACCTACAGGAAGCTGAGGGACTGCTGGATTTGAACGCTTACGACTACGTCGAGCCGGAACGCGAGGCGA
>JAKJGK010000063.1 GCA_022704435.1 Synergistota bacterium | reverse complement strand
GGCTTACGGGGTATCACCAGCCGTTTCCAACTGCTGTCCCCCTCCCGCGGGCAGGTCCTCGCGCATTACTCACCCGTGCGCCACTAACCCGCTCCCTCCACGCCGAAGCGCTTCAAAAACAGGACCGTTCGACTTGCATGTGTTAAGCACGCCGCCAGCGTTCGTCCTGAGCCAGGATCAAACTCTCGGCTTAGTTCTTATCTTCGTTTCCAAATCTCTTCGGGGCTCGCCGAACCTGGCGGCTCGTCTTCCGAGCCCGCGCAACCACATCGCTGCGCAGGCCGCGGATCCTCGCCGCTCGCAGGCCTAGCCCCGTGCGTCGCTTCCTTGAAGTATTTCCGCTGCTCCCTATAAAATTGGCAAGGTTCAACGACGGCTCCCGCCGCCGTGAAAACGCGCCTGTTCGAAGGCGCGAGGGGAATAATACCACGTTTGCGGGGGTTGTCAACTGGAATTGCTATGTCGAAAAATTGGGACTTAATGAGATCGCCGGAGGGCCTCCCGACAGGGGACGCAGGCCATCCGGCCGTCCTCCAGGGGGTGGATCCTGGTCTCCATGGCCGTCTCCCCGCAGATGTCGCACACAGCGGAGGTCCGTATCACGGCCCTGTCGGGCATAGGCTCGCGAGGCGCCCCTACCGCGAACAGGACATCGTCCTCCTCCTCCAGCAGGCGGCGGGCCGACTCCTCGCGGGTCAGCTCGCGTCCGGCGGGCCTGTACACCAGGCGCACGCCCTTCCCGTCGGAGCGCCGGAATACCGTGTAGGCGTGCTTCCCGTAGTCGCGGAAAACCAGGTTCCCCTTGCCGAAGGTGCAGCCGAGCAGGTACTGGATCGCGTCCACACCGCACGCGTCGTTCTCGGTCACCGCCACCAGCTGTTCGTCGCGGTCCCGCTCCGCGTCGAGCAGCCTCATCGCGAGCCTGGCCGCCCTCCAGCCCACCAGTATGCCCGGGCAGAAGTGCCCGTGAAACGCAACCACCCTTTTCAGATCCTCGGGGAGGTTCATATCCTGATCCATGCGGCTTCCTCCTTCGCAAACGCCCTCCCGGCGCGGTCGGCGGGGGAGGTGAACTAAGTAGTTTTACTGTCTTGAACTCGAAACTATCATGTATTATACGGCGCAAGGTTCACAAATGACCAGCCAGCCTCGGGGGGAATGCGCATGCTCTCTGCTCTGATTCTTAGAAGACCTTTCCTATTGCTGTCTGCCGCCGTGTTGCTCGTCGCCTTCTCGCCTGCGACGGGGAGCGAACTCCCCTGGATAGAGCACAGGGTCCAGTGCGGGGAGTGCGGAGACTCCATCGCGGAGACATACGGCGTGTCGCTCACGACCATCGAGAGGGCCAACGAAATCTCCTTCAAGGACAGCCCCCCGGCCGCGGGGGAGAAGCTCCTCATCCCGAGGACGGACGGCGACCTCGTCTTCACCATGGCCGAGGTCCACGCCAGAAGGCGCGGAGAGTCGTTCGCGGCCTCGATAAGCAGGGAGCAGACGACCAGGGTGGAGCTCCCGGCGCCGGTCAAGAGGTCCCCGGCCCGCCAGTCAGACCACTTTCTGCGCCCGGTCGCGGGCAAGATATCCTCCCCCTGGGGCATGAGACGTGGGCGGCTGCACGACGGCGTGGACATCCCGGCGCCGCTGGGCACTCCGATTCTGGCGGCTCGCACCGGCAAGGTGATATTCTCCGGCAACCTTCACGGATACGGCCGCACGGTCACCTTGGACCACGGCGACGGGGTCAGAACACGGTACAGCCACAACAGCGCCAACCTGGTCAAGGTCGGAGACCTGGTGCAGCAGGGGCAGCCGCTGGCCAAGGTCGGTCGCACAGGGCGGGCCACCTGCACCCACGTCCACTTCAGCGTCATAATCGACGGAAAGACCGTCAACCCGGAAAAGTACCTGCGGTGACGACCCCGGGGCGGAGCCACCACGCAGTAGGATCCCTCGCTGCGCTCGGGATGACAATAGTCGTAGTTCGCTCGAGATGACGCTAAGCAGGCGACCGCGATGTCGGAAGGCGGCCAGAAGCATGCCGCCTAAGCGATCGACATCGCGGTCGCCTGCTTATGTCGTCCCGAACGGCGCGAAGCGGCGGAGGGACCCTGGCAGAGAGCCACCACGCAGTAGGATCCCTCGCTGCGCTCGGGATGACAATAGTCGCCATTCGTTATGGATGACAATAGTCGTCGTTCGCTCGGGCGGTGCGCACCCTGGCCGCCTTGTCCTCGACGGAGGCTTCCTTCTCCTTTTTCCCTTCCACATTGATGTAAATATTTTTCCTTTCCTGGATTGTAACTCTTTTACCCATAATATAAAATGTGTAAAAGGGGGGGCGATTGACATTAAGGTGCAGAAAGTGGAATCCCTTCGCGAACTCATGGACCACCTGACCGCCCTTGGACCGCTCATCGACTCTATCGGCGACGAGGTTGCCGTGCACGCCACGGACTTGCGCTACCTGTGGGTAGGGTCGTCCAGAGCATCGGCGCTCGGCCGCGACTGCTCGAGCATCGTGGGAGAATACTGCTACGCGCTGCGCCACGGGCGCTCCTCCCCCTGCCCCGGCTGCATCGTGACAGAGGCCATAGACACCTGCCAAGTGGTTGAGAGGGAATACAATTCCCAGGACGGCGGCAGATGGGTGCTGGTCAGGGGCATTCCGGTCGTTGGGCCCGACGGGAGTGTTATCGCCGCTCTCGAAGTGGCGCGCGACATCACTGATAAAAAGATGCGGGAGGCTACGCTGGAGCAGAAGGAGGGCTTCTACCGCTACCTGTTCGACAACGCCCCCGTGGGGATATACAGGGTCTCCCTGGAGGGGCACTACACCGCCGCCAATGCGCGACAGGCGCAGATCCTCGGCTACGACTCGGCCGAGGAGCTCATCGAGCGCGTCGCAAGGACCTCCATAGAGGAGACCCACTACTCCGCCTCCGAGTCGCGGAGCGAAGTCATCGAGATGCTGATGAGGAACCCCAACCGCTGGACATCCCGCGAGACGGTCTTCATCAGGAAGGACGGGTCGCCCGTTGACGTGCTGCTCTTCCACAGGATGGTCTTCTCCGAGGAGGGTGTTCCCCTCTACCTCGACGGCTACATGGAGGACATCTCCGGCAGGAAGGCCCTCGAGCGCGAGATACAGCGGGAGCTGTACCTTCGGCAGAGCATTCTCGACGCGCTGCCGATAAGCATAACCCTGAAGAACCGGGACAAGCGATACGTGCTGGTGAACAGGCATTACTCGGAGTATATGGGCATTCCGATGGACGAATTCCCCGGCAGGCGGATCTCCGACCATTTGCCTCCAGGCCTGGGGCGGTCAGTGGATGAGGAGGACGACAGAGTTCTTTCGACCGGCGAGGGCCTGTCGCTCGAGAGGATCATGACCAGCCCGGACGGCGCGGACAGATGGCATATCGTCACGAAGAATCCGGTCCGGACCCCGGACGGGGAGCTGTTCGGCATCGTCGGCAGCGCCATAGACATTACGCCTCTCAGGGAGGCGATGGAGGACCTGGCCGAGAGCGAGAGGCGCTTCCGCACCCTCGCGGAGGAGCTTCCGGTCATGGTAAGCACCGCCCTGGCCGACGGGACACTGTTGTACGTCAACCAGACGTACTGCGACGCCTTCCGCATGTCCAGGGAGGAGATGCTGGGCACATCCTTCTTTGATTTCCTGCCGGAGGAGGACAGAGCGGCCGTCAGGAGGGAGATAGCCTCTCTTACGCCGGAGTCGCCCAGCGTCGCGACCGAGGAGAGGCCGACGGACGCGAAGGGCGGACAGCACTGGTTCAGGTGGGTGAACCGCGCCTTCTTCGACCCGGACGGGAACATCCAGGTGCTGCACTCGGTCGGGGAGGACATCACCCCGCAGAAGGAGGCGGAGAGGGCCATCCTTGAGGCCAGGGACGCGGCCCAGAGGGCGAGCGAGGCCAAGTCCGAGCTGCTGGCCAATGTCAGCCACGAGATCCGAACCCCCATGAACGGCATCCTCGGCCTGTCGGAGCTGCTGCTGGAGACGAACCTCGACGCGGAGCAGCGCGAGTACGCCCGCATGGTCCACACCAGTGCGTCCAACCTTCTCACCGTGCTCAACGATCTGCTGGACTTCTCCAGGCTGGAGGCCAAGGGGATCGAGCTCAGCGCCGTCCCGTTCCAGCCCGGGCTTCTGGTACGCGAGGCAGTGGAGCTGTTCGCCCCCCAGGCCGCGTCGAAGCGGCTGCGCCTGAAGCTGGACCTCGACCCGGCCCTCCCCCCCTTCCTGGTCGGGGACCCGGTGCGACTGCGCCAGGTGCTCATCAACCTGCTCTCCAACTCCGTGAAGTTCACGTCGTCCGGCGGGGTCTCGGCCTCCGCGCGGGTGGTCCGCTCCGGCGACAGGAGCGCGGACGTGGTGTTCTCCGTGTCGGACACGGGCCCCGGCATCCCCGACGATCTGCTCGACGACATATTCTCCCCCTTCAGGCAGGGGGAGTCCTCGCTGAGCAGGAAGTTCGGCGGCACTGGGCTCGGGCTGGCCATCTCGAGCGGCATCGTGGAGATGATGGGCGGTTTTCTGCTAGTGGAGACCGCGCCCTGCGAGGGAGCAACCTTCTCGTTCATGCTGACTCTCGACAGGGCCTCGGGCGCGCCCGACGAGAGCTCCGATCACCTCGACCGGCCGGTTCCGGTCGCGCGAGGCGCCGCCGGCGCTCCCCCTTCCGTGCTGATAGTCGAGGACAACGCCGTTAACCGCGAGCTGGTGCGGCTGATGCTGACGAAGGCGGGGGTGCGGTCCGCCTCCGCGGTCAACGGGCGCGAGGCGGTCGAGATGCTGTCGAGGGAGCGCTTCGACCTTGTGCTCATGGACATCCAGATGCCGGAGATGGACGGGTACGAGGCCACCGCGGTCATAAGGGACTGGTCCTCCCCCGTGCTGGACCACACCGTCCCGATAGTGGCCCTCACGGCCCACGCCGCGCCTGTGTTCAGGGACGAGTGTCTGGCCAGGGGGATGGACGGCTACCTGTCCAAGCCCTTCTCCTCGGCCGGTCTGATGGAGGTGCTGTACAAGTGGCTTCCGATCGCCCAGGCCGCCCCGCTCCCGACGCACTCGTCGGCCCCGGTGAACGGGATAGGGGAGATGGACGGGCGCGAGGTCTTCGACGCGGAGGGGTTCTTCTCGAAGCTGTTCGACGACAGGGAGGAGGGGAAGAGCCTGCTCGGGCTGTTCCTGGAGGCGACGCCGGAGGACATCGGCAGGCTTCGCGCGGAGCTGGAGAGAGGAGACCTCGAAGGAGCGGCGAGGACCGCCCACTCCATCAAGGGGGCGGCCGGAAACGCATGCGCCTCCCTGATGAGCGGTCGAGCGAAGGAGCTGCAGCTGGCGGCGAAGGACGGCGACGCCGTCAGGGCGAGCGTCCTGTTCGCCGAGCTGGAGTCGGCGTTCGAGCAGGCGAGACAGGCGATAATCGCCGAGATGGAGAGGTAGCTCAGGCTCGGGGAAAGCGCCTCCCGTAGACGGCCATCAACGAGGCCAGCCTGCGCGCTGCCGCCTCGCACCCCTCCGGAAATTTGCGCCTTATCTCCGCGTAGTTGCGCTCCACCTCCTCGGCGGGAGGCCTCACTCGCGGCGCAGTCGACGCGGTTCGCCGCGCTGGGCGCGGGCGCTGGATCCTGCCCGTCGTCACCCTGACGGATTCGACCGGGACGCCGAACCTCCTGGACAGCTCCGACGCGATGGAGCCTCCTCGCATGGAGGCCATCTGGGCCGACGCGGGTCCGTCCGCCCTGATGGCCAGCACGCCGTCGCGCAGGTCCTCCGCGAAGGTCCGTTCAGCCAGCGCCTTTCCGACTATCTCCGGCCACGCCGAGCGGATCTCAGGCAGGGCCAGCCTCCCCTCCGCCCCCCTCGGCAGGGCGGCGCCCAGGATGCCGCTCAGCGGCGACGGGTCAGGGCCGCCCCTGCGCCTCATTCTCCCCGCTCCTCCTCGACAGGGCGTCGAGCCAGACCGACAGTATGTGGATATCCGCGGGAGTCACGCCGCTTATCCTCCCGGCCTGCCCCAACGTGACCGGGCGCACGGCGGCCAGCTTCTGCCTGCTCTCGGTCAGAAGGCTCGGGATGGCGGAGTAGTCGAGCCCGGGGGGAATGCGGACGTCCTCCATCCTGGCCATCCGCTCGACCTGGCGCTCCTGCCTGTCGATGTACCCCCGGTACTTGACCTCGACCTCCACGCTCACGACCTCCTCTCCCCGCGGCGGGTCGGACGGCGGAGAGTGCCGCGCCACCAGGGAGTAGGGTACCTCGGGGCGGCGCAGAAGGTCAGAGGCGAAGAGAGTCTCCGTCAGCGGCGACGACCCGACCCCGGCGAGATCCGAGTTCAGCCCGTCGGAGGGGGCCACCCTGGCTCGGCCAAGACGCTCCAGCTCCGAGTCAACCCTCCTCCACGACTCGTTTATCCTCCTCCACCTGTCGTCGTCCAGCAGTCCCAGGCGCCTGCCCAGCGGGGCCAGCCTGCGCCCGGCGTTGTCGATGCGCAGGATCAGGCGGTGTTCGCACCTGCTGGTGAGCATCCTGTAAGGCTCCGGGCTGCCCTTGGTCGCGAGGTCGTCCACAAGCACTCCGATGTACGACTCGGACCTCCGCAGCACCAGGGGGTCGTCCCCCCTCGCGCGAAGGGCGGCGTTTATTCCTGCCAGGAGCCCCTGGGCGGCGGCCTCCTCGTAGCCCGACGTGCCGTTCAGCTGGCCCGCGCAGAAAAGCCCGGCGACTTTTTTAACCTCAAGCCATGGGGAGAGTTCGGTGGAGTCAAGGCAGTCGTACTCGATGGCGTAGCCGGGGCGGGTTATGAACGCCCTTCCGCACCCGGGCAGGGAGTGTATCATCTCCGCCTGCGCGTCGAGCGGCAGGCTCGTGGAGAAGTTCTGGACGTACACCTCCCTGTTGGAGCGGGAGACCGGCTCGAGGAAGACGGGGTGGCTCTGCTTCTCGGGGAAGTTGATGACCTTGGCCTCTATCGAGGGGCAGTAGCGCGGGCCCTCTCCCCGCATCCACCCCATCGACAGCGGGGATCGGTCGAGGTTGCCGCGGACTATGTCGTGGGTGCGGGGGTTGCTGCGCGTCATGTAGCAGCGGTAGTCGCGTAGGACCCTGCCCTCCCCCCAGAGGGAGAGCGAAACGGGGGCCTCGTCGCTCTCCTGCGCGGTCAGCTCGGCCAGGTCCAGGGTGTCGACGTGAAGCCTGGGGGAGGTGTCCGTCCTCATCCTGCGGAACGCGAGCCCCGCCGATCTAAGCGAGGCCGCCAGCTCGTTCGAGGGCTCCTGTCCGAGGGGGCCGGAGGAGAGGGAGACCGGCCCGATGTGGACCCTCGCCCCGAGGAAGGTGCCGGTGGCCAGCACCACCGCCGAGGCCTCGTAGTCGTAGCCGTACAGGGTCCTGACGCCCCTGGCCCGCCCCTCCTCGATCCACAGGTCCGAGACCTTCTCCTGGCGGACGTCGAGCCCCTTCTGGGTCTGTACCTTGAGCCGGAAGTGTCGCTCGTACTCCTTCAGGTCGCACTGGGCGCGCGGGGCGCGTACCGCCGGCCCCTTGGAGGTGTTCAGCATCCGGATCAGCATCGCGGAGGCGTCCGCTGCGTCGGCCTGCTCCCCGCCCAGGGCGCTCCCCTCGCGCACCAGGTGACCCTTGGCGGGGCCGCCTATGGACGGGTTGCACGGCATCATAGCGGTGTTGTCCAGGCTCAGGTTCAGCAGCAGGGTGGAGGCCCCCATCCGGGAGGCCGCAAGCGCGGCCTCGCACCCGGCGTGACCACCGCCCACCACGATGACGTCGTACTTCTTATCGTAAACCGGCATGCCCTTATCTCCTCCGCCTTCGTCAGTCCGCCGGGGTCAGGACTCCGCCCCTGACGCGAATCACCCGTCCGGGCCAGTCCGGGATCACAGCCTCCGCGGCGGTGCCGATCACCTGCCAACCGGTGGCGCGCAGCGACTCCACGAATATCTCCCTGCCGGCCCTGTCCAGCTCGGAGGCCATCTCGTCTATCAGCAGCAGCGGGGCCCGGCGGAGCCTGCGGACGATGCACCTTCCGGCGGCTATCACCAGGGCTGCCGATGCCCGCCTCTTGTGACCCCTGCTGAGGCGAGACGAGGCTGGGATGTCGCCGCACATGAACTCTATATCGTCCCTGTGCGGCCCGACCAGCGGGGTGCAGCAGGCGCGCTCCCTGGGCCCGGCCGCGTCGAGCGACTCCCACCAGTCGTCCAGGCGCGACTCGACCCTGCCCGCGCCCCCCCTCGACAGGGCGAGGTCCAGCGGGGCCGGCAGCAGCTCTCCTACCCGCAGCAGCTCCTCCGACAGAGCCGCCACCGCCGACTCCCTTGCGCCCCATATCCATGACGCGAGGGGGGCCATAGCCTCGGACAGCGGTCCGAGGTCGCCTCCGCGCCGCAGCAGCGCCACCCTGTGGCGCACCGCCCTGCGAAAGTCCGAGAGCCTGAGGGCGTACAGGGGCCACAGCAGGGCACACAGCCTGTCTATGAAGGACCGCCTGCGCGACGGGGCGCCGTCAAGCAGGGCCATGTCGGAGGGCAGGAAGGCCAGCGACGGGGCCACGGAGCGGGCCTCGGAGCATGAGCACCGTCTGCCGTTGTACTTGAGCACCGACGACGCGCCAACCCCCATGGCCAGCAGGGCCTCCTCCTCGCCTGCGAACTGCCCGGTGATGAACGCTCGCCCCGAGCCGCCCCACGTCGGCACGTCGCGCCTGTCCCCTATCGGGCCCCAGCCCAGCAGAAGGTGCAGCGCCTCCAGGCAGTTTGTCTTGCCCGAGCCGTTGTCGCCCAGCAGAAGGTTCAATCCCTCGCCCCACTGGATCTCCCCGGTCTTTATATTCCTGAAGTTGTGCAGGCGCAGGGAGACGCAGCGCATAATCGCCTAGTCCTCTTCCTCCTCCTGGAGATCCCTGTCGGACACCTTTACTGGCATAAGCATGTAGAAGAAGTCCCTGTCGCCCGGCCTGTACATGCTCATCTGACCGCTCGGCCCGTCGAAGTTCATCAGCACCCGGTCGCCTTCTATGGCCTTGAGGCCGTCGATAAGGTAGCCCGTGTTGAAGGCGGCGGTCATGGATTCCCCGTCTATGGTGGCGTCGAGGATCTCCCTCGCGGTGCCTATCTCCTGCGCCGTGCCCCTGATCGTCAGGTCGCCGCCCGGAGATAGGGTGAGGATGGCGGTCCTGATGGAGTTGCGCACTATCACGTCTATTCTCTCAAGCGCTCCGACCAGTGAGGCCTTGTCGATCTCCATGGTGTTGGTCACCCGGTCGGAGAGTATGCTCTCGTAGTCCGGGAAGGCCGCGTCCACCCTGCGTATGGAGAGCTCCACCGATCCGGCCTGGAAGAATGCCAGCGTCCTTTCGGCCAGGACCACTACCTGCTGCCCGGAGTCGACCCCCGTCAGCAGCCTCTGTAGCTCGCGCACCCCCGCCAGCGGCAGCAGGAAGTCGGAGTCGTCGCCGGCCTGCGATGGGTGGAACTCCGACAGGGAGAGCCTTCTGCCGTCGGTGGAGACCACCTTCAAAACGCCGTTCACAAGGCGGAAGAAGGTGGTGCCGAGATATTTCGGGAAATCCTCCCCCACGGTGCTCGCGACCGTCCCCTCGCTGACGGCGGTCAGCAGATCCGCCGCCGCGCAGCTGCAGAAGAAGGTCGCCGTGTTCGAGGCGGGCAGCACGGGGAACTCCCTCGTCGGGTAGGTGGTGAACTTGTACTGGTTTCTGCCCGAGGACATGACTCCCTTTCCGTCCTCGACCGACACCGTGAACACTCCGGTGGGCGCCATCTTGAACAGCTCCCCCACCAGTCGCACCGGAAGGACGGCCTCGCCCTCCCTCTCGACCGTGACGCCGGAGGGGATGCACTTGACCGACGTCTTAAGGTCCGTGGCCTCGAGAGTGATGTTCTCATCGGCTGCGGACGCCCGGACCAGGACTCCCGACAGGGAGTTGATGGTGCTCTTGGGGCTGGTGTTTCTCTCCGCGATCTGCCAGCTTCTGAGGAAGTCCCCCTTGTTTATCTGCAGTTTCATTCCGTTCCCCCCCGAGGCTCATCTTTTATTGTTTTTGTTTTAGGTAACAGTAATGATAATAAGCGGGGTGCATATTGTGGATAACTGTCCGCGCGCCGCTTCGCGGCGGATTTCTCCCCTGTGGGCAGATTACGACCGGTTATGCAAAAGTTATCCACACCGTCCACATCGGTATTCCATAATTTTTGCTTTCCAGACTGGTTATCCACAATCGTGGTCGGGTTGTCACAACTTGCCCTCAATGGAGTCCACAATCTGTTTTATCCTGGGCTGCTCCTTCACCATCTGGGATATCTTCCTGTGGGCGTGCAGGACGGTTGTGTGATCCTTCTTCCTGAACGCCGTCCCCACCTGCTGGAGGCTTGAGTCGGTGACCTTCCTGCAAAGGTACATGGCGATCTGCCTGGCCATCGCCAGGTCGGAGGTCCTCTTCGAGCTCAGCAGGTCCGCGACGGTCATGTTGAAGTAGTCGGCCACGGTGTTCTGGATGGTGTCGATGCTGACCGGGCCGCGCGCGTCCCTCCGGATTATGTCCTTCAGCCACTCGCTGGTGTTCTCCTCGTTTATCGGCTCGCCGGCCAGCTCCGCGCAGGCGACCACGCGGTTGAGGGCCCCCTCCAGCTCGCGTATGTTGCTGGGGATGTTGACGGCCAGGTAGTTGACGACGTCGTCCGGGATGACGTAGCGGCGGAGCTGGGCCTTCTTCTGCAGGATGGCTATGCGCGTCTCGAGGTCGGGGGACTGTATGTCGGTCACGAGGCCCCACTCGAAGCGGCTTACCAGGCGATCCTCTATGCTCTGGATCTCCTTCGGGGGCCTGTCGGAGCAGATTATTATCTGCTTCTTGGAGGTGTGCAGCTGGTTGAACGTGTGGAAGAACTCCTCCTGGCTGCTCCCCTTGTTGCCGAGGAACTGGATGTCGTCTATCAGCAGTATGTCCACGCTGCGGTACTTGGACTTGAACTCCTGCGTCTTGTTGTTCTTTATGGACTGGATGAACTCGTTGATGAACTTCTCCGAGCTGACGTAGGTGACGCGGGCGCCGGAGCTGCGGTCGAGCGCGTAGTGCCCGATGGCGTGCATCAGGTGTGTCTTGCCCAGGCCGACTCCTCCCCAGATGAACAGCGGGTTGTAGGCCTCGCCGGGGGTCTCGGCGACCGCCAGGCTGGCCGCGTGGGCCAGGCGGTTGGACTTGCCGACGACGAAGGTGTTGAACACGTAGCCCGGGTTCAGGCCGCCCCTGTTCTCGATGTTGCCCCCCGAGGCGGCCCTCTCCGCCCTCTCGCGCTCCTCCTTCTTGGTCTCGGAGCCCACCCGCAGCTCCAGCCCCGTCCCCTCCCCGCTCTCCTTGAAGATGCTGCCGAGCTCCTTGAGGAAGCGGGTGGATATCTGCTCCTTGACGAACACGTTCGGGACGTCGAGCACCAGGACCCCGTCGACGAAGGACGTCGGGGCGCAGGTGCGCAGCCAGGTCTCGGTGGCGCCGGCCGGCAGGCGGGAGGCCGCCTCCGCCAGGAGTCTCTCCCAGGTTTGCATAAGATCGTTTTCCACGGTGTTTCACCTCGCGTCGAGAATGCCACCATAATAACACAGAGGTTGTGGATAAGTCCTCGGGGCGCCGACGAAAAAAAGAGGGAGGAAGTCCCGGAATACTCCGTCGCAGACCCGGACGGAGGGGGCCTTCAGTACCTGGCGACATGCTACTTTACTACCACGCAAGGGACGGTGCGTATCGCCCCCGGTGTCACTACGGAGCGCAGAGATCAAGTTATCCACAGAACATATCCACATATCCACACGCGGAGTTCAGTTTTGTGGATAGGGGGAAGGGCGGGGTGGACGGTGGCCGGGGAGTTTTTATAAAATTCGGGGTATGCGGGCGAAGAACCACCGGCTTGCGGCGACGGGAGGAGCGAGTTATCCACAGGTTCTCCACTATTGTGCATATGTTAGAATAACCGCCAGAGGCGTCCCGCCTACTTCCGTCAAAAGGAGTTATTTCATGGAGAGCTCTCTTCTGCACATCATAAGCCACACCGACCTGGACGGAGTGACGGCGGCCGCTGTGGCATGGAGGCGCTGGCAGCCGAGCCGCCCGGTGAAGGTCTCGCTGGCTGGCTACGGCACGGTGGACGCCCTGATACTGGAGACGGTCGAGGCCGGGCAGGACCTGGTCGTGGTCGACCTGTTCTGCCAGGACGAGCGGACGGTGGAGCGCCTCGACAGGCTGCACGAGGCCGGC
>JAKJGK010000210.1 GCA_022704435.1 Synergistota bacterium | reverse complement strand
CCGCCCGCTCCCTCGGCACGCAGATTGTGTCCAACCTGATGGAGGACGCCAAGACCACGGCACGCTGGTACCTTGTGGTAGCCATGGGCAGGGTGGCCGGACACCTAGCGCTGGGCATAGGCAAGAGCGCGGGCGCGACCCTCACGGTTATTCCGGAGGAGTTCCCCGGCACGGAGAAGATCCCCCTGTCCCTAGTCGTGGACATCGTCGCCGGCGCGATAGTCAAGCGTCTTGCCTCCGGCAGGGACTACGGCGTGGCCGTGGCCGCGGAGGGGCTCATCGAGAGGATAAACCCGGACGACCTCGAGGCCGTCGACTGCATTGAGCGCGACGACCACGGGCACATCCGCTACGCGGAGATAAACTTCTCGGACGTCCTGAAGAAGGAGCTGCTGTCGGCCCTGCGCGGGCTGGGGCTGAAGGTGACGGTCAACAACAAGGAGGTCGGCTACGAGGTCCGATGCGCCCCTCCCAACGCCTTCGACATCGAGTACACCAGGAACCTGGGGTACGGGGCGTTCGAGTTTTTGCGCGACGGAGGGTCGAACGCGCTGATCTCGATCCAGGACAACAGGATCGTGCCGATACCGTTCGACCGGCTTATCGACCCGGCAACGGGAAAGACTCGCGTCCGCAGGGTGAACACCGAGTCCATCCAGTACCGGATAGCGAGGGAGTACATGATACGCCTGGAGAAGGAAGATCTGGAGCACGGCCCGGCGCTGGACCGTCTTGCCGCGTCCGTCAGGCTGACCCCGGAGGAGTTCTCGGAGCGGTTTCGCCCGGTGGTCTGCTACTGAGCCAGGCCCCGGGCCGCGAGCGAGGAGAGGACGACCTCGTCCAGGAACTCCCCGAAGGTCATCCCCGCAGCAGCAGCTGCCCTCGGCACCAGGCTTCCGGCGGTCATCCCCGGGACGGTGTTGACCTCGAGCACGTAGGGACGGCCCTCCTCGTCCAGCCTGAGGTCCACCCTGCTGTAGGACCTGCATCCCAGCGACGAGTGCGCGGTGATGCACGCGCGCTCCACCGCCTGCAGGGCGGCATCGGACAGGGGGGCGGGTACCAGGTACTCGGACGCGCCCGGAGTGTACTTGGAGCTGTAGTCGTAAAAGCCGGTCACTGGCTGGATCTCTATGACAGGCAGGCAGACCGGGGTGCCGTTTCTCTCGAGGATGGTCACGGTCAACTCCCTGCCGGGTATGTACTCCTCCACCAGCGCGCGCGAGTCCACCGCGAACACCTCCTCCATCGCCTCCGCGAGCTGGTCGGTCCCGGCAAGGATGGAGACCCCGACGGTGCTGCCCAGGTTGCAGGGCTTCACGACAAGCTTCCCGCTCCGCTCCAGCAACGGAGAGAGGCGCGGGTCGTCGAGCACTTCCCGCGCGCTGGTGCCGTTCCCGACCTCGATTCCATCCGGCACGGGGATGCCCTTGAGCCTGAAGACTGCCTTGCCGGCGGCCTTGTCCATCGACAGTGCGCAGGCGGAGTGACCCGAGCCGGAGTAGGGGATCCCGGCCATCTCGAGCGCCGCCTGTATGGTGCCGTCCTCCCCCCACCCGCCGTGGAGGGCTATGAAGGCGAACTCGACCGTGTCCTCCCTAAGAACCGCGGGCAGATCCTCCCTGCGGGCCAGGTCCACGGCCGAGACCGCGTGCCCGCGCTCCATGAGCGCCGAGGCGACCGCCGCCCCGCTCCTGAGCGACACCTCCCTCTCCGAGCCCTCTCCTCCGAAAAACACGGTGATCTTCATGTATGTTCAATCCTTTCCTCAACATCCACGGAATGATCAAGTATTATACACGCACGCGCCTCATTCCGCGCCTCTTTCTGCTACAATATGACGGTTGAAAGAATGCTTTCGCTGGTTTTGCACCGGAGGTGCACCGGGGGGGAGGATTTGATATGGAGGTTCAGTGGAACGACGACCTGGCCATCGGCATAGGCATCATCGACGACCAGCACAAGAAGCTCGTGGAGCGCTTCGCGGGCTTCTCGCGCGCGGTGGACGAGGGCGACATGCGCAGGCTGGAGGAGACGGTGAACTACCTGGTTGGCTACGCGATCCAGCATTTCGGCGCCGAGGAACTTATAATGATACGCAACTGCTACGACCAGTTCGACCAGCACCGCGACGAACACAGCTGGTTTATTAAGAAGGTGTTCGGCGTGTACTGCCTCCTGGCCAAAAACGCCCCATTCTCTCCAGAGGAGGCGGGGGAGCTCAGGGACATGCTGTACAACTGGATCGTGGACCACATCATGGTTAAGGACAAGAGGATCGCGGTCACCCTCAACAGCTTCGGCGGTCCCCTGCACGCGGAGGCGAAGCGCCCATGAGCGGACAGGTCGGCGCCATGCAGCTCGACGTGCTCAGGGAGATAAGCAACATAGGCGCGGGCAACGCGGCCACCTCCCTGTCGTCCCTGCTGGGCAAGTCCGTCGACATGAGCGTCTCGCGCGTCGCCCCCATGCCGTTCAACGAGATAGTGGAGTACGTGGGGGGCGCCGAGAGAATGATCCTCACGGTGTTCGTTCGGATCGAAGGGGGAATATCGGGTAACATCCTGTTCACGATGAACCTCCCGGACGCCCGGGCGCTGGTAAGGCACATGACCGGCGTCGTCGAGGAGGAGGGCTTCTCCGAG
>JAKJGK010000209.1 GCA_022704435.1 Synergistota bacterium | reverse complement strand
GGGCATCTCTGCTGCGCGGGCACGTCCGCCACATTGGGGGAGAGGGAGGATGCCCGCACCGTGCTGGACTACGCCTCGTCCGTGTTCGGCGAGCCGTTCGACGACGATGCCCTGATCACGGAGGAGCGCCTGTCCGCGGGCGAGTTCCTGGAGAGGGACATGGCCGTCCGATTCGACCTGCCCGCGCCCTCCTCGTCGGACGACATGGACCCTGAGCGGTTCGACTCGCCGGATGATTACCAGCGCAGGCAGGCCGAGCTGTGGTTCGGGCAGGAGGGCCGGCGCGCGGAGGGCGAGGGGGAGGACGACTACCGGGTTCGCGTCGGGGACCTTCTGCGCGGCCACGTCTTCTTCCAGAACTTCCTGAAGTCGCTCGGTGGCAGGCCGGTGGAGGTCGGCTCGCTTCTCGGCAGGATGGCGAGGGTCGCGCCCTTGCTCGGGGAGGGCGGGGGCGAGTACGCCTCCCTCGTCATCCACAGTCTGCTGTCGCTGGCGAGCATGGCGAGGCGGCGGGAGGGAGGACGGCTTCTGCCGCTGGTCACGGTGCAGCTCCAGGCGTGGTTTCGCGAGATGAGGCGCATGGTGGTCTCCGTGCCGCGCGGGGGGGAGTCGCCCAGTCTGCTCTTCTCAGACGACCTCAAGGACGAGACGAGGAGGCGCGCCCTGCCCGCGGTCCACTGCAGGGACTGCGGCGCGATGGGATGGGTCGCCGCCGCCAGGGACGGCTCGGTGGAGATCGCGGACCTCAAGAGGTTCTACAGCGACTTCTTCGGCAGCAGCAACAAAATTCGCTTTCTCTTCCCCTCGGAGGCGGGCGCGGAGGGGAGGGGGGTGGACGGGATCACGCTGATGCTCTGCCCCGAGTGCATGTCGCTTGAGTCGGTCGGCGACGCCTGCTCCCGGTGCGGGGAGAGGGGGCGGCTGGCGGTGTTCGTGCCGAACTCTAACGTCGCCAGGACTTACGAGAGCGGCGAGTCGAGGATCCGCTCCCGCAGGGACTGCCCCTTCTGCGGAGCTCCCTCCGGTCTGACGCTGGTCGGCGCGCGGAGCGCGACCCTGTCGAGCGTGATGATCTCCCAGGCGATGACCTCGCGCGGCAACGACGACAAGAAGATGCTGGCCTTCACCGACTCCGTGCAGGACGCGGCGCACCACGCCGGTTTCTTCGGGGCGCGTACCTACCGCTTCACCCTGCGGTCGGCTATGGCGCGCTTTCTGGCCGACGGAGGCGACGGCACGACCTTGGAGGAGTTCGCGAAAGGGCTGCCGAGTTACTGGTCCTCCCGCCTGCCGGTGGAGGAGTTCGTCTCGCTCTTCATCGCGCCGAACCAGACCTGGAGGCGGGGTTTCGCCCTGATGAAGGAGGGTGAACCCCCCGGCCCCGACTTCATGGATATGATGTCGAAGCGGATGGGGTGGGAGGCGTACACGGAGTTCGGCCTGAACAGCCACATAGGCAGGACGCTGGAGAAGTCGGGCGTGGCGACGGCCTCCCCCGACCGGGATGTGCTGACCCGCTCGGCGGCGCTGCTGCGCGAGGCGCTTGTGAACGAGCTCCCGCGGATGAAACCGCCGACGGATGACGAGGTCCTCCTCTTCCTTGCGGGGCTGGTCCAGAGGATGAAGGGGAAGGGGGCGATCTGGCATCCGGCGCTGGACTGGTACGTCCGCGGCGGGGGGAACTCCTTCATGATCTCCACGCAGAAGATCGGCTGGATGCCCGCCTACGGCAGGATGACCAGGCGGCCGCTGTTCGCCTCGACCGGGGGGCGCGGGGACTTCGACCGGATCGTCCCGGAGAGCGGGCGCAACTGGTTCACCATCTGGACGGCGAAGTGCTTCGGGGAGGGGAACCCCCTGATGCCGACGCTGGCGGCGGATTTTTGGAGGATCGTCCTGGCCGCCCTGTCGTCCGAGAGATCGGGGCTGCTGCGAAGGATGGAGGCGAGCGACAGGGGCAGGGAGCAGTACGCCTGGGGGATCGAGCCGTCGGCGCTGAGGGTGACCGGCGATGTTGCGGGCTTTAGGTGCGACGAGTGCGGCGCGGCCCTCTACTGGGGCGGAGGTCTTCCGGCCGGGATGCCCTGCGCGAGGGGGTCGTGCGGGGGAAGGATGGTCGAGGCGGATAGGGGGCGGGACTACTACGGAAGGCTCTACAGCACCGGGGATGTCTGCCGCCTCTATCCGGCCGAGCACACTGGGCTGCTGGCGAAGGGGGAGAGGACGGCGCTGGAGGCGTCCTTCAAGAGGAGGGAGGGGCGGAGGCCCTGGGACCCGAACCTGCTGTCCTGCACCCCGACGCTGGAGATGGGGATAGACATAGGGGACCTCTCCACCCTGATGCTCTGCTCCATGCCGCCGGAGGTCTCGTCCTTCCGGCAGAGGACGGGGAGGGCCGGCAGGAGGGACGGCAACTCTCTCGCTCTCACTGTGGCTCGGGGACGGCCCCACGACCTCTACTTCTTCGCCGAGCCGATGAACATGATCGCGGGGGGCGTGTCGCCGCCGGGGGTCTTCCTGGGCGCGTCGGCGGTGCTGGAGCGGCAGTTCGCCGCCTTCTGCCTGGACTGCTTCGCGAGGGACGGCGTCGCGCCGGGCGACCTGCCGGACAGGGCCTCCGCCGCCTTGAGCAGTCTGGACAAGGAGAGC
>JAKJGK010000208.1 GCA_022704435.1 Synergistota bacterium | reverse complement strand
CAGAGCGCGACATGGAGGCCCTCGACGGCTACTCGCGGCAGATAAGCTCCATCACGGAGACCATCACCGGCATCGCCCGCCAGACGAACCTGCTGGCGCTCAACGCGGCGATAGAGGCGGCTCGGGCGGGGGAGGCGGGCAGGGGATTCGCGGTGGTGGCCGACGAGGTGCGCCTGCTGGCCGAGCAGTCGAACAAGGAGGCAGGGGAGGTCGCGCAGCTGGTCCGAAAGATCGTAGACAGGATAGAGGCCGCGGTGGACGGCATTCGCAAAAGCCGGGAGGAGACGGAGGCGGGGGAGGGTGTCATGAGGAGCGCCCGGGAGGCGCTTGACCTGATCCTGTCAGCGACGGAGCAGTCGGAGGAGTCGGTCCGCAGCATCGTGTCGATCACGGAGGAGGAGGTCGCCAGCTCCGAGAAGATTATCGAGCTGATAACCTCCATGGGGGCCGTGATTGGCTCCACCGCGGACAAGTCCGAGCAGGTCGCGGCCGCGACGGAGGAGACCACCGCGTCCATGGAGACGATAGGGGGAGGCACGGAGGAGCTCAGCGAGATGGCGTCCCGGCTCAACGAGTCCGTGAGCCTCTTCAGGGTGCTGGACGACGGGGACGGCGCGATGTCCGACGCGGAGCTGATCAGGAGGGCGAAGTCCGACCACCTTCTCTGGAAGGCGCGCATCAGCAACATGCTGAAGGGGCTGGAGTCCGTGAACCCGGAGGATGTCGACGCGCACACCGGGTGCAGGCTGGGCAGGTGGTACTACTCGCAGGACAACCCCTTCAGGGGGAGCTCCGCATTCGAACGGATGGAGGCCCCTCACAAGGAGGTCCACGAGATGGCGCGCAACGCGGCGGAGGCCTACCGGCGAGGGGACGTCAAGGAGGCGGCCAGGCTCTACGCCCGCCTGGGCAGGAGCTCCCGCGCCGTGATCAAGGACCTTGACAGGCTGCTGAAGGGGGCGGCGCGCTAGGCAGCCCCCTTCGGCGCGGGAGGGATCAGAAAAACCGCTTGAGGACCGGCAGCCTCTTGAGGCCGAGGAGGGTGGCCGCGGCGCATACCGCGTAGGTTCCCGCCAGGGCGACTGTGAACTTCAGCCCGATCGGGATGTCGAACGGGATGAGGAGGTAGACCGCCGGCATCAGCACCATCTGGTGGAGCCAGTATATGCCGTAGGATGCGTCGCTCAGGGCCCTCACTATCCTTGAGGGCCGGTCCAGGAGCGCGCGGCACAGCAGCAGGAAGAGGGCGGCCACGGCCAGCGACGCGAACGAGTGGCTCGCGGCGTGCGCCGCCTTCAGCAAGAGGGTGTCCTTCGACGGGTAGTTCATCGCGAGGTGGATCACCGACCAGCCGCCCGCAAAAGCGGCCGCCGCGCCGGTTGCCAGCGCACCGGCACTTGGTGCTGGGCCGTCGAACCAGCCGTCGCGCCACGCCACCGCCCCCAGGTGAAACGCCAGGGCGTAGGAGATTATCCGGGCCGGCTGGAAGTAGATCGGCCCCAGTGGTATCCACAGGTCGGGGTGCCAGCGCAGGGACGATAGGAAGAATGCGACTGAAGACACCGCCCACCAGCAGACGAGCCTCCGCAGAGGGGACACGGTGGAGGCGGCGCCGGAGTACGCCCGTCCGACGGCCGCGAAGACGACGAGGAAGGTCATGAGCACGCCAAGGAACCAGAAGTGGGACTGCTGGTAGCCGGGTCCGAGCCAGACGTCCCGCACGAACTCGAGGTATGTGTCGGGCAGGGGCAGGTTCAGGGACCGCCAGGTGGCCATGGCGAAGAGCGGCGCGAACGCCAGCACGCCGATGGCCCAGGGGATCCCTATGTGAAGCGCCTTCTCCTTCAGGAAAAGGGCCGGACCGCGCTTCTCCAGCGATCGCGGGGCGAAGAAGCCCGCCATGAAGAAGATCGCAGGCATGTCCCCCGTGTTCGCCAGCAGCACCCAGAACAGGAAGAACATGCTGTCCTCCGGGTTTATGACATACCACCAATCCGGGACGTAGGCCATGTACGACATCGCCGCGTGCAGAGCGAGCACCGAGGCCACCGCCAAGGTCCTGTAGCCGTCGAAAAAATACACCCTTTCATTCCGTGTCTGCTGCAAAAAACCACCCCGTTCTCGCGAATTGTATTGATGTCCACCCTCTCTCACGCACCCCCGGAGGAGCCGCCGCTGGTCGCCCGCCTGTAGCGGCTGGACCAGTCCTCCGGCGCCCTGTCCGCGAAGGTGCCCAGCGGCAGACTGTCCTGCGTCGACCTGAGCCTTTTGTACATCTCGAACGGCGTCCCGGCGAGATTGCGCGGCCCGTAGTGGGTGGTGCAGACCGACAGGGCCTCTACGAAGGAGAACCCCCTCCTGGACAGGCCGGTGCGTATCATGCGGCGCAGGCTGTTCCCGTCGAGCACGGACCCTCGCGCCACGTACGGCGCTCCGGCTGCTACGGCCAGCGCGCACAGGTCGAACGGCTCCTCCGAGTGCCCGAGCGGGGAGGTGGAGGTGATGCCGCCCTCCGGCGTCGTGCCGGAGTACTGCCCCCCGGTCATGCCGTAGTTGAAGTTGTTCACCACCACCGCGGTGAGGTCGACGTTGCGCCGCGCCGCGTGGATGAGATGGTTGCCTCCTATGGTGGCCCCGTCTCCGTCGCCCATCAGGACGATGACG
>JAKJGK010000207.1 GCA_022704435.1 Synergistota bacterium | reverse complement strand
GAGAGTGTCCAGCCTGCCGCCGGAGTGAAGCCGCACCGGGAGGGGCACGTTCGGGTAGCTGCGCGCGGGGCGCAGGTTGGCGTACTGGTCGAAGTGAAACCGCACCCTCAGCAGTATGCCGCGCTCCAGCACTCCCGGCTTGACTCGCGGGTCGCCGACAGCGCCGAGCAGAAGCGCGTCCGCCCCTCCGATCTCGTCCAGCGCCGAGTCGGGCATCGTCTCGCCGGTGTTCAGCCAGTGCTCCGCGCCGAACGGGTAGTCCTCCCACGCGATGCTGAAGCCGTGCCTCGCGCCAGCGGCCTCCACCACCTTCGACGCCTCGCGGACCACCTCGGGCCCTATGCCGTCGCCGGGGATCCGCGCTATCCTGTAGCTTTTGACGCTCACGCCTGTCTCCTCCTCGCAAGCTCCTCCCGCACATAGGGGGCCAGACCCCCGCGCCTGACGAGCTCCTGCAGAAACGGCGGAAAGGGCGCGACCGGATATGTCCCGCCGCTCCGCCTGTTGACAATGACTCCAGCCGCCGGGTCGACCTCGATCTCGTCGCCCTCTCGCGCGGACGCTGCCGCCTCCGGGCACTCGAAGATCGGCAGGCCGGTGTTGATCGCGTTGCGGAAGAATATGCGCGCAAAGGACGAGGCTATCACGCACGAGCACCCCGCGCCCCGGATCGCGAGAGGCGCGTGCTCCCTGGACGACCCGCAGCCGAAGTTCTCCCCCGCGACGATGATGTCCCCCGGAGAGACCCTGGCGGCGAACTCCGGGTCCGCGTCCTCCATGCAGTACCGGCCCAGCACCGATTCATCCCCTGACACCAGACGCCGCGCCGGGATTATGAGATCCGTGTCCACGTCGTCGCCGAACACCCATGCCCTGCCCATCAATAGCTTTTCCATATCCCTATGCCTCCACGTCGCGCGGGTCCGTCAGCCTGCCCGCGATCGCGCTGGCGGCTGCGGTCAGAGGGCTTGCCAGTATGACCTCGCTCTTCGGGCTGCCCATGCGCCCGGTGAAGTTGCGGTTGCTGGTGGACACGCACCTCTCCCCCGCGGCCAGCACCCCCGTGTGACCGCCCAGGCAGGGGCCGCAGGTCGGGGTGCAGACCACAGCGCCCGCGTCGGTGAAGACGCGCAGGTAGCCGAGGTCCATGGCACGATTATATACCTCGTAGGACGCGGGGATCACTATGCACCTGACCCCGTCCGCGACGCGCCGCCCCTTCATGATCCGCGCCGCCGCAGCGATGTCCTCCAGTCTGCCGTTGGTGCAGGAGCCTATGAACACCTGGTCGATCCTCGGGGACCCGCACTCCCTCACCGGCCTGACGTTGTCGGGCGAGTGAGGCAGTGCGGCGACGGGCGACATCGCGCCGACGTCGAAGACCTCCGTGCGCAGGTAGGGCGCATCCTTGTCCGGCCATACCGGCTCGAACGGCCGTTTGGCGCGCGATTTCGCGTAGGAGAGTGCCGCGTCGTCCGGCGGAAAGAGCCCGGCCTTCGCGCCCGCCTCCACCGCCATGTTGGCGATGGTGAAGCGGTCGTCCACAGGCAGGGAGGCGAGCGCGTCGCCCGCGAACTCCAGCGCCATGTAGCGCGCCCCCTGCACGCCTATCCGCCCGAGCAGGGAGAGGATCATGTCCTTGCCCGTGATCCACTGGGGGCGCTCCCCCTCGAACCGAACCCTGATCGTCGGCGGCACCTTGAGCCAGGTCTCCCCGAGGGCCCAAGCGGCGGCAAGGTCGGTGCTTCCCATGCCGGTCGCGAACGCCCCCAGCGCCCCTCCCGTGCACGTGTGGCTGTCGGCGCCCACCACCACGTCGCCGGGGAGGATGTAGCCGGACTCGGGCAGGAATGCGTGCTCCACCCCCACGCGCCCGACCTCCCAGTAGAGCATCCCCTGCGACAGGGCGAACTCCCTGCCTCTTTTCGCCTGCTCCGCTGAGGCTATGTCCCTGTTCGGGGTGAAGTGGTCCGGCAGCACCGCGCACCTCTCCCGGTCGAACACGCGCTCGGCTCCCATCTCCGCGAAGGAGGCCGCCGCAGGGGGGGTTGTGATGTCGTTGGCGAACGCGAAGTCCACCCTGACCTTGCAAATCTCCCCCTCGCGCGCTTCGGATGCTGAATGCGACGCGATTATCGCGCTCGCCATTGTTCTTCCCATGTCGTAGAAATCGCTCCTTTGCAAGTAAGTGTCTTTGTTGCACTGTAGTCATACAGACGGATCTGTCGTCCCGACGAAGGAGGGACCTCGACGCCAAACAGTCTTTCTCCTCAGGAAGCATCACGTGCTTGCCGCACGAGGGGTCTTGGAGGTGAATCAAGTTTGGCTTTTGAGATCCTTCGGCTGCGCGCAGCCTCAGGATGACAGAGAAAAGGCGGGAACGTCCCAGGCTCTGCGGTTGCTTTACACCGCCTGTCTGGCTCCCTCGTCGCGGCCGGCGATGCGCGTCTGCGCGGCGAAGAGCCGGTTGATCCCGTCGATGTACGCCTTGATGCTCGCCTCGATGACGTCCGTGCTCGCCCCCCTGCCGTTCGCCCTCGCCCCTCCGATCGACAGGGTGACCCTCGCCTCGCCTATCGCGTCGGACGACTCGTTCACCGACCTTATCGAGTAGTGCTCCAGCTCCGGCCTCACGTCCAGTATTCGCTGAATCGCGCGGTAGGCGGCGTCC
>JAKJGK010000206.1 GCA_022704435.1 Synergistota bacterium | reverse complement strand
GAGCACGCGCTGTTCGGCAACGAGCTTCGTTACGCCTATCCGACCGTCAGGCTGTGGGAGCTGGACGTGAGGCGTCTTGAGAAAAGCCATAATTCTTTCGACCTTGCGCTCCTGGCGGCAAGGCGCATGATCGACAGCGGCCGCTCGGACAACAAGCGGATAGCCTTCCTGAAGCAGCTCGGTGGTCTTCTAGACGAGCGCGGCTGGACGAGGGAGCGCTGTCTGGCTCTCTATCGCTTCATTGAATGGGCTTTGCGTCCCCTCAGCGAGGAGAAGTATGAGGAGTACATGGAGTGGATGAGGAAGGAGGAGGAGAAGATGTACGTAACGGTTGCGGAGAAGATAGGCATGGAGAAGGGTATAGAGGAGACCAAGCGTGAGGCTGCCGTCAGAATGCTGGACAGGGGTGCCGAGTTGTCCTTTATCGCCGAGTGTCTGGATCTACCCGAGGATGAGGTGCTGCGCATCCGCGACGAGCGGAGGTGAACTGACGCTTGGAGGGTTTCCAGCTGTGGTTGCATCATGGGTCCCTCGTCGCAGGCTCCTCAGGGTAAGCGAACGACCCGACTCGTTTCGCTTCGCCGGTCGCGTGCCGCCGCCGACCTCCTGCGAGGTCATGGCGCAATTTTGCGGGCGATGGTACTCTGTGAGGGGTACTAAAAAAATCGGAGGTCGGCTTATGTCACGTGAAAACCAGGCCGTCGAATGGAAAGAATCTTGGCGCGACGAATACCTGCGCCATGTGTGTGGATTTGCGAACGCCGGGGGCGGCCTTCTGGTCATCGAAAATAACGATTCGGGTAAAGTAGTTGGTGTGACAGATGCTGCAAGGCTTTTGGAAGAGCTGCCCAACAAGATTCGAGACCTGTCACGAGCTGAAGGGAACTGCTCTGGATCGCTTTCTGTTGCAACGTCACGGACGCACGTGGGATTCCGTACCGCTTCCGGGGCTGAAAGCATCTGATCTATCATCCGCAAGCATCGCCAAGTTACGGGAACAGGCGGCGGCGAGTGGTCGTTTGAGTCCGACGGATCTGGTTTCGTCGGATGCGGGGATGCTGGAAAAGTTGAAACTGACCGAGGGGGACTACTTGAAGCGAGCCGCGGTTCTCCTGTTCCACAAAACCCCGGATCGATTCATAACGGAGGCCTTCGTGAAGATAGGATTTTTCGTCTCCGAATCGGAACTCGGCTATCATGACGAAATACACGGTCCTCTTTTCACCTAGGCGAATACCGTGATCGATCTTCTGCAACGCATTGGTTCACAGGGATTACGCTGTTCCCGCGCCGATCCAGATTCGCGTGTACGAGGACAAGATGAGAATCTGGAACCCGGCTATTCTGCCGGAAGGTTGGAATCTTGAAAAGCTGCTCGGCCTTCATGCTTCGCACCCTTACAATCCCGATATGGCCAACGCTTTTTTCCGCTCCGGAGAGATAGAATCTTGGGGACGTGGAATCGAGCGCATCTTCTCTGCTTGTCGCGAATCGGGGACGCCTCCTCCCGTTATCCGACTGGAGGGACACTACCTGTGGGTGGAGTTTCCTTTCTCCCGACAGTATCTGGCAACAATACCCTCCAGTACGACTCTTAATCAGAAGCCGTCGGAAGGCACGGATCCCTCGCACGAGTTGGTAGACGGGTTGGCGGATGGGTTGGCAGAAAACCAACGAAAGATATTGTCCATAGTCAGGTCCAATCCGCGGGTTTCAAAGAGAGAGATGGCGAAGACGCTTGCTATCAGCACGACAGCTATCGATAAAATCATAGAAGTATTGAAGAGAAAGGGGCTTCTTAGGCGTGTCGGTTCCGCCAAGGGCGGTCGTTGGGAGGTATCCGAATGAGCTGCGTGTACGGTGAACTCCCACTTTGTCAATCATGATTGTATGCCCCGCCTGCGACATTCTACCTGCTCGAAGAGGGATATCTCTTACGATTTCTTGTACACCTCGCTCAAGGGGACGGCTGGCTCGTCCCTGTGCTCCGCGACGCAGGCGACATCCTCGGCATCCTCCCGCTCCTCCAGAAAGTGGAGATAGGCGGGGTAGCGGAACAACCCTCGCCACCGGGGACGATTGGCCAAACCTCTCCTTGGTCGTATAATATTCGTAAAACGCCGCAGCCCCTTGGAGGGGCGTCGCAGACGAGGGGGCTGGAGATCATCGCGCGAAAGAGGACGGAGAAAGCACGGGACAGAACCGAGGCTCTGAACGAAGCTCAGGTCAAAGAGACGCCACCTCACTTTGAGAGCGGGAGCGTGACAGGTGGTACAAGCTCGTCGGAGACAGCTTCGGGGGCTTCCGCGAGCGGCGGTGCACCAACGCTGACAGACGACGACGACCGAGCCGACGGCGACTCCATGTGGAAGACCCTGATGCAGCTCAATTTCGACGAGATGCTCGAGTCCATTCTTCCCGAGCTGGCCGCCCGGGTCGACCGCAGGCGCAAGACGGAGTTCCTCGACAAGGAGATGAAGGACCTCCAGGCGTTCATGGGCGCCGGCTGGCAGGCACCCGACCTTCTTGCCAAGGTCCCGGTCAAGGGAGGCCGCGACATCTGGCTCGCCCTCCACGTCGAGGTTCAGGGCAAGGGTGGAGGCGACTTCTCCGAGCGCATGTTCTACTACCACTCCATGATCCGCTTCAAGTACCTAAAGCGCAAGGAGTACGAG
>JAKJGK010000004.1 GCA_022704435.1 Synergistota bacterium | reverse complement strand
CCGCCTCGATCCTGCTAGGGGGCGCGCTCCTGCCGGCCACGGACGACTTCTCGAGGATGCTGTCCTCGAGCGAGGTCCCCATCGGGATACTGACCGCTTTCGTCGGGGCCCCGTTTCTGCTATACATCATACTTAACGATAGGAGAGAGGCATGAACACACCAAGCCTGTGCGTAAAAGAGCTCACGGTCGATTATGGCGCGAGGCGGGTCCTGTCGGGCGTCTCGTTCGAGGTTTACGGCGGCTCCCTCGTGGCGCTGCTGGGAAGGAACGGGTCGGGCAAGAGCACCCTGTTCCGTTGCATCCTGGGGCTGCTGTCCTACCGCGGACGGATCGCTGCCGGGGGGCGCGACACCAGGGGGATGAGCGCCTCGGAGCGGGCGAGCGCCTTCGCCTACATTCCGCAGGGGCACGAGAACGCCTCCTCTCACACGGCCCTCGAGATGGTGCTCATGGGCGCCTCCTCCCGGCTGGGCTTCTGGTCGACCCCCGGGCGCAGGGAGGCGCGCCGCGCCGTCGAGGCCATGGAGGAGATCGGCATAGGACACCTGTCGGACAGGCGCTACGACCGCCTGTCGGGGGGAGAGAAGCAGCTGGTGCTGACGGCGCGAGCCCTCGCGCAGGACGCTTCGATCCTGATCATGGACGAGCCATGCTCGAACCTGGACTACGGCCACCAGCTTCGCGTGCTGGACTGCGCGGCCGGGCTGGCGCGCAGGGGTTACCTGGTAGTCCTGTCCACCCACAACCCCGAGCACGCCCTCTCCTTCGCCGACCAGGCTCTACTGCTGATGGACGGGGCGATCAACATCTCTGGAGAGCCGTCGGACGTTATGGACGCGGCCACGCTGGAGCGCATGTACGGGGTGCCGCTGGATCTTGCCCCTGCTGAAGGAATGTTACGGACCCGGCGCATGGGGAAGGTCTCGTGACCCAGTTTTCATAGAAGATAGCGAAAAAGGAGAGGTCGTAATGAAAGTCAGACTGTTGGCGGCGGCGCTCGCCGCGATGATGATGAACCTGGCGACGGGGGCGCCTTCCGGCGCATCCGGGCCCGGCACGAGGATCTTCACCGACTCGGCCGGCAGGGAGGTGGAGGTGCCGGCGACCATCGACTCCGCCGCCCCCTCGGGGCCATTGGCTCAGATCCTGCTGTACTCCCTCGCGCCCGGGAAGCTCTCCGGGCTCGCCGTGGACTTCCCCGCGGAGGCTCGCGGCTACGTCGACGAGAGGCACTGGAACCTTCCGTGCTTCGGACAGTTCTACGGAAAGAACGCCAATCTGAACATGGAGGCCCTGATAGCAGCCTCTCCCCGGGTGATAGTTGACGTGGGGGAGCCCAAGCCCACGATACGCGAGGATATGGACGCGTTGCAAAAGCAGCTTGGGATCCCTGTGGTCTTCATTCAATCCAGCCTGGACAGCCTGCCGGAGGCCTACGTGATGCTCGGGGGGCTGCTGGGCGAGGCTGAGCGCGCGGAACTCCTTGCGGCCGCCGGCAGGAGGATCCTGGATCACGCAACATCGGTCCGGAGCGCCATAGGCTCCGGCGGGGAGGTCCGCGTCTACTCCGCGATGGGAAAGGCCGGCCTGAACACCAACGCGCGCGACTCCTTCCACGCCCAGGCGCTGGACAGGGCCGGGGCGCTCAACGTCGCCGACATCCCTCCGGACTCCAGGGGGGCCGGGAGTACGGTGTCCCTTGAGCAGGTCCTGCTGTGGAACCCGCAGGTGATACTGGCGGAGACCGGGGAGATACGGCGTCGAATCCTCGAGGATCCGGCGTGGAGCGGCATCGAAGCTGTCAGGAACGGACGCGTGTACCGCATCCCGGACGTGCCTTACAGCTTCGTGAGCAACCCCCCTTCCGCGAACCGCCTGCTGGGCATCCTGTGGCTGGGGCACCTGCTGTACCCGGAGCACTACAGGTCGGACCTGAAGGAGGACGTCGTGGAGTTCTTCAGGCTGTTCTACTCGATCAACCTCTCGGACGCCCAGTACGAGGAGGTAATGAAGGACGCATTGTGAGGACGGGCGCGCCTCCGAGCGCGCCTACTTGTCCTCCAGGGTCGTCTCTACCTCCGCCATGCGGCCGGCGGCCAGCTCCTCGGAGATGAATACCTGTCCGCACGACGGGCATCGCGGCACGTCCGTGCGGAACACGTGTCCTAGGTAGCTGAAACCGGTCGGCATGGGGACCATCTCCACGTTGCACCTGGCGCAGAGGAGCTTTTTACCCTCTTCCATGTTCGTCAGTCCTCCAGCTCTATCTTCATCCTGTGCGAGTAGGCGTTGTGCAGGATGAATCCCTCGGGAGAGGGCTCGTACTCCACCCAGTAGGTGGTGTAGCCTATCTCCTCGTACCCGTGGAACCTTCCCGTCTCAGGGTTTTTCACCCTGCGGCCGCTCGCCTCGCACCGCTCGACCGCAGTCAGCGCGTCCTCCTCCAGGAAGCGCCCCCTGTTCATCTTCTCGCGTAGCTCGGGCGACATGATCAGCTTCGACCAGCTTCTCACAGTTTCCTCACCTCCGTAGGGCTCCAATCCCGGCCAGTACTCGGACAGCATCTCGCTCCTAAGGCGTTCGCGCCTCCTCCTGCGCTCGTCGAAGGTGGGCTGGGGCGCTGGAGAATCGTTGATGCCAAAGAAGAGGTCCAGCACGTGCCTGACCCGCTTGCCCTCGTGCGATAGCACGTCGCGGCAGTTCGAGCAGTAGACCACGTAGGGCGACTCCCCGTCGTTGCGCCTGCGGTCGACCAGCCAGGCCGAGTAGTTGGGGGCCGCTATGTCGATGTGACCGCCGAAGGAGCAGCACTGGGCGTACTTCCCCTCGTAGGGCAGAGGGGCGAGCTCGTATCCAGCGGCGCGGACCAAATCCCTTGCGGCCCTCTGGGAATCAGGCATATTCCTGCTCGCGCACGGATCGAACACCGACACGGCCGCGCCATTTCCCCTGTCCGCGGGGGAGACGCCCGACTCGGCCAGCACGTCCACAAGCAGTCTGCACTCAACCTCCGGTATGTAGCGCTCGAACATGGTCATGCAGGTGGGGCACGCCAGTATCATCTGGGGCTCTCCCAGCTCGCGCCATTCAGCGAGGATCCTCTCCCTGACCGAGGCGAACAGCTTCATGTCGCCTGCCCATATCGCGGGCGCGCCGCAGCAGCCGAGCCCGAGGGCGGTTCCGGACGACCGTTCGAGCAGAAAGTCGTAGGTCATGGTCACGTACCTCGGGTCCGACGCGCCAAGCTGGCAGCCGGGGAAGAAGAGCGCAGCGCAGGGCGCGCCGGAGGGCGGGGGAGCGTAGAGAGAGGCCCTGCGGCTGTTCGAGAAATCCATGTCGCGAAGCCAGAATTCGTGAAACGCCCATGGCATCGCGCCCTTCTCGTGCATCGCCTGGTGCGCGCCCCTGAGGAACTCGCCGACGTCTATACCCTCCGGGCAGACCTCCCCGCACAGGCCGCACTGGTTGCAGGTGGAGATCAGCCTGGTGGCCACCGTGCCGTCGCCGTCGAGCGTGCCCGGTGTGATTGTTATCCTGACCTCCTCCTCGATCCTCTTGGGGAACTTCTTGAAGTAGTTCATCATGCCGCAGTTGCGCACGCAGGCGTCGCAGCGGCACTGTATGCAGCGAGCGGCCTCGGAAGCCGCCTCCTCCTTCGTGTAAGATGTGCCTGACGAAGGCGTAATCGGAGGCACGCGCGAGATTGTACCGGGGGCGAGCTTCATCCTGGTGGGGGGAGGGGGGACATGGCTTCTCATAGCCCCGGTCTTGAAGAAGTCCTCGATGCACAGGGACGCCTTCAGCCCCTGGTTCAGCGCCTCCATGCGCCCGGCCCCGAGCAGCCCTCCCCCCAGGAAGACTCCGGGTAGAGTCGAGGCGAACGGCACGCCGTCGGGACATTCCGGGCGCAGGCCGAACGACTCGCCATCCGGGCCGGTGGCTATGTACACGGCGTCGTAGCCCGGTCTAAGCTCCTCTATGTCCGTGATCTTTCGGTCGAGGAATAGCCCGTATCTTTCGTTGGAGAACTGGAGTTCTATGTCCTTGAGGAAGACCTCGGGATCCAGCTCGTCCCACAGCCCCCCTCCCATTCGTCCGCTCCTCTCGAACAGGTCGACCCGGTATTTCTTGTTGGAGAGCCTCAGGGCGCAGGCAAGCCCGCTGATGCCCGCCCCGACCACGGCTATCCTCTCCCTCTTGGCTGGCAGGTTGTAGCTGTTCGGGGCGCGGTTGGCCGCGTGCGCCACGGCCGCGTCCTCCAGCAGCCTCAGGGAGATCGGGGCATCCACCTCGTCCCTTGGGCATACGGCCTTGCACGGCTCGTCGCACAGAGCGGCCACGATGGCGGGGAATCCGACGGTGTTCGAGTAGAGGCGAAAGGCCGTGTTGAACGAGCCGCGCTTCATCCTCGCGACGAACTCCCTCACGTCCAGTCCGAACGGGCAGGCGGACGTGCAGAAAGCGGCCTCCTTCTCAAGGCAGTTCTCGATAATCCTCCGTCTCATCTCATCCATGACTTGCCTCCCTATCCCTGCGCGGTAAGGTAGTAGGAGCAGAACGGGACGAACCTCCCGTCGTCGAAGACGTGCAGGCTGCACTTGCGAAGCCTCTCCAGGTCGAGGTTCCATGCGTCCTGAAAGGGCATTGACGTAAGGGTGAAGCTGAACGTGCGGGCGAACTTCAGAAAACCGTCGAGCGTCTTCAGGTCCGACTCGCAGCAGCCTGTCTCGGCCACGCCTTCGTCCTGATCGGGCCGCTTCCACTTGCTGGTGATGAAGGAGCGGTTCTGGTCAGCCGTCACGGGGGAGCCGCAGCTGCAGCCCCTCCTGTGCAGAGGATAGAGTCCCTGCTTGCGGGTTACCACGTAGTCGGCGTGGAAGCCGCACAGAGGGTGGGTGAACCTGGCCGGGAGAAGGGTGTCCATCCTCACCAGACCATCCGTCTGCTCGACTATGGCGGTCAACAGCTCGTCCAGGGTGAAGCGGTCCTCGTCCTTCGGCTGCGACGGAATGCGGCCGAAGTAGCTGACCGGTTGGAAGTGAACCCCGCGGACGGCCGGTGAGCGAGAGACGGCGAATCGGATGATGTCTCCGATCTGGTGCGTGTTGACGCCCGGGACCAGGGTCGGGACCAGAGTGACTCCGATGTCCTTGTCGGCGCAGTTGTCGATCGCGCGGCTCTTTATCTCCGCCAAGCCCCTCCCCCTGAGGGCACGATGTACACGGTCGTCCGTTCCATCGAACTGAAGAAAGGCGAACGACAGCCCGGCCTCGGCCAGTCTCGCCGCGTAGGCCGGGTCCTCGGCGAGCCGAATGCCGTTGGTGTTAAGCTGCACGTGGGCGCATCCCGCCTCGAAGGCCGCTCTGACTATCTCAGGGAGGTCGTCGCGCACGGTCGGCTCACCGCCGCTGAGCTGGACCAGGGTCTTTCCGGGCTTCGCGAGTGCATTCAGGCGGGCGCGAATGGCCTCGAACGGTATGTCCTCCCCCTCGCCACCGTCCGCGAAGCAGAAGGTGCACCGGAGGTTGCATCGCCTGGTCACCTCCAGCACGGTGCAGCAGGTCTCCTGGCGGTGGTCCGGGCAGAGGCCGCAGGCGTGCGGGCAGCTCTCGTTCTCGCCGGGCGCGATCTTCGGTTCATCGCCCCTCCAGGAGTCTATGTCTACCAGGCCGCGCCAAAGGAGCGCGGAGAAGTCTCCATGACTTGGGCAGCTCTTCTCCAGGTAGACCGCGCCGTCGCGCTCGACCTGTGTCGCCGGAATCCTCTCCAGGCAGACGGGGCATACGCTGTAGGTGTGTCTGGCTGTTTCTTTCATGTGCGACCTCCGCTTTGCCGCGTTCGAAAAAAAGGGGCGGACCCGGTCCGCCCCTTGAATCAGATCTCCGGGTCCTCTAGAAGAACCTCTCTCCAGCAGCGCCTCCGAGCGGGATGAAGTAGTCCTCCGGCCCGACCTTGACGGGATTGGCCTTTATGTTCTCAAGCTCCTCGTAAAGGTCCGAACCGAGGAAGTACTTCTTCGGCGGCTCTATCTTACCACCGGCGGCCAGCGTGTCTATTCCGGCCTTCACCTTTGCGGGGGTCGCGGGCATCTCGTGCACGCGCACACCGCAGGCGTTGTAAATGGCGTTCAGCACCGCCATGTGCCCGGAGGACTGGAAGCCCTCGGACGCTCCGGAGGAGCCGAAGGGGCCCGCCTCGTCCGGGCGCTCGTAGTAGATCGCCTCGATCTCGTCGGGGATCGTCTCGATGTACGGCACTCCGCTCGACGCTATGTTGGTGTGCTTCTTGACGTCGTCGTAGTTCTCGCCCAGCGCGAAGCCTATGGCGTGCGATATTCCGCCGAAGGCCTGTCCGTTGACCGCGTCGATGTTGCCGACCTTGCCCACGTCGCTCACGCAGGTGAAGCGGAGCACGGTCGTCTTGCCGGTGGCCGTGTCGACCTCGACCTCGGCCAGGTTGAGGCAGTAGGTGAACGCCGGGGTCGGGTCGCCTATTCCCGTGTTCGGGTCCAGCCTGCACAGGCCCGGGAGCGATGTGTTTGAGTAGGTGCCGAAGTACTTGGTCTCGAGCCCCTCCGCCTTCATCTCGTCGTAGGTCCTGTAGGTGCCGTCGGGCTTGCGCATCGCGCCAAGCAGCTTCTCCGCCGCGATTATGGTGGCGTTGCCGCTCATGAAGTGGGTGCGGCTGGCGCCCGACATCCCCGAGTCGGGGCAGAGCTTGGTGTCGTTCTGGACCAGCTTTATCTGTTCCGGCGTCACGCCGAGGGGCTTTAGGGCCTCCAGGGTCAGCATGAGGGAGCCTATGTCCCCGCCCTGCCCGAGCTCTTGGTAGGTGTCGTACTTGGTGAAGGTACCGTCCGGATTGATCTCGATGGCGACGCTGGCCTTGTCCGTGCCTCCCTCGGTGACGTTGAAGCCTCCCCAGGAGATCCCGACGCCGCGCCTCTTTTCGGGGGTGTCGGCCGCCTTCGCCTCTGCGACCGCCTTCTCGTACTTCGGGCGCATGATCTTCATCATCTCCTCCATCGGGTACTGACGGAAGGGGTAGCTGTTGATGTTCGTCTGACCCTCGCGGGCGATGTTCCTCCAGCGGAACTCGAACGGGTCGATTCCCGCCTTCTCGGCGAGCATATCCATCAGTGCCTCGCTGAGGGTGTACGCCTGCGGTGAGCCGTAGCTGCGGTAGGCCGTGCCGAAGTTGTGGTTGGTGTTGGCGATGCGGCCCAGACCGGCGGCGTGCGGCACGTAGTAGGGGAAGAAGGCGAAGCGCGGCTGCTTGGTGACTATGTCGTCGCCGCCCCACGAGTACGCGCCGTGGTCCATTCCGAAGTCGAATTCCACTGCAGTGATCTTGCCGTTCTCGTCGCAGGCGGCGCGGCCGTTGGAGTGGCAGGGGCAGCGCTTGCCGGAGAAATGCTGGTGCTCCTCGTAGCTCATAGAGAGCGATACCGGAGCCTTCATGACCACGGCAGCGGCGCCGGCCAGGCATAGGTCGCCCGCGTTGGTCGACCAGCCGAAGCTGGCACCGGTCGGGTTCATGACGACGCGAAGCTTGTCCCTAGGCACTCCGATCGAGTTGCCGATGCGCCCAATCGAGGAGTAGACGCCCTGCGACTTGCACTGGAACGTAAGGAAGCCGTCCTCGTCGAAATACGCCTGCACGCAGTCCCCTTCAATGGTCAGATGAGGCTGGCGGGCGGAGTAGAAGCTGCCCTCCACGCTGTAGGCCGACGAGTCGATGATCTCCGCGACCTTGGACGCGTCCTCGAGCGCCGCGCCCTTCAGAAGCGGCTGCATGCAGAAGATGTTCGGGGTGTCCTCGTGGATGCGCATCGCGTCGGGCATCACCGCGTCAAGGAAGCTCAGGTACTCCGGAAGCTGCTCGATCTCGACCTTGACCTTGGCTGCGGCAGCGCGAGCGTGGTCCTTGGTGTCGGCGACGGCGAGGGCAACCACGTCCCCGTAGCGGAAGATCTTCTTCTCGTTGAGCACCTCGCGGCTCGGCGCCATGACGGTCGTGCGCTCGTGCATCTGCCCCTCCGCCATGATGTTGGTGCCGCCCGCGGCCTTGATGTCGGCGGCGAGGATGATCTTCTTGACTCCGGGCATCTTCTCCGCCTCGGATATGTCGATGCTCAGTATCTTGGCGTGGTGCGCGAGCCTCGGCTGCACCATCGCCACGTGCAGCGTCTCCGCCGGCATCTTGAGCTCCTGGTCGTCGCCGTAGTCGGCAAGGCCACATACCTTGGCCAGGGCGGTCGGACGGACTACGGGCTTGCCGTAGTAGCCGTCCTCGGTCGAGAAGGATGGTCCTATCTCCTCGATCGTCGCCTCTCCGCGCACGACCTTCGCCGCCTCCATGACTGCGTCGACGATCTGCTTGTAGCCGGTGCAGCGGCAGACGTTCCTGTGCTTCTGGAACCAGTCGCGAACCTCCTTGCGTGTCGGGTTCTTGTTCTCCATGAAAAGCGCGTAGGCGGACACGATGAACCCGGGCGTGCAGAAGCCACACTGCACCGCGCCCAGCTTCATGAAGGCGACCTGCAGCGGATGCAGGTTGGCCGGGGTCCCTATGCCCTCAAGCGTGATGACCTCGCTGTACTCCGGCACGTTGGATATCTTCCTGGTGCACGACCTGATCAGCTTGCCGTCCAGTATCACCGAGCAGGAGCCGCAGACTCCGGTGTCGCAGCCGATCTTGACGCTGGTAAGGCCCAGCCTGCGAAGCACCTCCGCCAGCGAATCCTTGGCGGGGTCGCAGATGAAAATCCTGTTCACTCCGTTGATCTTGAGCCACATCTTGCGAAAAGCCACGTCAGTTCCTCCTTTTCTACGTTTGAGCTACCGGTGAACTACAGGTAGCTGCACACGTACTCTGAAATCTCGGTGCAGCGTATCTCGAAAGTATGGTTCGACGGCACCATGAAGTGCTCGCCCTTCGGGCATTTCGTCCAGACGTCCTTCGGATCGAGCCTGTACTCGACGACGCCGTTTGTGATCTCCATCTTCTCCTGGGTCGAGGTGGAGAAGGAGTAGTTCCCCGGCAGCATGATGCCGACGGTCTTCCTCTCTCCCTCCGGAGTCCAGAAGGACCTGCTTGTCACCTTGCCCCCCTCGTAGACATTGCCGGTCACCGCCATGTCCACTGACTTGAAGACATCCATGAGGATCGCTCCTTTCAGGTGCGGGTCTCCTGTCAGGAGTTCCCGCTTGTTTTTCACCAGTATAGGGAGAGAGGGGGTGGAAATGCAATATTATGATTATTTTGCTTGCAACTGTTTTATTTTGCTACATTTTGGCGATTTTAGTTTTTCAGCTTGACGCGGACGAAATTCGGCTGTAGCCGCGATTGGGCAAGGGGCTTCATATTAACTGACGGCCGCATTCAGAAAAATATTTTTTTGTTGGTAATGAATCGCGAAATGGAGTATAATAACCTCGCATGGCAGGGAGTTTGTGAAATCGACAACTTCATCGCCGAGGGGCATTGGATTGTCCCCAGATAATGAACCTCCGAGCCGCATCGCCTAAAGGGCAGACGCCCCAGGGCGAACGGTCGCAAGGGTATCCCCGGAAACGGGCATGCCTCCCGTGCTTGGAAAGGAGGACGAGCAATCCGCGCGAAAGTCTGCGGGGATCGTCGTCTTTTCTGGTCGGCGTCCTGGCTGGCTTTTTTTCTTTTTTCTCATGCCTTCCGCGGGCCTCCGCCCGAAGGAAGGAGATCGGGGCTGAAAGGGGGTTGTGCGCTGACTGCGACTCCTGCGGTTTTTCGATGTGCGCCCTCGCGGCGCGATAGCGAGAATATCTGAAAAAGGAGACTGAACCATGGTGAAAAACATGATCACCGCCGTGATAGACGGGCAAACGATCACGGCGGAACCCGGGTCCACGATCCTCCAGGCGGCCCGGGCCAACGGCATCTACATCCCGACGCTCTGCGATCATCCTGCACTGCCGCCAAGCGGCGCATGCCGCATCTGCCTCGTCGAGGCCGAGAAGAACCCCAAACTTCTCACCGCCTGCACGACCCCTCTCACCGAGGGGATGGTCGTCACGACCAACAGCCCCAGGATCCTGGCCGCCCGCAAGGCCGTCGTCGAGATGATACTCATCAGGCACCCCCTCGACTGCTTCTCCTGCGAGGCCAACGGCAGGTGCGAGCTGCAGAACCTGGCCTACGAGCTTGGCATTGAGAAGTCTCCCTTCTGCGACGAGGGCGACGTCAACACGCATCACGCCCTCGACGACACGAACCCCTTCTACGTCCGCGACATGAACAAGTGCATCCTCTGCGGCCGCTGCGTGCGGGCGTGCGACTGGAGGGCCGGGTACCACGCCATCGACTTCATGTACAGGGGAATAAACACGCAGATCGACCCCCCCGTCGGTGTAAAGCTCGAGGACGAGGGCTCGGACTGCGTTTTCTGCGGGCAGTGCGTGCAGGTGTGCCCGGTGGGCGCCCTGGTGGAGAAGAAATCCATGGGCCAGGGCAGGCCGTGGCAGACCAAGACCGTCCGCACCACCTGTCCCTACTGCGGGGTCGGCTGCCAGCTCGACCTCCACGTGAAGGACGACAAGATCGTAAGGGTCACCGGTACCGAGGACGGAATGCCCAACCTCGGCCGCCTGTGCGTCAAGGGACGTTTCGCCTACGACTTCATCTACTCGGACGAGAGGCTGACCAAGCCGCTCATCCGCGTCCGCAGGGGCAAGGACAGGAGCCCCGACGACACCTTCCGCGAGGCCTCATGGGACGAGGCGCTCGACCTGGTCACCACGAAGCTGAAGGAGGTGATGCAGAAGCACGGGCCGGACGCGGTCGGCGGAGTAAGCTGCGCGCGCAGCCTCAACGAGGACTCCTACAGCATGCAGAAGCTTTTCCGATCGGTATTTGGGACGAACAACATCGACCACTGTGCACGTGTATGACACGCTCCTACAGTAGCGGGGCTACTGACTAGCTTTGGAGCAGGCGGAATGACCAACACGGTGGGCGAGTTCGCGAAGGCGAAGCTCATGTTCTGCATCGGCACCAACATGACGGAGGCCCACCCTGTGGCCGCGACCTTCCTCAAGAACGGGGTGGAGTCCGGATCGAAGCTTATCGTCGTCGACCCCAGGAGGCAGGAGCTGGCCGACTACGCCGACATATTCGCGCAGCTTCGCGTCGGCTCGGACATCGCCTTCCTGAACGGAATAATGAACGTCCTCATCAACGAGAACCTGTATGACAAGGAGTTCGTCGAGAAGAACTGCGAGAACTTCGACGAGTTCAAGGCGAAGATAATGGAGTACCCCGTCAGCAGGGCCGCCGAGATAAGCGGGGTGCCCGAGCAGACGATAATCGACATCGCCAGGATGCTCGGCAGCATCAAGCCGGCCATGGTGATATACACGCTCGGCATCACCGAGCACGTGTCGGGCAAGCGCAACGTCATGACGCTGGCCAACCTCCAGATGCTGCTCGGCAACATGGGAGTGGAGTGCGGCGGCGTGAACCCGATGCGCGGGCAGAACAACGTGCAGGGCGCGTGCGACATGGGCGCGCTGCCGAACATGTACCCGGGCTACCAGAGCGTGGCGAACCCGGAGCTCAACAGGAAGTTCGCGAACTTCTGGGGCAACGAGTCACTGCCCGACAAGCCTGGCATGATGATCGGACGCATGGTCAACGGTCTGCCCGAGGGCAAGCTCAAGGCCTTCTGGATCTTTGGCGAGAACCTCGTCGCCACCGAGCCGGACCCGCGTCACGTGTCGCACTGCCTGAACTCCGCGGAGTTCCTGATCGCGCAGGACATTTTCAACACCGAGACAACCCAGTACGCCGACGTGATCCTTCCCTCCGCCGCCTGGTGCGAGGACGAGGGCACATTCACCAACACGGAGCGCAGGGTCAGCCGCGTGCGCAAGATCAAGGAGGCGCCGGGCGAGGCGAGGCCCAACTGGTGGATCTTCAAGGAGGTCGCCAGGAGATTCGGCCACGACTGGCCGTCGACCGGCGGACAGGAGCTTTGGGACAACGAGATAGCCAAGCTGTGCCCGGCCTTCGCAGGGATCAAGTTCGACCGCATGGACAGGATCGGCGGCATCCAGTGGCCCTGTCCGACCGAGGATCACCCGGGCACGCAGGTACTGCACAAGGACGGCAAGTTCACGCGCGGCAAGGGGCTCTTCCAGGCCATCGACTGGGTGCCCAGCAGCGAAGTCCCCGACGAGGAGTACCCGATGGTGCTCAGCACCGGCCGCCGCCTTGTCCACTACCACTCGAGAACCCAGACCGGGCGCTCGAAGGGGATGAACGAGCGTATGCCCGAGGAGTTCGCCGACATCTCCGTGCAGGACGCGGAGAGGCTGGGGATCGCCCACGGCGAGACCATTCGCATAGTGTCGCGGCGCGGCGAGGTCAGGATCAAGGCCAATGTCTCCAAGCGCATCGCCCCCAACATGGTCTGGATGTCCTTCCACTTCTGGGACACCAACGCGAACCATCTGCTGAGCGGGGACCTGAAGCACTTCGACCCCGACACCCTCACCCCCTCCTTCAAGGCGTGCGCGGTGAGGATCGAGAAGATAGCCTGATGAAGTACGGACGGTTCGAGTCCTACGAGGATTTTCTCAAAGAACTTGAACTCTTCCACGGCAAGCCCGCCCCCGGAGGAGTGCTGGCCCTGCACATGGTAAACATGGCGTGGGAGCTGCTCCCCGAGGGCGTTCTGATGGACGTGATCTGCGAGACGCGCAAGTGCATGGCCGACACGATTCAGCTCCTGACCCCCTGCACCGTGGGAAACCACTGGCTCAAGATAGTGGATACCGGCAGATTCGCCGGGGTATTCTACGACAAGCAGACGGGGGAGGGGGTGCGCATATCGCTCAGCATGGAGAGGCTGGAGGACTGGCCGCGCGTCCGGGAGTGGTACCTGAAGCTGATCCCGAAGCACGAGCAGAGCCTAGAGGCGATCCTGGACCAGATAAACGAGGCGGGGCAGTCGCTCTTCGACGTAGAGGAGGTTTCGGTGGAGCCGAACCTGCTCAGGGTCAGGGAGAAAGTCCCCCCGGTGATCTGCCCGGTGTGCGGCGAGGCCTACCCGCCCGACCACGGTCCGGTCTGCAGAGGCTGCGCCGGGCTGACGGACGGCTACTACCACAGGCGCTCGCCGGGCAAGGCGGTAGGAGAGAACTAAGACGCGACAGGAGGGAGGGTGAAAACCCTCCCTCCTGCTATGTCTCGAAAGACGAACAAATATAGTCGTCTCAAACAAGCACGATGTATATTGTCGTCCCGAATGAGCACGATGTATATTGTCGTCCCGAACGGCGCGATGAATATTGTCGTCCGGAAAGGGCTCAATGAATATTGTCGTCCCGAACGGGCGTATTGAATACTGTCGTCCCGAACGGCGCGAAGCGCCGGAGGGACCTGATTACGGAGCCATCTCGGAGCCAGGTTCCCTCGCATTCGCTTATCCCGAATAGCAACGCGACGAGGGTAGGAATTCCGGTTCTGCTGCTCACCCACTCCGATGAAGCACTCTCTATTCCGTCCCGCGAAGCCTTCCCTCTCGGATCACGGCCAACTGCTCGGGTGTGAAGCCGGTGTAGAGCAGGATCTTTTCCTCCGGCTCGCCGTTCTCAAGCATCGCCAAGACCGGCGACATTGACTTATCCGTACATGAACCGTACAATCACACTGGGGGTGTTTCCGGTGAAAAAACCAGTGTCAACGGTGAAAGAGAGCAGGATAGAAGCTCGCGTTAGCTCCGATCTCAAGAGCCGCCTCGTCAGGGCGGCGGCCCTGGAGGGGCGGACCCTGTCCGACTTCGTCGTCTCCGCAGCGGCGGAGGCGGCTCGCCGCACCATAGAGCAGGACTCGCTCATATGCCTTTGCGAGGAGGACAGCATGGCTCTGGCTATCGACCTCTGCGCTCCCGGGAGAGACCCGTCTCCCCGGCTACGAGCAGCGGTGGCCCGCTATGACGAAGCCAATCGGTCGAAATGAGCTGGAACTGCGTTCCGCTCTCGTCCTCGCACGACCGCCGGTCCTTCTCGTGCGGGGTGCAAGAGCTCGACGAGTATTTTCGAGCTCGAGCAGGCCAGGATCAAAGAAGGGGTTTCGCCTCGGTCTACGTGGCGGAACCCATAACCGGGGAGAAGGGCGCTGTCTGCGGCTACTACACCCTATCCGCCGCAGGAGTCCTGCTTACGAACGTCCCGGAGGTATTAAGGGCGAGGATGCCAAGATACCCCTCGGTGCCTGCGGTGCGCTTGGGGAGGCTCGCGGTCTCGCTGGACTGGCAGGGTCGGGGGCTTGGAGAATACATGCTCGTCGACGCAATACGGCGAAGCCTGGCGGCATCCGTCGGCTGGCATCTTTTCATCGTCGACGCGAAGGATGATAGCGCCCGAAGATTCTACAAGCACTTCGGTTTTGCATCGTTTTCCGGAGCAGAGCGATCCCTCTATCTTCGACGCAGGGATATCGAAGGCTTGTAGATCCTCCTTTGTTTCCACGACTCTCCCCTTTGTCATCCAGAGTGAACGCGAGCGATCTCGTCTTGAGGCAGGTCGGGGCTAGATCCCTCCTCCCTTCGGTCGTTCGGGATGACAGAGCGGACGGTTGTTCGGGATGACGTAAGCAGGCGACCGCGATGTCGATCGCTTAGCCCGAGGAGCGAAGCGACGATAAGCAGGCGACCGGCGTAGCGTAGCGAGCCGAGTCGATCGCTTAGCCCGAGGAGCGAAGCGACGATAAGCAGGCGACCGGCGTAGCGTAGCGAGCCGAGTCGATCGCTTAGCCCGAGGAGCGAAGCGACGATAAGCAGGCGACCGGCGTAGCGTAGCGAGCCGAGTCGATCGCTTAGCCCGAGGAGCGAAGCGACGAGGGCAGGAGAATGAGCTCAAGATGACAGGAGGGAGCGATGTGAGATTGTTTCTGCTGGTGGTTTGTATCTGCGCTGCGGTCTTGCTTTCGGCGAGGGGCGCGATAGCGTTCGAGAGGGTGGAGAAGAGCGATGAGGAGTGGCGAGCACTTCTGACACCGGAGCAGTTCCACGTGACGCGCGAGAAGGGAACCGAGCGCGCTTTCACAGGGGCTTACTGGGATCATCACGAGAGTGGTGTCTACGCCTGCGTCTGCTGCGGCGCCGAGCTGTTCTCGTCCGACGCCAAGTTCGACTCCGGCTCCGGGTGGCCCAGCTTCTGGGCCGCGCTTGAGGGTGCGCCGATAGCGGAGGAGCGGGACACGTCGTTCGGGATGATACGCACCGAGGTGCACTGCGCACGGTGCGACGCCCATCTCGGGCATCTGTTCAACGACGGCCCGCCGCCAACGGGGCTTCGCTACTGCATCAACTCGGCATCCCTGAAGTTCCTGCCGGAGGACGAGTAAGGTTCTTCGTCCGGGACCGCGGCTGATCGAATCGGAAAAGAACCGGAATCTCTGATCAAGTCCCTCGCGCTTGCGGAGACAGTGGATGCCAAAGGCTTTGTAATGAGAAAGACACACTTAATCAGAGCTTCCAACCATATGAGAAGCGGAGGGGTGATGCAGCGAGCCAAGCTCCGCTGCCTTGATGCCATGTACAATAGTCAAGGAAGGTCTTATCAAATCCGTTCCACCTGGCAGAAGGCTGGACGGCAACAAATGCTCCGGCGGATGAAACGGCGTTGTTCAGAGGTTCATCGAATCAGCGCGCCACCCTCTTCACGCTCGTGACACCGTCGTGCTCTTTTGTCCGAAAGCGGAATGAGGGAGGGGCCTTCTCGAGGGCGGACTTCGCGCGTTGAGGCAGCCTATCCAGGGCGGCTTTCAGGTCGGAGAGCTCCCCTGCGGCGGGCTCGGGCGATCCGGCCGCGCGGGCCGGGGCGTGCAGCGCGAAAACCGGTCGGTCTCCGTCGGTGGCGACTGCGTAGTCGCCCAGCCACGGCACGCCGAACAGCGCCTCGTCGAGTTCGTGCATCGGTATGAACTCGACGCCGATCTGTATGCCGTTGCTCATCCTGCCGGTGATCTCCAACCGCCTGAGGATGGAGCCGCATCTGCACGCGCCGGGGATGAAGCGCCCCCTGTCGCCCGTGCGGTAGCGAAGGAGGGGTGTGCCGGTCGCGCGCAGCGTGGTCAGCGCGACCTCGCCGAACTCCCCCTCCGGCATGGGGGCCAGCGTCCGAGGGTCGAGGACTTCGAACAGATAGTTCCCCTCCATTACGTGAAGCCCGGCTCTCTCCTCGCACTCGAGCGCCCCGCCGTAGAGCGTCTCAGTCAGGCCGTAGTGGCGCCGGACCGCGCATCCCCAGGCTCTCTCTATCGCGGAGACCAGGCTCGGCGCGGCGTAGTCGGCGCAAAGCAGCACCTGCGACAGCCCTCCTCCCAGCCTGAAGTCCGGCCCTCGCGCCAGCGACAGCACCTGAGCGGGCATACCTACCAGGCACTGCGCTCCGATCTCAGCGACGTGCTCCAGCGCCGTCCTCCCGTCGAGCGGTGAGTGCAGCGCGCACTCCCTCTCCGGTGCGACCGCTCGCACAAGCAGGTCCCCTATGCTTCCGGGCCTCTCTCCCGGCAGCAGCACAAGCGCCCGTCCTCCGTGGGGCAGGAATGTCGCCATGCCGACCCGGAAGATCTCGATGGTGGCGGCGATGTCCTCCTCCGCGAAGAAGAGTCGCTTGCCCTCGCCCGCGGTGCCGGACGTGCGAAGGGTGACCACCCGGGCGATCTCGTCCTGCGAGACGGCCATGAAGTTCGTCGGATTGCTCGCCAGGTCGCTCGGCAGTGTCGGCTCGAGGCCGAAGAAATCCTCCATTGTAGCCGGGAACCCCTCCGGGCGTCCGGAGAGCCTCCTCGCGTAGAAGGGGCTGCCGCGCCGCGCCCTTCCGACGACGGCTCGGAGGTGCTCCAACTGGTATCTCTCTATCCCGGCCCTGTCGAACGGCGCCCCCGTCATGCCCGCTACCCATTCGTCAAGGGGCGGCCTCATATCACCGAATGATCGAAGGCAGGCGGAGCGTCGGCCGGGTCTATCCCGTTCTCCATCAGAAGCTCCATCGACTTGATCCAGACGGAGCGGACCAGCGCGCCGCAGCGCCCCCGCCCGTGCTTGTCCAGGATGTCGCCGCACAACGTGCTCTCGCCGGCGCACGCGTAGTCGCGGAACCACTCGGCGAGGCGTCTCACCATCAGGCGGAACGCCGGGTGCTCCGTCTCCCCGTCCGCGCCCTTCCCGGCGTAGTAGCCGAGCAGGCATGCGCCCCCCAGCAGCGCGCCGCATGTTCCGTTGCTGTGCCCCAGCCCGAGCGACAGCCCGCCCATCGCCCGGATCAGGTCGTCGTTGCGCTCCCCCCCTGTCTGGCGAAGGGCCATCAGCAGCAGTATCTGGCTGCAGTGGTATCCCCTGCCCTCGAAGGAGAGCAGCTCCATCTGCAGTTCGTCGAGGTCGTGGTTGTGGTCGTTCATCACTTGTCCTCCAGGATCTTCTCGACTTCGAGCATCTTGCCGGTCGCCAGCTCCTCGGGGACCAGGACCATGCCGCAGGAGGGGCAGGTCGGCAGCTCCAGCCTGAACACGCTGCCCAAGTATGTCACCTCGGCGGTCTTCATCTCGAGCCTCACGCCGCACGAGTCGCACACGGCGTCCAGGTACTTCTCGAACGACTTCGTCAGCTCTTTCATGCCTCTTCCTCCGCGCCGACCACGGACATCCTGTGGCTCCAGCCGCCGAGCACGTCGAAGGCGCCGTCGTCGCGCCGCGAGTACCTCACCCAGTAGGTGACGGACGCGGGGCGCAGCGACGCCAGGTAAGACCCGTCGGCGGATCTCACCCTCCTGCCGCCCTGTTCGGCCGTCCAGATCGTCCTCCTCACCGTGTCCAGCAGAATTCGGCGCTCGGCCAGCAGCGCCTCCGTCTCGAGGGAGAGAGACACCCGCACGGACTCGTGATCTTCCAATTGGTCCTCCTCCTTCCACAGGTCTCTCTTGAGGGACCGTACCAGGGAGACGCGGTTCTCCCTCTGTTCGGAGTAGCTGGCCGCTTTTCCACCCGCAGGGTCGTAGGCCCCCTGGGGGAAGAGCAGGTCGAGCAGGTAGGCGGCTGGCTTGCCTGACTGGACGAAGCTGTTCCTGCACATCGCGCAGTACACTAGGAAGTCGCGCTCGCTCTCCGCTCCCCTCGCCTTGGCCGACGCTCGCGCTAGGTTCGGGTTCGCGCACTCCTGCAGGCCGCCGTATCCGCAGCAGAACGTCAGTTCTCCCGACAGCGACGGCTCCTCGAAGCGCACGGAGGACCTGGCCAGGATGCGGCGGACGGCCGCGCGCACTTCCGGCATCCCGGCCGCGGTGCAGGGGTCGGCCACCGCAAGGACCCGCTCGGGCGCACGGACTGATTCCGGCAGCTCCATCCCGTCAATGACCTCCCACAGAGAGGCGGTATTCATCTCGGGCAGCTTCCTCCTGAACAGCGACAGGCAGCTCGTACAGGCGACCAGGACCAGGGGGGAGCCCATGGACCTCCACTCGTCCAGCATGATCCGGAGCCCCGCATCTGCCTCGTCGTCCCGCCCCGCCCACTCAGCCGGGGCCCCGCAGCAGCGCAGCCACATACCGACTCCGCCCTCCAGCCGTTCGCGCAGGAATTCGTACAGCCGCGCGGTCCCATCAGGGGACGACCCCGAAAGTCTGCATCCGGGGTAGAGCAGGTAGGCCGGCCGGGCCGCATTCGGGTCGCCCCGCAGCAGCGCGGCCTTCGGGGAGTTGTAGAAGCGCATCTCCTCCATCGCGAAGTCGTGCGCGGACGGGGGCATCTTCTCCTGCCTTGTCATCTCGCGCCTGGCCTCCGACACGAGGTCCGCCATCGAGAAGCCCTCCGGGCAGATCCTCTCGCACCTGCCGCACAGGGAGCAGGAGTTGATCATGGTGTTGGCCAGCCTGGTCCCCTGTATCACGGACAGGTTGTTGTATATCTCTCGCGCGAACTTCTTCGGATAGCCCTTGTAGTGCTGCATGAAGGCGCAGTGCTTGACGCACTCCATGCACTCGCACATCAGGCAGCGCCCCGCCTCGGCGGCAGCCTCGTCCGGCGAGTAGAGGCCGTTCGCCGCCTCGATCGGCGGGACGCTTGCCACACCCTCGGTCGAGGTGTACAGTCTGGTGGGGTAGGGCCCCTCCTTCTCGCGCGCCGAATGAAGGGAAGCGCCCTGCATATGGCGCTCCACCGACTTCATGCCGCGCCTTCCGTCGGCCGCCCGCATTACGAACGACGGCGACGCCCCCCCGGCGAACACCCCCTCCACCCGCGTGGCGAGGCTGATCTGATCCGCGGAGGTCATCCCGCCCAGTGCGGCTACCGCCTTCGGGTCGTCCAGCCCTGCGTAGGCCCCGTCGAAGGAGTCGAGCAGCTCCGGGACGGGAGGAAGCTCGCTCCACGGCAGGAAGGCGACCCCTCCCTTGCGAAGCCAGGCGATCTCTCTTGACGCGACCTCGCCGGTCACGGCTGGGGAGAGGCCGGTCAGCAGGGATGCTGGATCCTCGTCGCAGTAGACCGCGACGGTGTAGCCCTTCTTCACGCCGTCGGATGCCGCGCACAGCGAGCTTAATCCGCAGCCTAGCACGGCGACCCTCTTGCCGCTCCTCGGTATGAGCAGCGGGGCTCTTTTGAGCGGCCCCTGCTCAACGCAGGCCCTCTCGATCAGCCCAAGCTCCACCGAGCCGCCAAGTCCGGCCCGTTTGCACGCCTCCTTGCAGGGGGCGTCGCAGATTCGGGCCAGCACCTCCGGCAGGGGAAGCGCCCTCTCGATGAGCTTCCTCGCGTCGTCGAAGCGCCCGGCGCTGACGAATCCGCATAGCGCCCGTCCGTCCAGGTGGAGCGGGCAGGCGGCCTGGCAGAAGGGAGGCTCCTCCTGTACGCACCTGGATTCGAACTCGACAAGTCTTGCCTTTTCCATTCGCCACCTCGTCCTTCAGATGAAAAGGGGAGGCGCGCAAAGCGCCCCCCCGACTGTGGATGCGGTTACTTCCCGAGCGCGGCCAGCACCTTCTCCGGGAGGGCGGGCAGCCTGGTTATCCGGGCGCCGCAGGCGTTGTAGATCGCGTTGATGATGGAGGCGTGCGGGCTGGTGAGCGGAAGCTCTCCGATCCCGGCCGCGCCGTGCGGTCCGTCCTCGCGGTGCTCCTCGAAGTATATCAGCTCGATGTCGTCCGGGATGTCCTTTATGTACGGGAATCCCGCTCCGGGCATCGTGGAGTGCTTCTCTATGTCCTCGAAGTCCTCGGTCAGCGCAAGGCCTATCCCCTGCGCGATGCCGCCGTAGTTCTGCCCGTCGACGACGAGGCGGTTGTTGATCTTCCCGCAGTCGCACATCAGGGTCACCCTGTCGACCTCGGTCTTGCCCGTCTCGGTGTCGACCGTGACCTCGGACATGAAGACCCCGTACATGTAGATCACGAAGGGCGAGCCCTGACCGTCCTCAGGTCCGCAGGCGACTCCCGCTGCGGCGGACCACTTGCCGGTGAAGGATGTCGGCTTGCCCGCCGCGACCAGCTCGTCGTAGGTCATGTAGCCGCCTCCCGGCTTGGCTGTCTCCCTGAGAAGGGTCTCGCAGGCCACGCGTACGGCGTTGCCCGTCATGACCTGGGAGCGGGAGCCGCCGGCGGGGCCGGAGTTCGGGCACTTGGCGGTGTTGGGCCAGGTGAACTTCAGCTTCTCGGGGGCGACGCCCATCGGGCGAAGCGCCTCGTGAGCCGTGCCGACGGCGCCCATGTCAGCGCCCTGTCCGTGGTCCTCCCACGCGGTGCAGACGGTGAAGGTGCCGTCAGGGTTCATGTCGATGCGCGCCTCGGAGCCGTCCGGGCCGTCAAGGCCGCAGCCGTAGACTCCGACGGAGAGACCGACGCCCTTCTTGAAGCGGCTGGTCGATCCCTCCGCCGCGCGCTTCTTGGCGAGCTCGTACTTCGGACGCAGAGCCTCGAACATCTTCGGCAGACTGTACGACTCGGGCGCCTGCCCCGTCGGGTTGGTGCTTCCCGGACGGTAGACGTTCTTGTAGCGGATCTCGAACGGGTCCATGCCGAGCTTCTCAGCCAGCTCGTCCATCAGCACCTCGGAGGAGAACATCGACTGGGGCGATCCGTAGGCCCTGAAGGCGGAGCCCCACGCGTGGTTGGTGCAGACGGTTCGTCCCTCTCCGCGGATGTTAGGGATGTCGTAGCCCGCTCCCATGAACTGGATGCCGCGGACCGTCAGCAGGTCGCCGAACTCCGAGTAGGGCCCGTGGTCGACCGCGTAGTCGGTCTCCATCGCGAGCAGCTTGCCCTCCCTGTCCGCCGCGAACTTCATGTTGACGAAGAAGGGGGAGCGCTTGCCGGTGTACTGCTGCTGCTGCTTCCAGGTGTAGTTCAGCGCGACCGGGTGGCCGGTGGCCAGCGCCGCCGCGCCCACCAGCGCCTCCATCGTCGGGCTGAACTTGTAGCCGAAGGTGCCGCCCGCCGGGTTTGTGATCAGCACAAGCTTCTCCGGCTCCACCCCGAGTCCGGGGGCGATCATCGCGAGGTGCAGGTGGACCCCGATGGACTTGGAGTGGATCACAAGCCGCCCCTCGTGGTCCGTGTAGGCGAAGCCCACGTCCGGCTCTATCGGCATGTGGGGCTGGCGGCCGACGTAGAAGTCGTCCTCCACCGTAACGACGTCGGAGCGGGCGAATATCGGCGCGGTGTCCTCGCCCTTCTTGATCTTCTGCGTGTAGTAGATGTTCGGGGTGCCGGGGTGAATCTCGATCGCGTCGTCGGCCATGGCCTCCGGGGCGCTCATGTAGGCGGGCAGCACCTCCAGGTCGAGCTTGACCTTCTCGGCCGCCGCGACCGCGTTCTGGTAGGTGTCGGCGCAGACGATCGCGACCGCGTCGCCGTACTGGAAGATCTTCTCGTCGCAGAGGATCGGGCGGTCCCATCCGTCTCCCTTGTTGGTCGGGAAGGTGATGAGGCCCGTGATGCGGTTCTTGCCCTTGATGTCCTTGTGGGTGACGACCTTGTAGACCCCAGGCATCCTCTCAGCCTCGGAGGTGTCGATCCCCTTGATGTTGGCGTGCGACACCCTGGCCTGGACCAGGGCGGCATGAAGGGTCTTCTTCGGCATCTTCAGGATCAGGTCGGCGCCGTAGTCGAGGGTGCCGGTGACCTTGGCCACTGCCGTCGGGCGCGGGTACTTGCTGCCCCAGATCCGCCCGTCCGCCGGCATGACGAAGTCGAGCTCCTTCTCGTCCATCTCGCCCCGCAGCACCTTCGCCGCGTCCATGACGGCGTCCACGATCGGTATGTACCCGGTGCAGCGGCAGGCGTTCCGGTTGAGCTGGAACCAGTCGCGAACCTCCTCGCGGGTCGGGTTCGGGTTGGAGTCCAACAACCCCTTCGCGGAGACTATGAAGCCGGGGGTACAGAAGCCGCACTGGGCCGCGCCGTGCTTTATCCAGGCCTTCTGAAGCGGGTGAAGATTGTCCGGGGTACCGATCCCCTCGATAGTGACGATCTTCGCGCCCTCCGGCAGGCGGGACATCTTGTACACGCACGTTCGGGTGACCTTGCCGTCCAGCAGTACGTTGCACGAGCCGCAGTGTCCCTGCCCGCACCCTACCTTGACGCCGGTCAGGCCGAGCTGCTCGCGAAGCACGGTGGAGAGGACGCTGTCGTCCTCGACCACGATGTTGCGCTCGATGCCGTTGACGTAAAATACCTTCTGAATCATCCTGTACACAGCTCCTTTCAAGACTGGATGTCTCCGTTTGCCACAAAAACCGAGCCCGCGATCCGCTCCGGACATAACGCCCGCTCGGGTTGTCCATCGCGCCGTCGCGGGTTCGTTCATCCGTTCGCCCTGCACACCCCCTTCCGCTCATGGAAATGAAAAGGCCGTCCTCCGCGCAAGGAGGACGGCCTTCGCCGTCTACAGGACCTCAACCCGTCGGCATCCGCCATCGGGGTTGAGCAGGTGTCCCAAAAAAGCCTCCTTGCCATATGAGAGGCGTGTTCGTTTCCAAACACACCCTGTCGGTCTCAGTCCGTGGGTAGTGCGCCTTTAGGCCCTGAGACTCGGAGGTCCTATTCCGACTGGAACAGTAGTCATTGTTGGAAAATTTGTATTTAAGGCGATTATAAAGCATCAACCCTGGTCGGGCAATACCGAGGCTCCGTATTTCGAAAAACTCGCTCGAGCTTGCCGCCGAGTGGTTATCGGGGTCGCCGAGGCTGAAGGGCAGTGAGGGGCGCGGGGAGGAGTTCGTGTATAATACTTGTGGCGCGTCGGCGCGCCATATCATGATCGAGATTCGGAGGGCAAGTGCATGTCGGAGCTGGAAAAGAGTCAGGTTAGGAGCAGGAGCGAAACACTCAGCATTCTTCTCGGAGCGGCATTCCTCATGGCGACCTCGGCCATCGGGCCAGGGTTCTTGACGCAGACTGTATCATTCACCAACGAACTGAAGACCGTATTCTCATTCGCAATACTGCTGTCCATCCTCATCGACATCGTTGTTCAGCTCAACATCTGGCGGGTGCTCGCGGTATCCGGCCTGAGGGGGCAGGACGTGGCCAACAGGGTGCTCCCCGGCCTGGGCTACTTCCTGGCGTTCGCGGTGGCGCTCGGCGGCCTCGCGTTCAACGTCGGAAACGTCGGCGGGGCGGCGCTCGGCTTCCAGGTACTGTTCGGCACCGAGCAGATGGTGGGCGCCTTCATCAGCGCCGGCATAGCCATCGCAATCTTCCTGTGGAAGGACCTCGGCAAGGCGATGGACAAGTTCACCCAGATCCTTGGCATCCTGATGCTCATCCTGGTGTTCTACATCGTCTTCGTCACCAAGCCCCCCGTCATGGAGACGGTGCAGGAGATGGTGCGTCCGTTCGGCAGCATGCAGCTTCTCAAGGAGTACAAGTGGCTGGTGGTCCTCACGCTTGTCGGCGGCACGGTGGGAGGCTACATCTCCTTCTCCGGCGCCCACAGGATCATCGACGCCGGCATCGTCGGGCAGGAGCACATCGGCGAGATCACCAAGGGGTCGGTCAACGGCATCATGATCACGGGCGTGATGCGCTACCTGCTCTACCTCGCATTCCTCGGGGTAGTGCTGACCGGCACTGCGATCGACATGAGCAACCCGGTGGCGTCGGCCTTCCAGATCGGCGCCGGAGAGCTCGGCTTCCGGATTGCCGGCGTGGTCCTGTGGGCAGCGGCCATAACCTCGGTCGTCGGGGCCTCCTACACGTCGGTCTCCTTCCTGCGCACGCTGTTCAAGTTCGTGGATGACTACTACCGTTTCTGGATCATAGGCTTCATCCTGGCGTCCACGTCCATCCTGGCGACGGTGGGCCGCCCGGTGGTGCTGCTGATAGTGGCGGGCTCGCTCAACGGGCTCATCCTGCCGCTTTCGCTCGGCTGCGTGCTGATGGCCGCGCACAACAGGAGCATCATGAAGGACTACAGGCACCCTCTGTGGATGTCGGCGCTGGGCTGGGTGATAGTCGTGTTCACCGCGTGGATGGGCTTCAACTCGTTCACCGGAATCATGCAGCTGTTCAAGTAGCCGCGCCGCGAGGTCGACAGAAGGGAAGGAGGCGGTGTATGAGTGCCGGATAAAGTGTATCCGAGGCTGCTCGGCGCCGGCGACGGATGCCTGGTAGTGGAGTACGGCGAGGCGATAGACATGGACGTGAACAGGCGCGTCGCGGCCCTCGCGGCCTCCGTGAGGGAGATGGGCTTCCCAGGGTTCCTTGACGCGGTGCCCACCTACAGATCGCTCGCCGTCTACTTCGACCCGGTGGTTGCCGACGTCAAGGCTCTGCAGCGCAGGCTCGGGGGCATGATGGTCTCGACGGGCGCGGGGGCGGGGAGCAGCGTGAGAAGGGTCGTGGTCGTCCCGGTTCTTTACGGCGGTGACGACGGGACCGACCTGGAGAACGTGGCGGCACACACCGGGCTGGCGGCGGACGAGGTGGTCCGCCGCCACTCGGCAAACGACTGCTACTGCTACATGCTCGGCTTCACGCCGGGCTTCGCCTACCTGGGCGGGATGGACCCCTCGCTGGAGACTCCGCGCCTCAAGAACCCAAGGGAGCTGATCCCCGCCGGATCGGTCGGCATAGCGGGAAAGCAGACGGGCATATACTCCATAGCCAGCCCGGGAGGGTGGCAGCTCATAGGGCGAACTCCGATGATGATGTTCGACCAGGATCGCGACCCGGCGATCTTCCTGGAGGCGGGGATGTGGGTGCGCTTCCGTCCCGTGGACAGGGCGGAGTTCGACGCCGTCGAGTCGGCCACCGCCGGCCGGACCTACAGGCCGGAGATACTCGAGGAGGAATCGGCATGAGCGGCTCTCTAGCGCTATCGGTACAGATGCCGGGGATGCTGACGACCGTGCAGGATTCAGGCCGGTGGAGCCACCAGGGGCAGGGTATGCCGGTTGCCGGCGCCATGGACATGCAGTCGTTCAGGCTGGGCAACATACTGGTGGGAAACGAGGAGAACGCCGCGGCGCTCGAGGTCACCCTGCTGGGGCCGACCCTGGAGGTGACCGAAGGGGAGGCCGTGGCGGCGGTGACGGGCGCGGAGCTGGGCTTCAAAGTGAACGGGGCCCCGGTGCCGAACTGGACGGCTGTGACTGTAAGAGCGGGCGACGTGCTAGGCTTCGGCTCGCCATCCTTCGGTTGCAGGGCCTACCTGTGCATATCCGGCGGCGTCGACGTGCCGCTGGTGATGGGAAGCCGCTCGACCTACACGCGCGCAAAGGTCGGCGGTTACGAGGGAAGGGCGCTGAAAAAGGGGGACACGCTGCGCTGCGGCGAGGCCGCTCCTCTGTGGAGGCGCTGCGAGGGGCTGGTATGCCCGGCGGAGCTCCGTCCGTCGCGGGACCCCTCGGCACCGCTGCGGGTTCTGCCCGGTCCGCAGGAGGACTGCTTCACGGACAAAGGGCTAGCCTCCTTCTACGGGACCGAATACGCAATATCGAACAGCGCGGACCGGATGGGGTACAGGATGGACGGGGAGCCCATAGAGCACTCCGGCCCGGCCGACATCATCTCCGACGCCATCCCGCTGGGGGCTGTGCAGGTGCCGGGGCACGGCCAGCCGATAGTCATGCTGGCGGACAGGCAGACGACAGGCGGCTACACCAAGATCGGTGTTGTGTGTTCGGTGGACACGTCAGCGCTGGCGCAGCGGCTGCCAGGGGCGGTCGTCAGTTTCACGAGGGTCGCGCTGGAGGAGGCCGTGGAGCTGGTCAGGGGGGAGGCGCGCGCCCGCGACGGGCTCAGGGCCATGCGGGCCGCGTGGCGCTCCTCGGGGGCCAGGCCTGTCCAGGCCCGGCCGAGTGGAAGCGCGATCATCAGGGTGGACGGCGTTGAGCACGCCGTCTGCTGGGAGGAGATCGAGGAGGTGAAATGATGTTCAGGATAGATCTCAACAGCGACCTGGGCGAGAGCTTCGGGCCGTGGCGCATGGGGATGGATCGCGAGGTGATGGCGCACGTCAGCTCCGCCAACGTGGCGTGCGGCTTCCACGCCGGAGATCCGGAGGTCATGCTGCGCACGGTGCGGGCGGCCAAGGAAGCGGCCGTGGCGGTGGGGGCCCACCCCGGTTTTCCGGACCTTCAGGGCTTCGGCCGCAGGACGATGGGGTGCTCGCCCGACGAGGTGTACGCGTTCACTCTTTACCAGATAGGGGCCATGCAGGCGGTATGCGCCGCCCACGACATGTCGCTGCAGCATGTGAAGGCTCACGGAGCCCTTTACAACCAGGCGGCCAAGGATATCTCGCTGGCCAGGGCGATCGCGCGGGCCACGCGCGACGCGGGCGAGGACATCATCCTCCTTGGCCTGGCCAACTCGCTGTTCGAACAGGCCGCGGCCGAGGAGGGGGTGCGCTACGCGGCCGAGGCCTTCGCGGACAGGGGCTACATGAACGACGGCTCGCTCGTTCCGCGCAGCAAGCCCGGCGCTTTCGTGCACGACCCGGACGAGGCGGCCGCGCGCATGGTGCGCCTCGTGAAGGAGGGCGTGGTTCGCTCGGCGGAGGGACAGGACATAAGACTGAAGGCTCATTCGATATGCCTGCACGGCGACAACCCCTCCGCGGTGGAGATGGCGGCGCGTATACGAAAGGCGCTGCAGGACGACGGCGTAGTGATCAGCACTATAAGGGAGGTGTTGGACCAGTGAAGGCTTCCGACTTCGCGGACAGCTCGCCGCGCGAGGTAAGACAGCTCATCAGGGAGGGAAAGTGGACCCTGCCGACCCCCGGCATGTGCAAGGGGCACGTGCAGGGGAACCTTGTAGTCCTGCCGCGCGACCTGGCCTACGACTTTCTCGTATTCGCGCAGAGGAACCCCAAGCCGTGTCCGATCCTGGACGTCACCGAGCCGGGGGACCCCGAGCCGAAGCTCGTGGCGCCGGGGGCGGATATATCGACCGACCTCCCGCGTTACCGAGTCTGGAAGGACGGGGTCTGCGTCGACGAGCCGACCGACGTCAAGAAATACTGGCGGGACGACCTGGTGGGCTTCCTGCTCGGCTGCTCCTTCTCGTTCGAGGGGGCCCTGCTCGAGGCCGGTATTCCGGTCCGCCACATTGAGCAGAATCGGAACGTGCCCATGTACGTCACCAACATACAGTGCACCCCGGCCGGCGCGCTGAGAGGCCCGGTAGTCGTCAGCATGAGGCCGATACCGGCGGCCATGGTGCCGAAGGCCGTGCTCTGCACGGGACGCTTCCCCGCGGTGCACGGCGCCCCCGTTCATATAGGGGACCCCGCGCTGATAGGGATAAAGGACATAAACAGGCCCGACCTCGGCGACGCTGTCGACATCAACCCCGGCGAGGTCCCGGTATTCTGGGCGTGCGGGTGCACCCCGCAGGCGGCCATCATGGACGTCAAGCCGCCGTTCTGCATCACCCACTCCCCGGGGCACATGTTCGTGGCGGACCCGAAGGACGCCGACTACGCGGTGTTCTAGGCGAGGAAATTCAGAAAAGAAAGCGGGAGAGAGAAAGTGGGGGAGGCCCGGCGGCCTCCCCCTTTCGTCAGGCTATTCTATGTAGCCTCGGTCCTTCATGAACTGCTTGATGATCTGGATGGCCTCGGCCACCCTCGGGTCCTTGGAGCCAACGTCCTGCTCGATCTTGTCGAGGTAGGGGAGGGAGAACTCGTTCGTTATCCTGTCGATGTCCTTCTGTCCCCACTCGATATAGGTCGTGCCCCACTCCTTGAAGGACTTCTCGAACATCTCCTTCTCCTGTTGTTCGCAAACGTCGGCGTAATCCTTGTTGAACTCGTCCGCCGCCTGGGTCACGATCTCCTTGAGGTCGTCGGGGAGTGCGTCCCACGCCTTCTTGGACACCCAAAGCTCCATGCTCTGGGGCACCTGCCAGGCCGGCCCGATGAAGTAGGGGCAAACTTCGTACAACTTCAGGTCGCGGTACATCCACCAGGCGGTGCCGCTCCCGTCCAGGGTGCCCATGGCTATGGCCATGTAGGTCTCCGGGTGGGGGAGCATGACCGGGGACGCTCCGAAGTGCTCCATCGTGTCGGACATCGACCCGAAGAAGCGAACCTTGAACCCCTTGAGGTCGTCGACCCCGTTGATCGGCTTCTTGCTCCAGAAGTAGGTGTTGCCCACGCTGTGGCTGCTCAGGAAGTGGATGCCTTTCTCCGCCAGCTCCTCCCTGGTCAGACGGTCGAGTCCTCTCCTGTAGAAGAGCTCCTCGAAGTCCTCTCGGCTGCGAGTGATGAAGGGAGGCAGGTTCCCCCCTTGGAACCATCCGCTGTTGAGGCTGCCCCTCCAGAAGATGGTGCCGGTGTTCGAGATCTGGATCATGTTGGCCTGAAGCGCCGGGAAGACCTCCAGGTAGTCCACCAGCTCGCCTGCGTAGTACATGGTGATGTTGAGCCTGCCGCCCGACCTCTCGCGCACCCTCTCGATGAACGGGGGGATCACGTAGGTGGTCGACAACGCGCCGGGCGTGTGGTGGCTCTGGAACTTCCACTCTATCACGTCGTCCGCGCAGGCTGATGACGCGCCGACAAGCGCCGCTCCCGCGATCAGCAGAAAAGCTGTTAGAAGCGTGGCGACTCTTCGGTTTCTCAATGAAAACACCTCCTGTTGTTATAGGTTCGTCAATTGAAGAACAGGCTCGGCAACCAGAGCACCAGCGACGGGAACGCGATGCAAAGCGCCAGGCAGACCAGCTGCGTGATGACGAACGGCACCACTGAGCGATAGATGTCCGACGTGGTCACTCCCTTCGGAGCGATTCCCTTCATCATGAACAGCATCGTGCCGAACGGCGGGGTGAGGTAGCCGGTCTGCGTGTTCACCGCGTACAGCACGCCGAGCCACAGAGGGTTGAACCCGTAGATCGGCATGAGAGGCAGGATGATAGGCGCCGTGATCATCAGGATGCTCCACGCGTCTATCACGAACCCCAGCAGGAACCACACCACCTGGATGCCGATCAGCATCGCCCACCATCCGACCTGGTACTCTTTCACCAGGCCTATGACCATCCGCGATGCCCCGAGCCCCATGTAGACAGCCGCGAAGGCCTGGGCCGCGAACAGTATCCACATCATGAATCCCTGCACCTTTATCGTGGTGTAGGCCGACTCCTTTATCAAGTCCCAGTTGAGCTTGCCGTGTATGGCGCTGCAGATGATCGCCCCCAGCGCACCCACGGCGGAGGCCTCCGTGGGGGTTGCGATTCCCCCGTAGATCGAGCCAAGCACCGCGAAGACCAGGAGGAAGGGGAGTAGCACACCCTTCAGGGAGGCTATCTTAGCGCCCCAGTTCGAGCGCTCCTCTGCCGGGATGGGAGGGCCGAGCTCGGGGTTCATGTAGCACCTGATGAGGATATAGCCTATGATCAGGGCCGAGCACAGCAGCCCCGCGCTCATCCCGCCCGCGAACAGGGCGCCTATGGAGACCTGCGCGATGGTGCCGTACAGCACCAGCGCGATGCTTGGCGGAATAAGCGGTCCCAGGACGCCCCCGGCCAGGATGCAGCCAACCGCAAGCTTCTTGTCGTACCCGCGCTTGAGCATGGCGGGAAGGGCCATGACCCCCATCATGACCACACCGGTCGAGGCTATGCCCGACATCGCGGCGATCAGGGTGCAGACCAGCACCGTGCCGATGGCGAGGCCGCCCTTGATTGACCCCATCCAGCGGTACATCATATCGTACAGCTCCTCCGACACCCCGGAGCGCTCCAGCACGGTCGCCATAAGAACGAACAGCGGGGCGGCGACCAGAGTCGTGGTGGACATCATGGAGTAGGTCCTGGCGACTATGATGAAAAGGGATTCCGGGCCCCAGAAGACCGCGGTGAACACCGTGGCCAGGCCTCCAAGAACGAAGGCCACCGGCAGGCCCATCATCAGAACCAGGAACATGCTGCCGAAGAGAAGAACAGAGATCCACTCAATGCTCATGATAGATATCACACCTGGCTTTCGGAGGGAGCTTCACTGCCGGTCAACAGTTCTCGCCCCGTAATTGCAAAATGAAGATCTTTGATCGTCCTGGTCATGCCCTGCAACAGGACCAGGAAGGCGGCGGCCGGGATGGTAAGCTTCAGCTGCCAGACGTACGGCCCCCATGTGCTGTTCGAGTACTCCATGACGCGCAGGCTCTCCCACGCCCACGGAGCGCTCAGCCACAGCAGCGTCCCGACGAACGCGTAGAACAGGGTCCAGGTGAACAGGTCCATCACCGCCCTGGTCCTGGGGGAGAATTTGATGTAGATGGCCTCGACGTTGACGAAGGCCCCCCATCGGAGCGCGTAGGCCCCTCCCAGGACGAAGTGGGCCCCGTAGAGCATGCACGAAGTCTCGTGCGCCCAGATCGTCGGGCTGTTGAAGCCGTAGCGCATCACCACCTCGTACACAAGCACGAGCATGGTCGGGTACACCAGAAAGGCGCAGATCTTGCCCACCCAGTCGTTAAGCGCGTCAACGAAGTTGATAAAAGTGATAAGGAAGCCCAAACCGCTCACCTCGTCAATTCTTCCCGAAATAGTCTAAGATGCGCCCCCCGCCTCGCTGCGGAGGAGGGGGGCTTGACGCCGGCGCTCACGTACGCCGGTCCGCTGTTACTGTATGTAGCCGCGATCCTTCATGAACTGCTTGATGATCTTGATGCCCTCGGCAACGCGCGCGTCCTTCGACCCTATCTCGCTGTCGATCTTGTCCAGGTACGGGATGGAGAACTCGTTCGTTATCCTGTCGATGTCCTTCTGCCCCCACTCGATGTAGGTCGTGCCCCACTCCTTGAAGGACTTCTCGAACATCTCCTTCTCCTGCTCATCGCAGACCCTTGCGTAGTCCTTGTCGAACTGTTTCGCCGCCTCCGTGACTATCTCCTTGAGGTCGTCAGGCAGAGCGTCCCACGCCTTCTTCGACGCCCAAAGCTCCATCCCCTGGGGCACCTGCCACGCCGGCCCGATGAAGTAGGGGCACACCTCGTAAAGCTTGAGGTCGCGGTACAGCCACCAGGCTGTGCCGCTCCCGTCCAGGGTACCCATGGCTATGGCCATGTAGGTCTCCGGGTGGGGGAGCATGACCGGGGACGCTCCGAAGTGCTCCATCGTGTCGGACATCGACCCGAAGAAGCGGACCTTGAACCCTTTGAGGTCGTCGACCCCGTTGATCGGCTTCTTGCTCCAGAAGTAGGTGTTGCCCACGCTGTGGCTGCTGAAGAAGTGGATGTCCTTCTCATCCATCTCCTCCGCGATCAGCCTGTCGATGCCCCTTCGATAGTAAAGCTCCTCGAAGTCGTCGAGGCTCCTGCAGACGAAGGGGGGAAGGTTGCCGGCCTGGAGCCAGCCCATGTTGATGCTTCCCCTCCAGAAGAGCGTACTGGTGTTCGACATCTGGATCATGTTGGCCTGCATGGCCGGGAAGACCTCCAGGTAGTCCACCAACTCGCCTGCGTAGTACATGGTGATGTTGAGCCTGCCGCCGGATTTCTCCTTGACCGTCTCGATGAACGGCGGGATCACGTAGGTCGTCGAGAGCGCGCCAGGCGTGTGGTGGCTCTGGAACTTCCAGTTGATCACGTCGTCGGCGCGGGCCGCCCCCAATGGGGCACTAAAGATGAAGACGCACGCCATCAAAACAAAAACCGGTACCATCCTGCCCTGTTTCAAAAAAACACCTCCTCAAAATGTCGAACATTTGAAGGCCTTCGGAGTAAAAATTACCCCTGTCCTTCAACTTGCGAAACAGTCTAAGGCCTCTAATATGCAAAGTCAAGCGGTGAATTAACTTGTGTAAGTTGGATTAAAAACATTCCCTGAATATAAATTGTCCCACAGGGGTTCTTCCGTGGAAGTATGAATGGTTGGCGCAATCCCGGTCCAATCGACCGCCGCGTCTCCTTGCTCCCTCAAGATAACGTCCGCGCCCCCGTTTCTAAATCCCTCCCGCTGGTGTAGTATATGGAATGTAAGGGCCCGGAGCCGCCCGCGCCTCTGGCGCGGGCTTGGCGCGCCTTGGATTCCGAAACGGCAGTCGCAGGGAGGTTGAGGGTATGGGAATACGGAAGGGATGTGTGCCGAGGAGGGACCTCCTCTCGGGGAGAATCAATCTGGGCGATTTCACGGCGTCTCTCGGGGAGGTGCACGACAGCTACCGCGCCGGCGCTGGCGCTTCCAGAACCGTCTACACCGATGCAAGGACCTTCTTCAGCGAGGGGACCTACGCCACCGACAACATGAAACTCGTCGTCAGGGACGTATTCGCCCGCCTTGACGGCGACACCACCGCGCCCCTGCTCAAGAGGCTGGAGACAGGCTTCGGCGGGGGGAAGACCCACACGATGATAGCTTGTCTGCACATAGCGAAAAGGGGCAGGGAGATAGCCGCCGAGGTCGGGGAGCTGCTTCCTGAGGATGCACTGCCCGAGCCGGGGGAGATCTCGGTGGTCGCCGTCGCAGGGGAGCAGCTTCCCGTCCGGGTTCACAGCGGCGCGGACCTGAGGCCGTACCCTCTGTGGGCCGAGGTCGCCCGCCAGATCGGCGGCTCGGAGCTGGAGGCCGATGTCTCGGACTACCTTCACCGCCTCGATTCCCCGGACGAGGGGTACTTCAAGAAGGTCTTCGGGGGACGCAGAACCCTCATCCTGATCGACTAGCTCGCGCACTACGCGGCCCGGTGGGCGGTAGCGCATCCCGATGCCCGCGAGATGCCCGGCGCGTTCTTCATGTCCCTGTTCGAGCATGCTCGCAAGAACCCGGGCATCGCCATTGTCGTCTCCCTCGCGAGCGTGCAGGACGCCTTCTCCGCCGAGACCTCCGGCCTGGCCAGGATGCTGACCGAGGCCTCCGGAAAGGAGATGGGCGGGGAGGACGCGATCATCAAGCAGGAGAGCGCCATGAGCGTCATCTCTACCGTGCTCGCCCGCGACGAGACGGTCGTGATCCCCGTCCAGGCGAAGGACCTCTCCTCCGTGCTGGCCAAGCGGCTCTTCGAGTCGATCGACCCCGCCGAGGCCCGCAGGAGCGCCGAGGAGTACAGGGAGCTGTATCGGCGGAACGCCTCCCTCCTTCCGCCGGGGTTCAGGCTGGACGACTACGTCGAGGAGATGGCCTCCTCCTACCCATTTCACCCGACGCTGGTCGAGCTGCTGAACAAAAAACTCTCCACCGTGCCCACCTTCCAGAGGACCAGGGGCGTGCTTCGCATCCTCGCTCTCGCCGTCCGATCCCTCTGGCTCAAGGAACGCGACCCGTCCGCGATTCACGCCTGTCACCTGGACTTCATGGACTCGCGCACCGTGGACGAACTCTTCGGCAGGACCGACAACAGCGCCCTGCTCTCCGTGGTGAACGCCGACGTCGGCACGGCTGACACGTCGCTGCTGAAGGCCGGGCGCTCCAACGCGGAGATCGCCGACGACGAGAACAGGCATCCCCTGGGGGTCCCCTATCATGTCGACACGTGGAAGACAGTGCTGCTGCACAGCCTCGCCGGCCAGTCGCAGAGGCTGTCCAGCACCGTCTTCGGGATCGCCGAGACGGACGCCATACTCGCCACCGCACGCCCCGAGCTCACGCCCTCGCAGGTGCAGGAGGCGCTGAAGAGCATATCCGAGAAGGCCTACTACCTCCACTTCGGCAGCGGGCGCTACTACGCCGACACACTGCCGTCGATCAACGTCCCCCTGTCCAGCATCAGAAAATCTCTCACCGAGGAGCAACTCTGCACCGAGCTTGAGGCCAAGCTGCGCAAGGTGGTGACCGAGGACCGCCGAGGCTTCTCCGTCGTCGCGGACGTCGTCGAGCCGCAGCACATCCCCGACGCGCCGGGACGCCCCGTGCTCGCCCTCCTCTCCCCCCGGCTGAAGACGGCCGACCCCGCCGTCTTCATAACCAGACGGCAGCACGACCAGCCGCGCATACAACAGAACAGGGTGTTTCTCCTGGTGCCGGAGATCGTCTCCATAAAGAGACCCTCGGACGACAGGACGCTCTTCGACGTCCGGGCACCCGAGGCCGAGGTCGTCCTGCAGGAGATCTACGACCTCGTCCGATCCGTCCTCGCCATGAAGAGACTTCAGGACGCTCCCAACGACTACTCCATCACCCACGAGCAGCTCAGGGCGCACGACTTCAAGGCCAAGCTGGCCGAGCGGGAGAAGGCTCTCGAGACCAGGGTCAGCAGGCTGTGCAAGTACCTCGTCTACCCGTCGGAGGACCAGGTCTTCTCCGTCGCGGAGATACGCACCGCAGGAGGCGAGGGCGGCGAGGCCATGAGGACGCAGATCAGGACTGCCCTCCAGAACGTCGGCAAGCTACTCTCCGAGGACAACATCAACCGAGCGACCCTCTCCGGGCTTCGCGACCTCCTGTTCGAAGCCTCCGACCGCATAACGGTCGGGGACGCGCAGAAGAGGTTCTACGAGCGACGCGGATGGCCCGCGCTCGAGTCGCTCGAACTGCTGCCACGCATAGTCTCCGAGGGGGTGAGGCAGGGGCTGTGGTGCGCGGCCGTCGGTTTTGACGACCAGGAGGCGCGCCCCGACCGGTTCTTCGACGCCGGGAACCAGGTGCCGCTGAACGAGATCCCCGACCCCGACTGGCTCCTCGTCACCCCCGAGGGTGCGAGGAAGCGCGGATGGGGAAGCGAGCCACGACTGACCCAGAGGGACTACCGGGACCTCGTCGACGGCCTGCTCCAGAAACGGCCTTCGGCCCGCTTCGACGAGGCGCTGAGCGAGGTCGGAAGAGTCAATCCCGACGCCGACCCCGACCAGGTGAAGGAGGCGATGATCGACCTCGCCCGCCACGGCAGGGTCCACATATTCGAGGGCGACCCGGACCAGACGGAGCGGCCCGACAGACTCGTCTCCGGCGCGGCAGCAGTCTCCGTCGGCGCTCTGGACAACATTGTTGTGATCAGTGACGAGGAGGCAGGCCGCAGGGGCTGGAAGGGGCACGACGACAGGAGGATCGTCCTCGATAAGGACGAGCTCGACACCATCCTCTCCCTGACGCGAAAGCTAGGGCCTCTCTACGCCAGAGGCGCAACCACAGTGATAGACAGGTTCGAACTGTTCGACTTCGAGCTGCCCGGAGGGACTCGGATGAGCGTCGAACTCGGGATGATAGGCCCCGACTCCATCAGGCACCTGTCCGAGATGCTGGAGATATTGAGCGACAAGCTCGTACCGACGTCCGAGAGCGACGCGAGGCTCGAGATCGACGACCCGGACGACGAATGCCCCCTCGTGCGCGAGATCGCCGAGAGAAGAAGGCACTGACGATGGCAAGGAAGGCAAGATCAACCGGCTACGACCTGGAGAGGCACCACAGGGAGATAGTGCTCCCCTGCGCGAGGACCTTCCCCTGGGTGCTGCGAGTGACCGAGCACAAGGACAAGCCCGCTCCGGTGTTCATCGTGAAGGAGCGCCAAGGCAGGGACGCGCCGCCCGGAGAGAGGAAGGTTTCCGTCCTCGTCGAAAGGGCGTCCCTGTACGGCGACCCCCTCAGGAGAGTGACTCCGGTGCTGCGCTCGATAGTGGAGAGGGTGCGCAACGACGACGGGATCCCTCTGGAGCTGCACCGCCGCCTCGACGGCGCGTCGGTCGCATTCCGCGGCAACCTTCCGCTGGACGACGAGGCCGGCTGCAAGCTGGCGCTGATATTCTCCCTCGCGCAGCGGGTGAAGCAGATGGACAGGGTCGAGCTGATGGCCCGTAGGATAGAGAGATTCACGCGCGAGGAGGCCGCCTACTGGCGCTCTCGCGTCGCGGACTTCGGCCCGGTGGAGAGCCGATGGGCACGGACGGGCTTCCGCGTTCTGCTGGCGGGCGAGTCCGGGGACCCGGACATCCTTCCCGTGCTCGAGAAGCTGCGCAGAAGCTGAGAGGGGGCGTTGAGGGCGTGAGACACGACAAAAGACTGATAGAGGCCGGCTTCCCCTGCCACCAGGTGGGCGCGGAGACCCAGCGCGAACGAGGCTCCAGCTCCGCTCTGCCGCCTCTTTACTATCTCCACGTCTGGTGGGCGAGGCGTCCGCTGACTCCGAGCCGCGCCGCCGTGCTCGGCTCGATCTTGCCTGCCGACGCGGATCCAGACTGGTTCCTGCGGGAGCTGGGGATAGAGAGGCGCGTCGCGCGCCTTCAGGGCGGGGAGTGGGTGTTGGTCGGAAAGAATCTGGAGTTGATAGAGAGCCTGCCCGGCGAGGAGAGTGAGTTCATACGCTTCGACCAGCGCGCCGAGCGCGCCCTTCAGAAGGAGAACGGGCGGAGGGCGCGATGCCGCGAGCAGATAGAGATGCTGAAGACAGACGCAACCCTTGAGTCCGATCCGGTGCTCCTTCGATGGGAGAGGGAGACAGCGCCGCTCGAGCCCCCTTCGCCGCTTGAGAAGCTGGAGGTCCTGCGTGTGTCAGCCGACCCCGCTCACGTGAAGGAGCGGATCGCCTTCGCAAAACTTCCTGAAGTAAGCGGCATTATCGGTGGTCAGATAAAATGGGACCTTGAGGACCTTTACGGTTATGCGCGAGCTTTCTCCGACGCCCCTCCTACCCTTGTAGAGGGGAAAAGAGTCCTCGATATGACGGCGGGCGGAGGATCCATCCCTTTCGAGGCCCTGCGGCTCGGCTGCGATGTGATAGCTAACGAATTGAATCCAGTCGCTTCCATGATACTGGAGGCCACTCTTAAATTCCCGATCAAGTACGGACCTCGGCTAGTGGACGATATTGAATACTGGGGCGAGAAGCTGTTAGAAAAAGTCTCTTACCTTACGGCGGGAGTCACGCCCTTTTCGCCGTTGCCCGAGGAGGAGGTCGCACGTCTTAAGGAGCATTGCAAGAAGTGCCCCGATGCAGTTGAAGGTTTTGCAGACGTTGAGTTTGATCAGACAGGGCTGATCTTCGCCCGGCAGGTGACTTGCCCTCACTGCGGCGGGGAGGTGCCACTGCTCAACACCTGCTGGCTGTCCAAGGTTGACGGCGACGAATGGGGAGTGGCTGTGATCCCGGACGGAAAGGAGCGCGGCGGCAGTGTGTCATTCCGTACCTACAGGGTGCGCAAGGGCCGGGGTCCGAACGGAGAGGACCCGAACCTCTTCACCGTGAGCAGGGGAGCGGGGACCTGCGTCCACTGCGAACATGGGATCGACGGAGAGGAGATAAAACGCCAGGCCAGGGGAGAGTCCGAGCACGGCCGATGGAGGGACCGGCTGTACGCAGTCGCGGCTGTCCGACTTCAGCCGAAGCTGGACAGGGATGGAAACGTTCGTCGTTACAAGAGCGGAGAGAGGAAGGGCGAGATAGTGACGGAGAAGGTGCGCTTCTTCCGCCCCCCGAACGAGCGGGATCTCGCCGCGCTGGACGACGCCGAGGCGATGCTTGCGGAGAACTGGGACAGGTGGGAGGAGATGCGGCTTGTCCCGATCGAAGCGATCACGGAGGGGCATAAGACGCGGGAGCCGATTCGCTATGGCACAAACCGCTGGTGCGACATGTTCACCCCCCGGCAGCTCCTCGGTCATCTGATCCTCGTCGAGGAGCTGAACCGACTGAAGCCGCTGATAATCGAGGAGCTGGGCGTCGAGAGGGGCGCGGCGGTGGTCGCCTGCCTCCAGTTCGCCATCGACAAGGGGCTGGACTGGAATAGCAAGCAGTGTACGTGGATATACCAGAGAGCCCAAATTGGTCATTCTTTTTCAGAGCATGGCTTCCCGTTAAGATGGACTTTCGCTGAGATGGTCTTCGCCGGGCCGAACTCCGGGGCGGCCTGGGGGCTGTCGCAGATACTGGACGCCTACAGAGGCATCGCCAAGCTTCTTGAACCGGTGCGCGAGGCGACCAGAGGAGAGCCGCCCCTGACCCTGCTGCACGGCTCCGCAGCCTCCATGCCGTCGGTCGGAGACCGGAGCGTCGACGTGATCTGCTTCGACCCACCCTACTACGACAACGTCCAGTACGCGGAGCTGTCGGACTTCTTCTACGTCTGGCAGAAAAGGACGCTGGGCGACCTCTTCCCGGAGCTGTTCGCCCGCAGGCTGACGGACAAGGCGAGCGAGGCCGTCGCGAACCCGGCTCGCGACGGCGGAGAGTCCGAGGCGAAGGCTGCATACGAGAGGATGATGGGAGAGATCTTCGCCGAGGCGCGCAGGGTGCTGAAGGACGACGGGATCATGACCATGATGTTCACTCACAAGAGCCAGGGTGCCTGGGAGTCCTTGACCCAAGCCCTGATAGAAAACGGGTGGATCATAACGTCCACAACACCTGTGGCGTCGGAATTTCTGAACTCTCGACACATCATGGAAAATGCGTCGGCCGCAAGTTCCATCTTCATCTCCTGCCGCAAGAGGCCGGACGGAGACGAGAGGTCTCCCTCCTTCTGGACCGGGCTGGGGGGCAGGGGCGTGCAGAGCAAGGTACGCGCCGCCGTGGAGGAGGGACTTCGCGACTTCGCGGGCCTCGGCCTCAACCCCGTGGACGAGATGGTCTCCTGCTACGGGCGGGCTCTGCAGGTTCTGTCGGGGCGCTGGCCGGTTCTGGACGGCGACGAGCCGGTCGGGCCTCATCGGGCGATGCTGGAGGCGTCCCGGGTCGTCGCGGAGGAGCAGATGAGGCGTGTCGCCGGCGGCTCCTCCCTGCTGTCGGAGCTGGCGCCGGAGGCCGCGATGGCGGCCCTGCTGCTCGCCCTCTTCGGCCTGAACGACTTCTCCTACGACGAGGGGCTGAACCTCTCCCGCTCGCTGAACATCTCGCTTGAGAACAGATCGGGCGGGTATTTGGCCAACGGGCGGTTCATCGGGGTGAACGGAGTGCGCAGCGGCCGAGTTGCAGGAGCTCTCGCCGAGGACGAAGGGTTCGACGCTCCCCTGGTTCGAAGCGGGAGCAAGCTGCGACTGGCGAAGCCGGAGGAGCGCTCCGCCAGGAGGATGGAGTCCCCGCAGACCGAGTGGGACCTTCTGCACGGGCTGATCAGGGCCTTTAGAAGTGGCGGGGAGGTCGCGGCGCGAGGATTCGCGGAGAGGCGCGCGCCGGAGAAACGGTCGTCCCTGTTTGCGCTGCTGCGGATATGGGCCGCCGAGGTCGCAGAGGAGGAGCTGACGAGGGAGGCGGAGACCCTCCTCTTCGCGCTGGGGGAAAGGCGGGGAACGTAGGTGTCGGACGAGGGGAGGGGACTCAGGGGCCGACAGTGGGAGTACGAGTATCGCACCTCGGCCTTTCGGCCGGACGGCAGGGTGGACGACATCCTCAACGACTTTTACATCCCCGCATTGGAGAGGTCGGTGCTCTACCGCCGCATGGCGGGCTACTTCACGTCGTCGTCGCTGGCGGCGGCCTCGCGGGGATTCGCCTCCTTCACCGCGTCCGACGGAAGGATGAGGCTGATCACTGGGGCGGACCTGGACTCGGAGGACGTGGAGGCTGTGCTCGCCGGGGAGGAGGAGCGTCTCTCCTGCCTTCTGGAGGAGCGGCTTGAGGACCTGTCCTGGCCGGAGGATGTGCGGCGCGGGGTGGAGCTGCTGGGCTGGATGGTGGCCAGGGGAGTTCTGGAGGTGCGGGTCGCGATCCGGGTGCATTCGGTCACTGGCGAGGGGCTTCCCTTCGACTCGAACGAGGACGGCTATGTCCACGAGAAGTGGGCCGTGTTCGAGGACGACGCCGGGGACATCCTGCTGGCCGGCGGCTCGCTGAACGAGTCGAGGTCGGCCCTGGTGCTGAACGCGGAGAACATCGCTGTCGACGCCGGATGGTGGGGGAAACCCTCCTCCGAGAGGGCAGAGGAGCACAAGAGGGACTTCGACCTGCTCTGGGAGAACGGGAGTCCCCATCTGCGCGTATACACCCTTCCGGAGGCGGTGCGGGAGAGGCTTGTCCAGTTGGGGGAGTCCGCGCATCCGCGCACGGCGTCCAGCAGGGTTGCGTCGGGGGTCGGCGGGGTTGCACCCTCTTTTCGAGAGTGGCTTTCGTTCAGGGTGCTTCAGCTCGCCCCTCAGATGCCAGGAGGTCTGTGGCTGGGGATGGAGTCCGCCCCTGTGGCGCCCTGGCCGCACCAGAGGATGGTGGCCCGACGACTGGTCGAGAGCTACCCGAAGGGCTTTCTCCTCTGCGACGAGGTCGGGCTTGGCAAGACGATAGAGGCCGGGCTCGCCTTCCGGTCGCTGCTGCTCTCGGGCGTCGTCAGGCGGATCCTGATCGCTCCGCCGGCGGGGCTGGGTCGTCAGTGGCTCCGCGAGATGGCGGAGAAGTTCTTCCTCCCCTTCCGCCTCGTCGTGTCGTCTCAGCCTGCGAGGCACGAGGCCCTCTTCCCCGAGAGCGCCACCGACCGCTCCGAGGGGCTTCTGTCGCCCGACCTGTGCATCGTCTCCACCGGTCTGCTTGTCCGCAAGGAGCGGCATGAGGAGATAGGCAGGGCGGAGAGTTTTGACATTGTCCTGGTGGACGAGGCTCACGCCGCCCGCAGAAGTAATTCCTCCGCTGAGGACGGGTGCAGGGTAAATCCCGATTACAACAATCTCTACGAGGCCATATCCAAACTGCTCGTCGGGAAGGCCCGCTCCCTCTGGCTGGCGACGGCCACCCCAGTGCAGCTCGACTGGGTGGAGGCGCACGACCTGTTGAGGCTCCTGCGCAGGACGGGGGCCTTCGACAAGTCGCCCTCTCTGACCAGGAGCTACTACGATCTGCTGGGGCGGGTCGCCGACGGCGGGGGGCTCGAAGATGACGATTGGATCTTTCTGCGGAATGTGGTGACCCGAGTTCAGTGCGAGAACCCCATGTACTGGGAGGTCCTCGGCGACGGCCTGATCCACGGGCGACTCAGGAGGCGCATGGAGGACTGGTGCGAAAGGGGCAGGACGCCCCGACCCTCCGAGGTCGGACCTCTTCTCTTCGCCATCGCTCCCCTCTCGCGGGTGATGCTGCGCCACTCGCGCAAGCTGCTGGGGATCTACCAGGAAAAGGGGGAGCTGAGAGCGGGGCTGGCGACGCGCAATCTGATGCCTCCGCCGATGATCGGCTTCTCCGCCGGAGAGAGGGAGGTCTACGACGATCTTCAGCTCTACTGCGCCGAGCTCAAGGACCTTCTGGGGGAGAGGGGGGAGGGTGCCGAAAGGGCGAGCCTGGGCTTCTACCTGAGCTTTCTGCGGCAACGCTTCGCCTCGTCGCTCTTCGCACTGGCCGAGTCCCTGCGGCGGCGAAGGGAGAAGGTGGAGGCGACTCTGGCGCACGGCGCTGCTCTGCCGGATTACGAGGCGGAGGAGCAGGACGACGACGTCGAGCTCTTCCCGGACGGGGACGCACTGGAGGGCTTCCTCGAGAACAGGGGGCAGGAGGACCTGGAGTGGGAGAGAGGCAGGCTCGCCGGCATGATCGCCCGTTTGGACGGGATGACCGGCATTCCGTCGAAGATCAGGGCCCTGCTGAGCGAACTGGAGAAGAGGCGGGAGAGGGAGCGGCTTCGGCAGACGGTTCTTTTCACCCGCTACATGGACACTCTGGAGGACATCCGGGCGCATCTTCGCCTGCGCGAGCCGACGCTGCGCACCGGCGTCTACAGCGGAAAGAAGTGCTCCTTCTACGACGCCGAGGCCGACGAGGAGAAGAGGACCGGCAGAGAGGAGGTAAAGCGCCTCTTCCTGCGCGGGGAGATCGACCTGCTGCTCTGCACGGACGCCGCGGCGGAGGGGCTGAACCTCCAGACGGCGGACATGATCATCAACTTCGATCTCCCGTGGAATCCGATGAAGGTGGAGCAGCGGATAGGCAGGATCGACAGGATCGGGCAGAGGCACGACACGGTCCACGTGCTGAACATGTGCGTTCTGGGGTCGGTGGAGGAGGCCATATACGACCGGCTCCTGAAGCGTCTGTACGGGGCGATGGATCTTGTGGGGTCGCTGGACTTCTCCCTGCTGCCGGTGCAGCCGGACGAGTTCGAGAGCTACGCTTCCCGCGAGCTGTCCGAGGGGGAGCTTGAGAGGCGCGCCCTGGAGCGTCTTGAGAATCAGAGACGGCGGGTGGCCGGGATGGAAATGTCGCCTGGAGATCAGTACGACTTCTACTCTCGCATCCGCGAGGGGATGGACAAGGAGGTCCGCCCCGCGACGCTCGAGGGCGCGTGGAAGGTCCTGCTTCAGTCCGAGTATCTGAAGGCGCTCGGGTGCGCAAGGGTGGCCGGGCACGGCGATTCGGTCCTTATGGTCCGAGGCGTGCCGGGGGTAGAGGACGGGGTCTGCCTCACCGCGGACAGGGATCTGTACGAGAGGGGCATCGACGGCGGGGAGGCGGAGCTGCACTTCGCGTCGTGGGGGGACATGGTCTTCGACACCCTGTTGAGCCATGTGATCGCGGCGAGGCCGGGCGAGGAGCGCGTGCGCGAGGTATCGTGCGTCATGCCCCACAGGACCGTGCGCGCTCTCGCGGCGAGCGTCGCAGAGGGCGCGATCCTGGTCTCCGGGCTGGACGATGTCGACGGGGTTCGAGGGGACATCCGCGCCCCCTCGGAGGAGACCGAGGCCCTGGAGAGGGAGCTGCGGGTCAGGGCGGAGGCTGCGGAGGGCGGGGTTCTGTCTGCTAGGGGCGGGGTCGTCGACAGGATCATGAGGATCAGCGGCGACGCGGCGAGGTCGGAGCATCTGCTGGAGCTGCTGCTCTCCCACTCAATGCTGAATTCGTCGCTGCTCTTCGACTCGGAGGGCGAGAGGTCGTTCCGCTCCGTGATCGAGAGGCTTGAGAAGAGCTGCGAGGAGAGAGGAGGACTGCACGTAAGAGGCGTGCCGACGCAGACCCTCCGATCCGCGCTGGAGGAGACGCTGTGGGACTTCCGCGTTCCCCTCTCCGGCTCTGTGACGTCTCTCGATGTACCGGCGATACTCTCCCGCGCCCTTCTCGACGTGGCCTGCCGGGAGGCGGACGCCCTGAAAAAAGGCAGGGGCGACACGACCCTGGACATGGTGAAGGACCGCCTGAGCAGGAGAATCAGGGAGGCGCTCAAGTAACGGCGGTGGCCTGGAGGCCTGTGTCCGCACTTCCGGAACGATGGATTGAGAGCGTTGCAGGGGTTGGTGCGCGCGGGTCGTATCTTCCTGTAAACCGTGACCGATGTTGAGAGATAGACTTGACTATTTGTATCCGTTCGGATAATATAGGCGCATGAATATTTTCATGCGCACGCCGGAATTCGATAGATGGCTGAAAAGATTGAAGGAATTGTCCATCAAGGCCCGGGTTTTAGTTCGGATAAGAGCGGCCGAGACGGGCAATTTTGGCGACTGTGAATCGGTGGGCGACGGAGTGTTCGAGATGCGGATTCACGCGGGGGCAGGCTGTCGCATCTACTATTTCAGACAGGGTAAGGTGGTTTACGTCCTTTTGTACGGCGGCGATAAGTCTTCTCAGAAGAAAGACATTCAAGCCGCCAAGGCGATCAAGAAAAGACTGGAGGAAGAATCATGAGCGGAACGGCTCCTTTTGACGCCGCTGATTATCTGGATAGCGACGAGGTGATATCGAAGTACCTGAACGCAGCCCTGGAGGAGGGCGATCCGGACGTTTTTCTGCGCGCTGTTTCGGATGTGGCAAAGGCCAGGGGTATGTCGAAACTGGCCAGCGATGCGGGGCTGGGCCGGGAGAGCCTGTACAAAGCGTTGGCGCCGGGAGCGAAACCGCGTTACGACACGGTTCTGAAGGTACTGTCTGCGCTGGGGGTTCAGCTGAAGACCTCACCGACCAAGTCTCGCTCCGCTTGAAACGCTTGAGGGGATTATCGGCCGGGCCGCTTTCCAGCCCGGACATCCCGAGGCCAGGTCGGCGTTCCCGATGCCCCCAACGGGCCGAAGGCGGTATTCAGGATCGCGGCGGAGGTGGACACGCCGCACTTAGGAGCGTATGACGGGAAGTGGAGTAGAATGGAGCGCGTACAGTGCGCTACTCTCCACCGTCAGATTCGAGTGGGTCGAAGGCCTCGCGGCGAGGTCCCTCCTCGCTGCGCTCGTTCGGGACGACAGGCTCTCTGCTAGCCCGAACGTTTGTCCTCCGTCATCCCGAACGAATGTGAGGGATCTCAGCGGTTGTCCTGCGTCTTTGTCCCTTCAAAATAAGCCAGGACCGTGGCGTAGAACTCTTCCAGGTCCCTCAACCCATTTACGAGGATGGACTTCAGAATTTCGGGGTCGAGGGTTTGGTAGTCGTGAACTGCGATATTTCTGAATCCAGTCATCTTCGTCATCCTGTCAAGCAGTCTTGTGTCGATGATGCCGCCCCGATGAAGCAGCGTGAAGCAACCGGAGGCGGTCTCAGGAATTCCCATCTCCTCGGACGCCGCAACGTGAGCCGCCAAGTCTATCGCTGCCTTGACGGCCCGTTGCAGGTTGAGGACGAAGATGTCCTGCTTGTCCAGGTCGTCCAGACTTGTCGGGTCGAGTCCTGTGATTTCGCCGATCCTCGCCAGGCATCTCTGGATCGTCGCTGTCTTGGCTATGAGTATGTCACGTTCGACCATAGAATCCCTCCCGCGTCAGATGTCCAGGTTCTTGACCTCGCGGGCGTGGGCGGTGATGAAATCCCTGCGGGGCTCGACCTTGTCGCCCATCAGGATGCTGAAGTACTCGTCGGCCTCGACGGCGTCGTCAACCTCCACTCTCTTGAGGACTCGGTTCTTAGGATCCATCGTGGTCTCCCAGAGCTGTTCCGGGTTCATCTCGCCGAGCCCCTTGTAGCGCTGGACCGTGACCTTCGCGGATTCTCCGGCGTCCTGAACGAACTCCCTGAGGTCCCTCTCCGTGTAGCAGTAGGCCACCGATTTCCCTTTCTGCGCCCTGTAGAGCGGGGGCTGGGCCATGTACAGGTACCCCTCCTCGATCAGGGCGGGCATGTACCTGTAGAAGAAGGTGAGCAGCAGGGTGCCGATGTGCGCGCCGTCGACGTCGGCGTCGGTCATGATTATCACCTTGTGGTAGCGCAGCTTGGACGTGTCGAAGTCGTCGCCGACTCCCGCGCCCAGGGTCTGGATCATCGTGCGGATCTCGGCGTTCGACAGGGCCTTGTCAAGGCGCGCCTTCTCGACGTTCAGTATCTTTCCGCGAAGGGGCAGTATCGCCTGGAAGCTCCTGTCCCGCCCCTGCTTCGCGCTGCCCCCGGCGCTGTTGCCCTCGACTATGTAGACCTCGGTGTTCTCCGGGTTCCTGTCCGAGCAGTCGGCCAGCTTGCCGGGGAGGGTCAGCCCGGTCATGGCCGACTTGCGCACCAGCTCCCTGGCGCGCTTGGCCGCCTCTCGGGCCTGTCTGGCCTTTATCGCCTTCTCGACGACGGCCTTTATGATCTGCTGGTGGTCGTCGAACCATGCGGTGAGTTCCTCGTAGACTATGGAGTCCACTATGCCCTTGACGTCGCTGTTGCCTAGCTTGGTCTTGGTCTGCCCCTCGAACTGGGGGTTGGTCAGCTTGACCGAGACGACGGAGGTGAGCCCCTCCTTGAGGTCGTCCCCCGAGAGGTTCTCGTCCTTCTCCCTGAGCAGTTTGGCCCTCCTGGCCGCCTCGTTGACCGAGCGCGTGAGCGCCGTCCTGAAGCCGGACACGTGGGTCCCGCCCTCTATGGTGTGGATCAGGTTGGCGAACCCGAACACCCTCTCCTGGTAGCCGTCGTTGTACTGAAGCCCTATGTCGGCGGCGACCCCGTCCCTGTCGCCGGAGATCACGATGGGGTCCGGGAACAGCGGCGTCTTTCCCCTGTTGAGGTACTCTATGAAGGAGCGCATCCCGCCCTCGTAGCAGTACTCCTTGGTCCGTCCGTCCTCGCGCCTGTCGTCGAGCGTTATGGACAGCCCCGGATTGAGGAAGGCCATCTCGCGGAAACGGGCGCCGAGGATGTCGAAGGAGAAGCGAACCTCCTCGAACACGGTTCTGTCGGGCATGAAGTGGACCTTGGTGCCTGAGCAGTCGGTCGTGACCCCGTCGGACAGGTTCGATGCGGGTATGCCCCTCTCGAAGCGCTGAGCCCTGCTCTCCCCGCCCCTGCATATCGTGATCTCAAGCCACTCGGACAGGGCGTTGACAACGGAGACTCCTACCCCGTGGAGCCCGCCGCTGACCTTGTAGGCGGCGCCGTCGAACTTCCCGCCCGCGTGCAGGGTGGTGAGCACCACCTCGGATGCCGGGCGTCCGTTGGACGGGTGCGGGTCCGTCGGGATCCCGCGGCCGTCGTCCTCGACCGAGATGCTCTCGTCCGGGTGGATCGTTACCACTATCCTGCTGCAGAAGCCGCCGATGGCCTCGTCCACAGAGTTGTCGACGACCTCGTAGACCAGGTGGTGAAGTCCCCTCACGGAGGTGTCGCCAATGTACATGCCGGGGCGCTTGCGCACAGCCTGCAGTCCCTCGAGGACCTGGATGTCCTTTGCCGTGTACTGGAGGGCCGCCGCGCTCATCATCATCGCTCGCTTCCTCCGGCTGGCCGCCCGAGCTCGGCCCGGGCGTTCGCTATTGCCTCTTTGCGGAAAGAGTTGTATCTTTTAGCCAGGGTCTCAGGCCTGAATCCCGTGGTCAGGATAGTGCCGTCGCGAAGATGGACGACGGTCCCGCCTCCCTGGCGAACCAGGGCTACTATGCGGTGTATCGAGATAAGGCCCTCTCCTTCGAGGGGGATGAACATCCTGTCTCACTCCGTTTCGTGATTCTTCTCATGCCTGTATTATATCAGAACGCGGCCCGTGCCGACCGCCTTTTACGGTGCCGCTGGACATAGAACGGGAGTGATTCGGTTGGAGCCAATAGTCAAGACCAGGGCCGCGCGCGCGAGGGCCGCGCGTTTCCTGAGGGAGATACGAGGGGAGTGGAAAGCCTTCCTCGCGATAACGGCCGGTGTGACCGTGCAGGCGGTGGCGGTGACGCTGTTCGTGCTGCCGAACCGCTTCCCCGACCTCGGGGTTTCCGGCATAGCGGTGCTGGCCTATTACGTCTTCGGCATCTCGCCCGCGTGGGTCATCCTCGGCATCAATCTGCTGCTCATGATCTGGGCCTGGAGGGAGCTCTCCCCTCGCTTCGTGATGTGGACCATGTGGGCCGTGCTCCTGTTCTCCGTCCTGCTCAAGGCCTTCGAGTACGTCCCGGTGCCGGTCATAGGGGACAGGTTCATGGCGGCGGTGGTGTCGGGTGTGGTGAGGGGGCTGGGCGCGGGGCTGATATTCAGGGTGGGCGGCTCCACCGGAGGGCTGGACATCCCCGGAGTCGCGCTGCGCAGGCGGTACGGCATCGAGATGGGGCAGTTCAGCATATACATAAACACCGGACTGCTGAGCCTGTCGTTCTTCGTAGTGGGGCTGGAGTCCGCAATCTACGGGGCGGTCGCACTGTACGTGTACGGTATAGTCGTGGACAACTCGATCCGCTCCTTCGACCGGAGGAAGCAGGTCTTCATAATCACGAACATCCCGGAGAGGGTCAGCGAGTATATAAACATCTCCCTTCAGAGGGGCACGACCCGGTTCGAAGGGGTGGGGGGGTACTCGGGCCAGAGGCGGCCGGTGCTTATGACCCTGCTCGAGCCGCGCCAGGTGGTAGCGCTCAAGAAGTACCTGGCGGTCAACGACCCGAAGGCCTTCATGTCGGTCTCCGTGGCCTCGGAGGTGCTCGGCAAGGGGTTCAAGAGCTGGAAGAGCCTGTAGCACCAAGCTGGTCCGGGCTGGACCGCCTGTCAGCCCGGAAGGGGCAGTCCCGCCTGTGGAAGCAGACGGGGCACCGCTCCGCGGCGGCGGGGTAGGGTTCCGTTGCGCACCGTCCGGCGGTCTCGCGGATGAGGGTGCCCACCTCCTCCCACGATCGGGCGGGGTCGATCGGAGCGCCCTCCGTCCCCTCGCGCAGGTGAATCAGCCTGATGTCGTGCCCCGCCCCCGGGAAGGCCAGGGAGGCTGCGTAGCCGTAGAAGAGCAGCTGCTCCCTGTACAGCGCCTCCCACGGCGCGGAGCCGTCCAGCTCCCCGGCGGTGATCTTGTAGTCCCTGATGTGAACCGTGTCGCCCTCCACCCACAGGGCGTCCACCGCACCCACCAGGCGTACGGCCTTTCCCGCCCCCGCGACCGATACGCGGAACGGGACCTCGCGGCGCAGCGCGCCCCTCTCGTGGACCGCGGCCATTATC
>JAKJGK010000205.1 GCA_022704435.1 Synergistota bacterium | reverse complement strand
AGTTGCGATCCTCAAGGAACCACTTTATGAATATCACGTTGAGGGCGAATATGACAAGCACAAGCACGGAGAGGGATCTCAGGTCCGGGGAGCCCCCCTCCGTTTGCCGCTGCAGGCCGATCTTCTTTTTGAGGCCGCCGTGCGGGCCGCCCCTACTGCCGCTGTTCGCGCTGCTGCTCATACCGCTCGTAAGCCTTCACAACCTTTTGCACGATCTCGTGACGCACCACGTCCGAATGGGTGAGGTGGAAGAACTCTATGCCCTCTATCCCGTCGAGTATCTCCTTGACCTGGATGAGCCCCGACTTCTTGCCGTTGGGAAGGTCGATCTGGGTTATGTCTCCCGTCACCACGGCCTTTGATCCGAACCCAAGGCGCGTCAGGAACATCTTCATCTGCTCGGGGGTGGTGTTCTGCGCCTCGTCGAGTATTATGAAGCTGTCGTTAAGAGTCCTGCCCCTCATGTAGGCAAGCGGGGCGATCTCTATCACTCCCTTGTCCACGTAGCGAAGGAAGCGCTCGGGGGAGAGGAGGTCGTAGAAGGCGTCGTACAGGGGGCGGACGTAGGGCTCCACCTTCTCCCTGAGGTCGCCCGGGAGGTAGCCGAGGCTCTCCCCCGCCTCCACGGCCGGCCTGACGAGCACGATCCTGCTTATCGCGGACGACTTCAGGAGGGCGACGGCGTGGCACACGGCCAGGAAGGTCTTGCCAGTCCCGGCGGGGCCGACCGCGAAAAGGATGTGATTCCTGCGCACGGCCTCAAGATACGCGCGCTGGCCCTCCGTCTTCGCGCGTATGGGCTTGCCCCTTGCGGTGGTGCATATCACCTCGGAGAAGAGGGGGGCTAGGTCGACCGCCCCCTTCTCCGCGATCATGTCCATGGCGTAGCGAACGTCCGCAAGGAGCAGTGGGTGTCCCTTCAGGGCGATCTTGTAGAGCTGTTCCAGAAGGCCGAAAGCCAGGTCTACCGCGTCCCTGTCCGGGCCGCGTACCGCGACCCTGTTCCCCCTGACGAGCAGGCTCACGGGGTAGCGCAACTCGATCTCCGACAGGTTCTCGTCCCCGTTGCCCGCAAAGCGGGCCATGGTCTCGATGTCGGGAAACTCGAGCTCCCTCAGGAAGAGCCCCTCTTCGACTGCAACCCTGTCCAATGCCGTCAAACCGGGTACCCGGCGCCGTCGACCAGCTCCGCCACCCCTACGTCCACCTTCATCTCCCTGGCGAACTTCTTCATCAGGAAATCCTTGGCCACCGACGGGAAGAGCACGTAGCTCAGCACGTCCTCCGGCTGGAGTATCCATGGGGCGGCGGCCCTCCTGGCATCGTCCAGCTCAGGCTTGATGAGTTCCGCGGGGCGGCAGGTGATCGGCGTGGCGTCCCCTATGACCTTCTTCTGTATCGCTGGGTCAATCTCCGCCGGAGGCTTGCCGTACTCGCCCCTGAAGTAGCTCTTCACCTCGTTCGGCACTACTTTCCATCTTTCGCCCACGAGAACGTTGAGGGTGGCCTGGGTGCCCACGATCTGGCTGGTCGGGGTGACCAGCGGAGGGTACCCCATCTCCTGCCTGACGCGCGGGACCTCCTTCAGGACCTCGGGCAGCCTGTCCAGGGCCTTCTGGTCCCTGAGCTGGCTGACCAGGTTGGAGTACATGCCGCCGGGGATCTGGTAGAGCAGGACGTTGATGTCGACTCCGCCGAGGTCGATGAATATCTCGGAGTACTTCTCGCGCACCTTTTTGAAGTGCATCGCTATGGGCAGGAGTTTTTCGAGATCTATGCCCGTATCCAATTCTCCCCCCTTCAGGGCGGCCACCATGGACTCGACGGGGGGCTGGCTGGTCCCCATGGCGAACGGGGAGATGGCGCAGTCGACCACGTCCGCCCCGGCCTCGAGGCCCGCGTAATAGGCCATGGAGGCCATTCCGCTGGTGTAGTGAGAGTGTATCTGCACGGGCAGCCCGGTCTCCCGCTTTATTATCTTCACGAGCGCGGAGGTCTCCACCGGGCTGACTATCCCGGCCATGTCCTTTATGCAGATGGAGTCCGCCCCCATGGATTTCATGTCCTTGGCCAGCTTGCCGAAGGTCTCGATGGAGTGCACGGGCGACAGAGTGAAAGAGAACGCAAGCTGGAGGTGGGCCCCCTCCTTCTTCACCTGGTCGGCGGCGACTTCCATGTTTCTGAGGTCGTTCAGGGCGTCGAACACCCTGATTATGTCAAGCCCGTTCCCGACCGCCCTCTTCACGAACTCGCGAACGGTGTCGTCGGCATAGTGGCGGTATCCTACGACGTTCTGGCCTCTCAGGAGCATCTGGAGCCTGGTCTTCTTGAACAGGCGCCTCATCGCGCGAAGTCTCTCCCAGGGGTCCTCGTCGAGGAACCTCATGCAACTGTCGTAGGTGGCGCCGCCCCAGACTTCCATGGAGTGAAAGCCGACGTCGTCCATCTTCTCGATGATGCCGGTCATGTCCTCCACCCTCATGCGCGTGGCCATGAGGGACTGGTGGGCATCCCTGAGGGTGGTGTCGGTTATGCCGACCTTTCTACTGGCCTGGTGGGGCTCGGCCTGCTTGGGCTTGCGCTCCGTCTCCACCAGCTCCTCTTTTCTGTCCGCCGCCTCTCCCTTCGAAGCGCCCTGCGGCACTGGTGCGGCATCGCTCTTCTTCTTGGTCGGGGTGCTCATGCT
>JAKJGK010000204.1 GCA_022704435.1 Synergistota bacterium | reverse complement strand
ACGGGGATCTCCCCCTCCTCCCCCCTCAGGTACTGCCTGAGGGTGGCTTCGAACGCGGCCAGGGTCATCTTGTCCACCCTCAGGGCGCGATTTAGCGGGTAGCTCCTCAACGTCTCGACCAGTTCCCTCCTGCCGGCGGCGCAGCCTATCTGGGGCCCGCCCAGCAGCTTGTCGCCGGAGAAGGTCACCAGGTGAGCCCCCTGGCGCAGGCACTCCCCCACCGATGGTTCCCCGGGCAGGCCGTGAAGGGACAGGTCGAGCAGCGTGCCGCTGCCCAAGTCCTCGATGAAGATCACTCCTCGCTGCTCGGCCAGCGCGGCCAGATCCTCGCGGGGGACGGAGCAGACGAACCCCTCCATCCTGAAGTTGGAAGGGTGGACCTTGAGGACTGCGGCCGTCCGGTCGGTTATCGCCCTCTCGTAATCCCGCAGGTGGGTCCTGTTGGTAGCGCCGGCCTCGACCAGGCGCGCACCGGAGAACTCCATGATCTCCGGTATGCGGAAGGAGCCGCCTATCTCGACGAGCTCCCCACGGGAGACAACCACCTCCCTGCCTCGACACAGCGCCGCCAAAGCCAGGAGCACGGCGCCGGCGTTGTTGTTCACCACCAGCCCCGCCTCCGCGCCGGTAACGCGCCGGATGAGCCACTCCACGTGATCTGTCCTGCTGCCCCGTCTTCCCTCGGCGAGGTCGAACTCGAGGGTGCTGTATCTCCCCGCCACCGAGCGCACCGCCTCCACAGCCCTGTTCGACAGGCAGGAGCGGCCCAGGTTGGTGTGGACGACCACCCCGGTGGCGTTGACCACCGGGATCAGGCTGTCCGCCGAGCGACGCTCCAGCTCGGGCAGTGCCCTGGACAGGACCGCGTCGAGGGAGGCCTCCTCCATAGCTCCTTCGAGCAGGTCCGCCCTGGCGCTCGAGAGTGCCGAGGCGAGGATGGACTTCACCGCCTCCCGCCCTATAAGCGGGAAGAAGGCCGACGCCCGCTCCGAACCGAGGAGCAGGTCCATCGACGGCAGCGTGCGCAGCCTGGCGCTTGCGGTTTTATTCTGCATCTCGTTGGTCCTATCACCTTTCACAGTCGATAATCTTCCTCGCGACACCCACTCTAGTCAATCATCCCAGGGTTTGTGTCCAAATCCATTCTACCCTATAATTGGCTGCGCGGAGGGCGTCCTTCCAAGTCGTCTCCCCGCTGGCTGCGAACAACCTGATCCGGGAGGCGATACAATGGGGACAATAGACGCGCGCGGCAAGAGCTGCCCTCAGCCGGTCATCATGACCAAATCGCAGGTCGAGGCCGGAGAACGAGATATAACGGTGCTTCTGGACAGCGCCGTGTCGGCGTCGAACGTGCGGCGTTACCTGGAGACCAACGGCTACAGGGTGCAGATCATCGACGACGAGGGATCCATAACGATCACGGCCACCGGCGCGACCGAGCGGCCGTCCCCCGTGGTCGCACCTGCCTCCTCGGTCGCGGAGCGGGATGCCGACCCGGCCAGGGGCGCTGAAGTCCCCCCGGAGGCGCAGGTCGCGACATCCCCGGCTTCGGCAAGGCCCGCGTGCAACGCCCTGCTCATCACGAAAAGCACGATAGGCGACGACTCCCTGCTCGGCGAGGTGCTGATGAAGAGCATGCTCGGCACCCTCGGTCAGGTCGAACCGCTTCCCTGTGTAGTGGCGCTCATGAACGAGGGCGTCAAGCTCGCGTTGAACCACACATCGTCGTTGGACCACCTTCTCGCCCTAGAGCGCGGGGGCGTCCGCATCCTTGTCTGCGGCACCTGCACCAACCACTTCGGAATAACGGCCGATATCGGCGCAGGCGTTATCTCAAACATGTTCGAGATAACCGAGGCCCTGCTGTCGGCGGACAAGATTCTTTCCCTGTGATGGGCCGCTGCTGGGGGCCGGGAATTATATAATCAGCCTCCAGATCGCGTTGGCCACCCGCATGCCCTTCGACGACAGGGCTATCGACGAGCCGGTCCGCCTGAAGCAGTCCGCGGGAGCGCCCTCTTCAAGCGCCGTCAGTATCGCGGACATCTGCTCGCGGCCGTGCCGGGCCGAGAACTCGTCATAGCCGATACCGGCGGACGTGCGCAGCAGCAGAACCGCCGCCTCCCGCGCCCGTCCGCGATCGTCCAGCTCCTCCGACTCCTCTACCGCGCCGCCCCGCCCCTCCACGGCGGCGCGGTAGCCTTCGACGGTACGTTCGTTGTGGTAGCGCACCCCCCCGGCATACCCCCAGGCGCCCGCGCCGAGGGCCAGCACCGACCCCCCTGTCCAGTAGGCCATGTTGTGGCGGCACTCCCTGCCCGCCAGGGCGAAGCTCGCTATCTCGTACTGGGCGAACCCGCGCCCTGGAAGATGCCACTGGGCCCACCTATAGAACCGGTACCCGTCGGCCGCGACCTCCGAGGACCCGAACCATCTGCACCCCTCGTCGAGCGCGAGCTGGTACAGCGACAGGTGGTCCGCGCCGAGGCCGATCACCCCGTCCGCCGAGTTCGCAAAAGACCTGAGCGTCTGCCCCGGCAGGCCGAAGATGAGATCGGCGGCCGTCGAGAAGCCCGTCCCGACGCACATTGCGACCGCGCGCCTGGCCTTCTCGGCGTCGTGAAGTCTCTCAAGTAGCCTTAGCTCCCCGTCGCACAGGCTCTGAACTCCCACGCTGACCCTCGTGACGCCGAGGTCGCTCCAGG
>JAKJGK010000003.1 GCA_022704435.1 Synergistota bacterium | reverse complement strand
GCGCCACTCCAGCCCGGTGATCCCAAATCCGCACCTTGAAAATACGAAAAACCCCTCTGGACTGTTCCGGGAACAGTGTTAAGGTAGTGTTGTTCAAGACACAAACCTTCACCAGAGAGGTGCGATTATTATGCCCCGGAACGCGAGAAAAAGCCAGAGTAGAAACTGCGGAAACAAGAGAAAGAACGCCCCCCTGGGCAAAGTGCGCATAGAGATCCAGGACGGCTCGAGCGGCATGTCTCCCTACGGGGGGCTGTGGCCCGCGGTGGAACTCTTCAGAAAGACCGGTCTCCCCGAGACGATAGACTCCAGCATAGGAGCGAGGAGAGGAAGAGGCTACTGCGACTCCGACCACGTTCTGTCGCTCGTCCTGCTCAATCTGGCCGGAGGATGCGCCGTGGACCATCTGAAGGATCTCAGGGAAAGGCTCTGCTTCGACAGTCTCGGTGTTCCCGTTCCCTCTCCGACTTCGACCAGGAACTGGCTGAAGGAGTTCCACAACGGCGCGGAGGACGACAAGCGCGGACAGGGCAGGGCCTTCGTCCCCGAGGAGAACCCCTTTCTCTCCGGCTTCAGGAGAGTCTTCTCCCGCCTTCTCTCCTTCTCCGTCGCCGAAGCGGCCAGAACTGCCAGAACTGCCGGGACTGCCGAGACTGCCGAGACGACCAGGATTGCCGGGACGACCGCGAAGTCCTCCCCGCCCCGCGGAGCAGGCGGCAGAGCAGGCGAGGACAGGAAGAGGGACTGTCGCATCACCCTCGACCAGGACGCCACCTTCATAGAGACCGAGGGAAGCGGCTCATTGTGGAACTACGAGAAGAACAGGAGCTACCAGACCTTCAACACCTACTGCCCCGAGCACGACCTAGTGCTGGCGTCAGGCTACAGGGACGGCAACGTCCCTCCCGGATACGGACAGAAGGAGGAGCTCGAGCGGGTGCTCTCGGTCCTCCCGGACGAAGTGAATGGAGTCTCCCTCAGGAGCGACTGCGCCGGCTACCAGACCGACCTTCTCACCTACTGCAACGAAGGGAGGAACGAGAGATTCGGGCGCATCTTCTTCGGCATATCCTGCCCCATGGTCAGGGAGTTCCGCGAGGCCATTCGGCAGATACCCGAGGATGACTGGAAGCCCCTGGACAGTGAGACGATGGTTCTCAAGGACGGCACGGTCCGTCCCGCCGCCGAGTGGGCGGAGGTTCACTACTTCCCCAACAGCCTTAGCCTCAAGAAGCGCGGCCCCGACTACCGCTTCTTCGCCATAAGGGACCCCAGGGACCCCATGAACCCCAAAGGTCTCGGAGATCTCGGAGAAGCCGCACCGCACGGCGGCGCGAAGGAGAGGGCGAGGCAGCGCCGCATGGTGGAGGAGGCGACGCAGCTCTGTCTGCTCAAGGAGATCGAGGACGACCTGGACGCGGCTCGCCCGGAGGAGAAGAGAGACGAGCGATTCATGACCCTGGGCGGCCGCATCTACAGGACCCGCGGCATAGTCTCCAACATAGAGGACGGAGAGGACGGGAGCCTCTTCGGCTGCTTTGACGGCGAAGCCATGGACGGGGAGAGAATAATCCACTGGCAGAGAAAAAGATGCGGCAAGTCCGAGGAGATCCACCACATCCTGAAGGACGAGCTCGGAGGCGGTCACGTCCCCTCCGGCAGCTTCGGCGCCAACGCCGCCTGGTGGAACATAAGCGCCCTCGCGCTGAACATCCACAACCTCCTGAAGCGCCTTCTCCTTCCCGCGGTCTACGGAAGGAGCCGTCCCCGCACGTTGAGATTTCTGCTCTACACCATGGTCTGCAAGATAGTCCGCCACGGCGGACGGACCATCCTGAAGATCTGGTCGGGCGACAGGGGAGGTGCGCTGTTCGAGCACGCGGAGAAGAGGCTTCGCCAACTCTGCTGCCTTCTGGAGTAGAGTCTCCCATTTGCTTCGCCCACGGTAGCAGACAAGCCGGGAGACCGTTTCCGGACTGTTGTTGCATGTATTGAAAGAGGTGAAGATGCCGAATAATGACCAAATCCACAGTTATTGACAGGCCGATGGCTCGAATTTTGAAATATCTTGTCGAGCCATCGGTCTGGGGATGCTTTTTCTCCTTCTCGGAGATGAACCTGCGGATTTGGGAAAAGGGTTTGCCTAAAGGAGATGGGAGCCATGGAACGGTGCGGTGGAGTCAACTTCGAGAAGGTTGTAAACAGGAGCCCCATAGCCTCGATGATATGGCTTGTCCCCGGGGGCAGCCCGTGCTTCGTCTCCGAGGCAGTGCGCTTCCTCGGCTACGAGCCCGACGACTTCACCTCGGGCAGGGTCCGCTACGAGGACCTGATCCACCCCGAGGACGCGTCGGTGCTCCCCTTCCACCCGGACCCGTCGCCGAAAGCCTACAGGATCGCCGACAAGAAGGGCGACTGGCGCTGGATACTGCACCGCACCTGCGTGATCGAGGGCGAGGAGGGGCTTCCGGAGGAGACCCTCTGGCTCCTGTCCGACATAACGAGCCACAAGCAGGTCCACGGGGAGATACGCAAGACCGAGTCGAAGCTGGCCGCGTTCATGGACGCGATCCCCGCCATGCTGATGGTGCTTGACGAGGACGGGAGGCTGATAGAGGTCTCCGGCTCGACCGACGGCACCGAGGCGGTGGCCGCCCTGGTGGGCAGGACCATCGGCGAGTCCCTGCCGATGGAGAAGGCCGCCGAGCTGCTGGTGCCGCTTGCGAGGTGCATCGAGACCGGCGTCCCTCAGACCGTGGCCTACGACGTTGAGATCAACGGCAAAAAACACTACCACGAGACCCGCATCTCGCTCATGCCCGAGCCGATCGACGGCAGGAGGGCCGTGGTGTGCGTCGCGCTCGACATAACAGCGCGCAAGGAGCTGGAGAGGGAGATAATGCTCCAGGCGGGGTTCGACCCTCTGGGCGCGGGAACAAACCGCGCGCGCTTCAACCGGTCGCTCCTGCTGGCGCTGGCGGAGGCCCAGAGGAGCAGCTCCTCGCTGGCACTGTTCATGATCGACCTGGACAGGTTCAACTCGGTCAACGAGGCGATGGGCAGGGACATGGCGGACATCCTGTTGAAGGGGGTCGGGCAGAGGCTGCAGGGCGCGTGCCGGCAGGACGACATCCTGTACAGGATGGAGGGGGTCAACTACTACCTCATCCTCCCCAAGCCGGGCGACAGGAACAGCATATCTGCGGTCGCCGAGCGCGTGCTGAGCGCCATACGAAGCGCCGCGCCCGAGAAACAGGGCTCGTTCAAGCTGACCGCCACGATCGGGATCAGCGTATTCCCGGAGGACGGTCAGGACTCCAAGTCACTGCTAAGGGCGGCGGAGACGGCCCTGACCGCGGGGAAGGACGCCGGCGGGGACTGCTTCCGCTTCTTCGACCCCGACGCCGACTAGCCCCTCGGGGCCGGAGCGCCGCACAGCAGCATAGTCAGGTCGTTCACGTTGGTGCCGGTGGGGCCGGTCCTCACCAGCCCGCCGCAGGCGTCGAGCGCGCGGTAGGAGTCGTTGTCGGCCAGGGCCCCGTGCAGGTCGACCTCCAGGTCCGCGAGGATTCCCGCGGTCTTGCCGTCCACTATTCCCCCCGCCGCGTCGGTTGGCCCGTCCGTGCCGTCCGAGCCGACGGAGATCACGACCGTCTCCTCCAGCCCTCTGATGCCTTCCGCGGCCGCCAGCGCGAGCTCCTGGTTCCGCCCGCCCTTGCCGCCCCCGACTACCCTGACTATCGTCTCCCCCCCGAGGATGACCGCGCATGGCGCGGCCAGCGGTCTGCCGGATGCCCGGACCTCCCTGGCCAGCGCGGCGAGGAACGCCCCGGCCTCCCTGGCCTCGCAGTCGAGCGATGTGGTGAGGACCAAGGTTTCGTAGCCAAGCGCCCTAGCTGCCTCCTCGGCCGCGGCGCACAGGGCGGTCACGCTTCCGGTGATCACGGCGGTGGCGTTGTCGAGCGACTTGGGCGTCTCAACGCGCAGGGCGTCGGTCACCCGCGGGGCAAGCTCGAGACCGTACTTCGCGACGATGCGGGCCGCGTCCCCGGACGTGAAGGAGTCGGGGCAGGCCGGCCCGGAGGCTATGCTGTCGAGCCTGTCGCCGAGGACGTCCGACAGCACCACGGAGAAGACGTGCGCGGGGTGCGCCGCCTGCGCGAAGCGCCCCCCCTTGACCGCGGAGAGCCTCTTTCGGATGGTGTTTATCTCGACGATGTCGGCCCCGCAGGCCAGCAGCCTGCCGGTGACGTCGGCCAGGTCGTCCAGGCTCAGGCCGTCGGCCGGCTTCTCGAACAGGGCCGAGCCGCCGCCTGACACCAGGAACAGCACCGTGTCCGACTTCGACAGGCCGGAGGCCATCTCGAGGGCGCGGGCCGCGCCCCTGACGCCGTTCTCGTCCGGCAGGGGGTGCCCCGCCTCGAATATCTCAAGCCCCCCTATGCTCCCGGACGAGTGCCCGTACTTCGTGACGACCACCCCGCGGTCCAGCCTGTCCCCCAGGGCCTCCGACGCGGCCGACGCCATCCTCCAGGCGGCCTTGCCCACGGCGACCAGCACCAGCCTTCCGCCGAGGGCCAGGCGTTCGGAGAACGACTTTTCCGACAGGGCCTCCCGCACCGCCCTCTCGGGCAGAACGGCCTGGATTGCGCGCCTGGCTATCTCCAGGGCGTCGCGCCTTGCATCCATATCGTCACCTCGCCCCCTTCCCCGGGAGGATGTCCTGCGCGAATGTGCAGGCGCTCCTGCCGAGTTTCTGCTTGGTCCGGTACATGGCCATGTCCGCGCACCTGAGCAGGGCCTGTTCGTCCGTCCCGTCGTCGGGGAACAGGCTCACGCCGGCCGAGATCCTGATCAGGGTCTCTCCCCCTGCGACCGGGAAGGGCGCGTCGAATGCGTCCATCAGGCGCTCCACCGCGGCCTCGGCGTCGGGACGCCCGCAGATGTCCGAAAGCACCACCGCGAATTCGTCCCCGCCGATGCGGCACACCGTGTCAACCTCGCGAAAGACGCCCCTCATCCTGTCGGCCATCATCTTTAGAAGCTCGTCGCCCGCTTCGTGGCCGTATTCGTCGTTCACCGTCTTGAAGTTGTCCATGTCTATGAACACCAGCGCGGCCATCGAGCCGTTCCTGTTGGCGCGCGCCAGGGCGAGCGACAGCCTGTCGGAGAAGAGGTAGCGGTTCGGGAGGCCGGTCAGGTAGTCGTGGTTGGCCTGATGGCGGATCTGCTCCTCGAGCTCCCGCCTTTTGGTCACGTCGGAGTGGGTGCCCGCAATCCTGATCGGCAGCCCGCGCCCGTCCCTGAGCACCACGCGACCCCTCTCAAGTATCCACCTCTGTCCCCCCGCGCCGTCGGGTATTCGGTACTCCACCGAGTACCCCTGGATGCTCCCCTCCACGCACTTGTTCTTCTTGAAGCGCACCCTGTCGACGTCGTCGGGGTGAATCAGCGCCTCCCACCCGTTCCTCGACCTCATCTCGGGCGGACAGGTCGCCGGGTCGGACGCGCATCCGAGCAACTCCATCGACAGAGGGGACAGGTCGACCTGGTCGTACCTTACGTCCCAGAGCCACAGCCCCTCGCCCACCCCCTCCAGCGCCAGCCTGAGCATGCTCTCGTTCGAACGGTACTTCTCCTCGGCGCGCATCCTGTCGGCGATCTCCCTCGACAGCTCCTCGTTGGCCTCGGTCAGCTCCCTGGTCCTCTCCGCCACCCTCCCCTCCAAGTCCAGGCTGAACCTCTGCACCTCGGAGAGCGAGCTCTCCAGCAGTGTAGTCCTCACCACCAGCTCCGCCTCCAGCTGCTGAAGTCCCCTGCACAGGCGGCAGTTCTCAAGTACGGCCGCGCACTCCGACAGGGCCGCCGCGCCGATGGCCGGCCTCCCGCAGGCTATGTCGCGACCGTCCTCCCCCACCTCGCCCACCATCACGCCCACAGCCCTGCAGTGCAACGGCGACCTCATGAGGTGGACGACCACCGGCGACGCACCCTCCCTCTCGTGCAGCACGGGGCCCTGACGTTCCCGGAGGGCGTCGAGCTCCCCATTCTCGCACAGGCGGCGTGCGACCTCCTCCAGCTCCGGAAGGGCATCGCGGGGCGCAGCCAGGACATCGGGCGAATCAGGGTCGGGATCGAAGAGAAACACGGCGGCGGACCTGAGTCCCAGCAGAGCCCTGACCCTCTCCACCGCCCTGTCCAGAGCCGCCGCCAGGTCCTCCGTGGAGCTCCCGTCGGCGCAACAAGCCTCGGAGCACGGAACAAGATCGCCGCGATTTTCCGTTGGCGCTGCGTGTTCCTTTAATAGCGCGACAATTTCCGTCTTCTGAAGCATGGCTCACTCCGTATGCGTATTTTTTGACGAGAGGAGCGCGGCGCCCCTCTCGAGGACCTCCTCCTTCGTACCGTGGCGTCCAAGGGCGCACTCCGTCCGAAGCTCCCTCAGGATCCTCCCGATCTCCGGCCCCTCGGGCACGGACAGCCGCCGCATCAGCTCGTCCCCCGTCGGCAGGAGGTCGGCCGACCTGTCCAGGAGCGCCAGGATCCCGGCGGCGGCCTCCCGGCTGTTCAGGCTCGCCATGCGGCCTCGCCCGCCCGGCAGCGCGTCCGCCACGGCGGCCAGCGAACTCCAGCCGGCCTCCCCTACCTCGAGGATCAGCGCGGCCAGGGCCTCTCGGGGCAGATACGCGGCGAGCGCGTTTCTCAACCCGACGCACGTCGCGACCTCGGAGCGCACTCCTTCCGGCCAGTTCCACTCGCCGAGCAGCCGGGCCACCTCGTCTCGCCCCTTAAGGTCGGGGTACTCTCTCCCCCTGCCGAGGGAGGCGATCAGCGCCGCCCTCCGGGCCAGAGGGGAGCGCCCGTCGTCAAGCCTGTCCAGCGAGCGCAAGAGGCGCAGAGGGCGCGGCACGCCCCCCGACAGGGGGCGAAGCAGCCCGGCCAGCCCGCAGGAGGTCAGCAGACGGATGAACGTCCTGACGTTCCCCGACAGGCCCAGCCTCATCTCGCGACCGATCCGCTCCGGCGCGCACAGGCGCAGGGAGGGCGCGGCGCGGCGCGCGGCGCGCACTGCCCCCCTCTCCACAGAGAAGCCGGGCAGGGTCGCGGCCAGTCGCGGCAGGCGGAGCGCCCTCAAAGGGTCCTCGTTCAGCCTGTCCGACGCCCTGCCGTTGAATCGCAGGACCCTGTCGCGGACGTCCCTCCTGCTTCGGGGCGTCCCGACTATCTCCCCGGTGAAGCGCATGGCCAGCGCGTTCACGGTGAAGTCCCGCCTGGCAAGGTCATGCTCCAGGTCCCCTCCATGATAGGAGGTGACCTCGCATGAGCCACCCTCGCAGGGCACGAGGAATACGCTCTTGTTCCCGCGACCCACCCTGCGGCCGCCGGGGAAGAGCTCCTCCAGGACGGACAGCGGCGCGTCGGTTGCCATGTCCAGATCCTCGGGCGCGCGCCCGAGCAGCAGGTCCCTAACCGCGCCGCCCACCAGCAGGCCCTCGTGCCCCGCCTGCTCAAGCCTGAGCGCGCACTCGACCCATCGCTTCGTGATACCGGCCATTATACTCCCTGCGGGACCTCCTCAAGAGGCCTCCCGTACAGCATGACCATCCCGTTGGACTTGAGCTTGGTCTTGTACCCGACGAAGCCGTCCGCCATGACCTTCGGATGGTAGTCGTAGTTCCGAAGCAGCACCTGCTTTCTGCCCCTGGTGCTCACCGCCCCCGGCCTCCTCAGGTTCTTGTACAGGACGAACCGGTTGTGCCCTCCGTACTTCTTCTTGAATCCAACCGCGACGAATCCGCACTTCAGCACGTTCTTCAGGCTGAATACGTTTCGCGGCGACACTGTGGTGTGCAGGTGGTACCTGTTCGGATACATCAGGCTCTCTATGTACAGGTAGGTGAAGAACTGTATGTAGTTCCCCCTGAAGGAGGAGTCCGTGACGCAGAAGTCCATCACGGCCACGTTGTCCGACTCCTCCGGACTCAGCCCGAGGTCCTCCACCGCCTCGTCCACGTGCTCCCTCACGTAGGAGACGGAGCGCAGCGCGATCAGCCTGCCCTCGGCGAACACCCCTACCGCCAGACCGTCTCCCATGACGCTCTCCGCGATAGTGTTCTCCTCCGAGAATATGTCCTCGTCACCGATCTCGTCGGTTATCCTCTTGTGGAAGTACAGCGCCTCCTCGATGTCGTGCTCTCCCAGCCCGCGCATGGTGCAGAGGATCGGGGCGACATACCCAAGGCCTCTCCTCAGCAGGAAGAACTGCTGAACGTTGTTAGGCATTGAAATCACCAGCCCTTCTTCTGTTACCGAGCGTTCCCGTTTCGGGGTTGCGGTGTATTATAATACAATAACCGGCGGGAGGGGTAAAAATCATGGAGAAATCGGCGTTCATCCAGTGCGGCGGCTACGGCAGACAGGGTCTCAAGGCGGCCCTGCGCTCCCTGGTGGAGGGGCTCGGGGGGAGTTCGCGCTTCTTCTCCCGCGGCGACTCGGTTCTGATCAAGCCGAACATGCTGTCAGCCTCGGCCCCCGACGAGTGCATAACCACCCACCCGGAGGTGGTGCGCGCGGTGGTCCTGATGGCCCTGGAGGCGGGCGCAAGGCCCTTCATCGCCGACAGTCCCGGCCTGGACCGCTTCTCCGACGTGGCCCGCAGGACCGGCATGGAGGCGGTGGCTCGGGAGCTGAACATCCCCTGCGTCGAACTGGACGACCCGACGCCCCTGCCCCCGGCGGAGGGCGCCGTGTTCAAGAAAGTGGAGGTATCGCGCCTGGCCCTGTCCGCGGACAGGATAATCAACATCCCCAAGCTCAAGACCCACGCCCAGATGATGCTGACCCTGGGTGTCAAGAACCTGTTCGGCACGGTGGTCAGCCAGAGGAAGGCTCAGTGGCACTACAACGTCGGGCTGCGGCGCGAGTCGTTCGCCGATCTGCACCTCGACATAGCGAGAGGGCTGGCCCCGTGTCTCACCGTGCTGGACGGCATCACGGGCATGGAGGGGCGGGGCCCGAGCAACGGCAGGCCGCGGGCCTTCGGGCTGCTGGCCGCGTCGACCGACCCGCTGGACCTGGACTTTCGGGTATGCTCCCTCCTCGGCGCACCGCTGGCCGACTTCCCCCTATACCAGGCGGCGCTCGCCAGGGGGCTGGCGCACGAGGGCATGGACTGGAGCGCGCACGGCCTGCCGGAGGGGTTCGCGATCGATCCAGTCGAGCTCCCCGAATTGGATGCCCTGCACCTGCTACCCCCCTTCCTGGACGGCCTGGGCAAGCGTTTTTTGACCTCCCGCCCGGTGCAGGACAGGGAGAAGTGCGTCGGGTGCGGCAAGTGCGTCAGGATATGCCCGGCCGGCGCGATGCGGATGGAGGACGACGGTAGGATAAGGATAGACTACGGCAGGTGCATTCGCTGCTACTGCTGCCAGGAGGTCTGCCCGGCGGACGCGATCCAGTTCTCGAAAGGACTGCTGCTGAGGACCCTGGAGCTGCTGCGCAGGTAGCCCCCGACGGGGAGGGAGATGAACACGATGAAAAGATCGATTGCCCTGCCGCTGCTCTTCATGCTGCTCGGAGCGGCGGCGTTCCTGCTCTCCACGCGAGCGGTCGACGGCCTCCCCACATTCTGGGGTGGCGAGACGGAGCAGGAGGAGTCGGCGCCGGACCTCCTGGACACGGCGCCGCCGGAGGACGTTCCCCCTCAGCCCGCGCCCCCCGCGGCGGAGTCCTTCATCTCCGTCCCGGTGTACGTCACGGCCGAAGAGGCGTTGGCGATGCTCGAGGAGGCGCTGGTCAACCCGCTGTACGACATCAAAAACGAGGTGGTGGACCGCAGTTTCGGGGAGACGATGGCGGACCTGCTGCTCGAGAAGACCGGCAGGGTGGCGGTCTCCTTCTCTAAGGGCGCGGCGGACTTCTTCCTGCCCTTCAGGTTCTCGTCGATGGTCTCCTGGAAGGGGAACATCCTCGGCATACCATCCAGCACCAGGAACGAGATCCTGGGCGCGGGGCGACTGCACCTCACCATGGCCCCCGCCCTGGACAAGGACTGGAGGCTGAGGCTCAACGGCTCGGCCAGGCTGGAGTGGACCCGCTCCCCCACCCTGAACCTCTTCGGCCAGGAGATCGGCATAGCCTCCCTGCTGACGGACCTGTTCAACAGGCGGTCGGGGGAGCTGCTGGCCCGCGCCGAGGAGGAGATCAACCGCTCTGCGGAGATCAGGGAGCACGCTCAAAGGGAGTGGGCCGGGCTGTACGAGCCGATACCCCTGGGCTCGGACCCGGAGTTGTGGCTCTCGGTCACCCCCCTATCCCTGGCGATGCCCCCCTTCTCCGCCCGCGACGGCAGGCTGACGGCCGTGGCGGGGCTGAAGTGCCTGCTCTCGGTGACGGCCGAGAGGCCCGCCCCGCGCGAGCCCAACCCCCTGCCGCCCCTCGCGGCGATGCCGCCGAACATGGCGCCCGGCATCCTGCTGAACGTCGAGAGCAGCATCTCCTACGGCGCGCTGGCGGACTACGCGAGATCCGTGGACATCCCGGAGATCGACATCCCCGGGGGTAGCGTCGTGGTCAAGGACGTCAGATTCTTCGGCAGGGGCGACAGACTGGTGGCGGAGGCGGAGATCTCCGGCAAGGGTCCGGGCGGGGCAGTGGAGGGGAAGGTCTACATAATGGGAAGGCCGGTCTACTCGCGCGACGACGAGGTCATCCGAATGGAGGACGCGGACTTCGAGGAGAGAACCAACAGCGCCCTGGCGAAGGCCGCGGCGTGGCTTGCCAGGCCCGCCCTGCTCAAGCAGATGACCGAGCGCATGGTATGGCCCCTGGCCGAGCTGCGCGAGCAGACCGCCGCGTCGCTATCGGAGATGCTCAAGGGGCGCAGGGTCGCCGACTCGCTTGTCATGGAGGGTGACCTCTCCTCCCTGTCGCTGGAGAGCCTGTCGGTGGGCGCGGACGGGCTGCGCCTGTCGCTGAGCCTCGGGGGCGAGGTCGCCCTGCGCTACGGCACGGATCGCGCCTCGGGCGGAAAAAAGTGACTCCCGGCCGGCCACGGTCGGTTGATTTGACACAGGGCGCTGCTCTTCCTATACTCTATGGGGTTAAACCGGCCCGTTCACGCGGGCCGGCATCTCTAAAAAAGGAGTTGCATGGGATGAAACGTTTGAGCCTGTTCTGCGCGCTTGCGGTGGTGCTGTCGATGCTGGTGGCCGGGGTGGCCGCCGCGGAGACGGTCAGCGTGTACACGACCCTGGAGGAGATGCACGCCAAGGAGCTGTTCGACGCCTACGAGAAGGAGACCGGCATCAAGGTCGACTGGGTGCGCCTGACATCGGGCGAGGCCGTGGCCCGCCTCGAGGCCGAGAAGGCCACCCCCAGGGCGTCCGTCTGGGTCGGCGGCGTAGGCACACTGCACATCGACGCCAAGAACAAGGGGCTGACCACTCCGTACAACTCGCGGGTCGCCTCCTCGATACCCGAGAAGTTCAGGGACCCCGATCACTACTGGATCGGCCTGTACGTAGGCCCGATAGCCTTCGGGATGAACACCGACCGCGCCAGGGAGCTCGGGCTCGACATGCCCAAATCCTGGGCCGACATAATCAAGCCCGAGTACGAGAAGCTGGCCCGCGTGGCCAACCCCGGCACCTCCGGCACGGCCTACAACATGATCACGACCCTGATCCGCATCGCCGGAGACGACGAGGACAAGGCGTTTGAGTTCCTGAGGCAGCTAGACCGCAGCATCGACCAGTACACCAAGTCCGGCTCGGCGCCGGGCAAGAGCTGCGCGATAGGCGAGATCCCCGTGGCTATCGGCTACCTGCACGACCTGATCAAGCTCAAGGTGCAGGGCGCGCCGCTGGAGATCGCGGTTCCCAACGACGGCACCGGCTTCGAGACCGCTGCCATGTCGATGGTCAAGGACGGCCCGGACCCCGTGAACGGCAAGAAGCTGTACGACTGGGTGCTCGGCCAGAGCGCGATGGACATAGTGGCCAGCTGGTTCGTGATCCCGCTCAGCTCGAAGGCCTCCCCGGTGGACACCGGCTTCTCCTTCGACAAGATGGTCCTGGTCAACCAGGACGACGTATGGGATGCCGCGAACAAGGAGCGCCTGCTCGACCGCTGGAACAGGGAGATCGGCGACCTCAGGTAGACCGACTTCAAATATGCGCGAGGTGCGAAGGGGCATCGCCCCCTTCGCACCTTTTCAACAATCCGAAAGGAGGGGAACGACATCCCGTCCAAAAGGTCGATCACCCTCGCACTGTCAGTGCTCCTCTTCGCCGCGATCCTCTTCTGGATAAACTCGTCCCTGACCGACTCCTTCCAGTCGCTCGCGGACGGCCGCCAGAGGAAGACGGCGGTCGCGGCCATGGGCTCCGCGCCCTCCGGCGACGATGCCATCGAAGCGTGGCTGAAGCGCATCTCCTCTCAGAACGACGAGTTCGACCTGATCTTCCTCAGGGGCTTCCCGGAGGACGAGGGGGGGATGAGGGCCTTCGCAGGCACGCCGGAGCTCGAGGAGCTGCTCGGGAGCTACGAGGGGACCAGGTCCTTCGCCAAGGGCCTTGAGAGCAGCATGTACGACGAGGTATTCCAGCCATCCGACAGGCTGACCGTGCGCGGCGAGACGAGGCGCGTGCTCTTCGCCCCCGCCCACGACGGAGAGACAGGCGACATCGTGGGCACCGCGCTCTTCCTGATCTCGTCTTCGGACTTCGACAGCTTCCTGACGCTGATGAGAGGGCTGTTCATCCTCGCCCTCGTCATCTTCACCGCCGTCTTCGCCGTGGCGACCTACAGCCGCGACCCGGTGACCGGCTTCATAATACTGGGACTGTTCACCATAGTAGCGATCTTCGTGGCCTACCCGCTGTTCGAGGCGGTGCGGCTGACCTTCGTGCAGGAGGGCAGATTCTCGCTGGAGATCTGGAGGTCGATACTGTCTCAGAAGCAGTATCTGAACGCCCTGCAGGGCAGCATAGAGCTGGGCGTCTACACGGCCACCGCGTCGACCGCGGTCGGCTTTCTGTTCGCATTCGTCATTTCCAGGACCGGGATCCGAGGCAAGAGGTTCCTGTCGGCGATCGCCACCCTGCCGGTGATCTCGCCCCCCTTCTCCCTGACCCTGTCGATCATACTGCTGTTCGGCAACAACGGCCTGATCACCAGGCAGCTGCTGCAGCTGGAGGGTTTCAGCATCTACGGGCTCGGCGGGCTGACCGTTGTCCAGACGATGGGGATGTTCCCGATCGCCTACTTGACGATGATAGGGGTGCTGGAGGGGATAGACTCGACGCTCGAGGACGCGGCGATGAACCTTCGCGCCACGAGGTGGGAGACCTTCAGGACCGTGACCCTGCCCCTCTCCGTGCCCGGGCTGCTGAGTTCGTGGCTCCTAGTCTTCACGAACTCGCTCGCGGACTTCGCCAACCCTCTGATCCTGGCGGGGAACTTCCGGGTGCTGTCGGTCGAGTCCTACATGGAGGTCACGGGGATGAACCGTCTGGGGCACGGCGCGGCGCTGTCGCTGCTGCTGCTGATGCCGACCCTGTCGGCCTTCCTGGTCCAGCGCTACTGGGTGAGCCGCAGGTCGTTCGTCACTGTGACCGGCAAGCCGTCGGCCCGGCTGACCGACCTGGTGTCGCCGGGGCTGAAGAGGGTCCTGCTGGCTGCGATGTTCGTGATAATCGCCTTCCTGCTCAGCCTGTACGGCACGATAATCGCGGGCTGCTTCGTCAAGAACTGGGGGATAGACTACTCCTTCAGCCTGTCCAACATCCGCGAGGCGTTCGAGCGCGGCTGGCGCGTGCTCCTCGACACCCTGACCCTGGCAGGAATGGCTACGCCGATAGCGGGCTTCCTGGCCATGATCGCCGCCCTGGTGCTGACGAGGAAGAACTTCCCCGGCAAGAGACTGCTGGACATGCTGATACTCACGCCGTTCGCCCTGCCCGGGACACTGGTCGGAATCAGCTACATCCTGGCCTTCAACAAGGCGCCGCTGATACTGGTGGGCACCGGGGCCATAATCGTCATCAACTACGTCATAAGGGAGCTTCCGGTGGGGGTGGAGGCGGGGATCGTCTCTCTGCGGCAGATCGACCCGTCGATAGAGGAGGCCGCGGCCGACCTGGGTGCCGACGTGCCCACGATCTTCCGCACCATCGTGCTGCCCCTGGTGCGCCCGGCCTTCATATCGAGCCTGTCCTACACCTTCGTGCGCTCGATGACCGCCGTCAGCGCGGTGATCTTCCTGATCTCGGCCAAATGGTACCACCTGACCGTGCAGATCTACAACTTCTCCGAGTGCCTGCGCTTCGGCCTGGCCAGCGTGCTGGCCACGACCCTGATAGTGATTGTGCTGCTGACGTTCGGCCTCCTGCACGTGCTGGTGAGGAAGAACGAGAACCTCGCGAAGACCGTGAGCAACTAAGGTGGTTAGAATATGGACATCCAGTCGAAATCTGTAACTCTTGAGAACGTGAGCAAGGTATTCAAGGACCCGCAGTCGGGACGGGACGTGGTCGCGGTCGACGGCGCGGACTTCACCATCGCCCCCGGCGAGCTGGTCACGCTGCTCGGCCCGTCCGGGTGCGGCAAGACCACCACCCTGCGCATGATCGCGGGCTTCGAGCTGCCGACGACCGGCAGGATCCGCATCGACACGGAGGACATCACCCTGCTCCCGCCCAACAAGCGCGACACCGCGATGGTCTTCCAGAGCTACGGGCTGTTTCCGCACATGAACGTGTTCGACAACGTGGCGTACGGGCTGAGGCTCCGCAAGGTGCCGCAGAAGGAGCTCTCCGAGAGGGTCATGCGCTACCTGGGGATGGTCGGGCTTGGCGACCTCGCGAAGCGCCCCCCGTCGCGCCTGTCGGGAGGGCAGCAGCAGCGGGTGGCGCTGGCCAGGTCGCTCATCGTAGAGCCCTCGGTGCTCCTGCTTGACGAGCCCCTGTCGAACCTCGACGCGCTGCTGCGCGAGCAGATGAGGGTCGAGATACGGCGCATACAGAAGTCGCTCGGCATAACCGCGGCCTACGTCACCCACGATCGGGTCGAGGCCATGAGCCTGTCTGACAGGATCATAGTGATGAACGGCGGGAAGATTGTCCAGATCGGCACGCCGCACCAGGTCTACAGGGACCCGGCGGACGCCTTCGTGGCCGGGTTCATCGGCAAGGTGGCCTTCTTCCCGGCCGCGGTGATTGGCATCGACGAAGCCTGCACGGTCGAGGTCAGGGGGAAGACCTTCGCCCTGCCGCGCTTCTCCGAGCGGTTGAGGGGCGCGGAGCGGGCCCTGGTCATGTGCCGCCCGGAGTCGCTCACCCTGCTCCCCCCCGGCGAGGGGATACTGGACGGGCGGGTGACGACCAACGTCTACCTGGGGCACAGCATCGAGTCCTTCGTGTCCACGGACATGGGGGAGATCCTGGTGCAGGTCGACAACCCGGACGCGCGCCGGGTCTTCGGCGAGGGGGAGGCGGTGTCGATCTCCTTCATACCGGAGCTGACCAAGGCGCTGCCGGAGGCGGAGGCGTAGCCGTCCGAAAGAGAAGTTTAAAGGCCCCCGGCGCTCCGGGGGCCCCGTTTTTTCTCTACCAGGTCGCCTTGCGTATCGGCGGGGGGACGTACTGCGGTGTCCCGGGGATCGTCATCGGAAGGTACATCCGGAGGGTCGGGGAGAAAGGCCCCTCGGGCGCGGGGAGCCAGTTGGCCTCGTTCGAGCCCCTCGGCGAGCGGGCGCCGATGTATATGGTGAGGGAGCCGTCCGCGCCGTAGACCAGCGACGAGCTCCTGCTGCCGAGGGTGTAGCGTTCCAGCGGGTTCTCCACCAGGTTCTGCCCGGGCAGGGCGTACATGGTCAGCGACCAGAAGGCCTCCACCTGGGGTAGCTCGTCCTTCTCGAACTTGAGGACGTAGGAGTGCGCGGAGGCGTCCAGCGGGTCCCCGTCCTCGTCCAGGAAGGCGTTGATGATGGTCGTCTCCTCCTGGTCGGCTCCGTAGAGCATGGTCCTGGCGGCGGCTGCGCGGACCAGGTAGAGCCCCTGCATCCTCTCGCGGTCGCCGAACACCCTGCGGTAGACCGCCCAGCCGTTGGACTTCTCGCACAGCAGCACCTGGGCCTCCTCTATCTGCTGAAGGGCCGAGGCGACGGCGTCGTCTATGGCGTCGCGTATCGTGCCGTTGAACTCGTTGGCGTCAAATCGGTAGGAGGGGCCTATCCCCACCAGGCCGAAGCGCTCGAACAGCTGCTCCTCCGACGGGTGCGGCCTCGACTGGCCGAGGAGGAAGTTAAGGTACGATATGAAATGAGCGGAGTCCGCGGCTATCCTCATGTACAGCGGGAACGGGTCGCGCGGCGGGGCTTTGGGCGCAGGGACGCCCAGCCAGGAGCTGAGCGGCTTCAGCACGTAGCGCTGCTGCAGCGCCCGTACGCTGTCCAGATCCTCCGGGCCGTCGACAGCGGTGCGACCTATGCACATGACGAAATTGCCCTCCGACCTGAACACCGCGTCCACCCCGCGGGGCTTCCTGCCGTTCCAGTCGGGGCCTGCGATCAGGAAGACGCCGCCGGCCGGGCCAAAGGTCTTCGGGCTCACATAGGCGAAGTTGAACGTGAAGATGTCCACGAACTGGAAGGAGAAGTAGCGGTCCTTGATGGGAGGCAGGACGAGCACCATGGGCTCGGCCTGGAGGTCCAGCCAGGCGGTTGAGGAGAGGGTGTCCCTCTGCTCCCTGACCCCGCCGGCCGCGGCTGAGGCCTCCTTGGCCGGGGGAACGGGGAGCTCCGAGGCGTGCACGAAGCGGTTGAAGCTGTCCGTGGCCACCGCCTGGAGCTGCATCATCCTGTAGTTCTCGAGCATCGGGTAAGCGAAGATGTAGGCCTCCTCGGCGATGGCACGAGCCTCGTCGTAGCTGCCTGCGTCCCCGGAGAGCGTGCACCCGGAGAGGGGCAGCAACGCGATTGCCACCAGAAAACAGTACCATGCCGCGTTCCTTCTGCTCTCCACGGACGACGCTCCTTTCCCTAATGATCTATGCAAAACTACTTTCGGCAGAATCAGTAGAATTACCTATCGGGATCATTCTACCAGAAAAACCGTCGTATGGGAACAGCCCTGGGAAAAAAATCAAGAAAAAAACGGGGCCCCGGCGGAGCCCCCTGTCGCCTTCGTCTCAGCTCCCCCGCCGGGGGCTAGAGGTACTGCAGCAGGTCCTTTCCTATCACCTTCTCGGCCTGCTCGAACAGGTCGGGGCAGCGCATCCCGGCACCCAGCAGCAGCCTGGCCTTCGGGATCTTGACGAGTATGACGTTCATATCCGGGGCGATCTCCGACCCGGACACCGTCATTCCGGTCTCGGCGTCGATCACGGTTATGAGGTCCGGGAAGGTGGCAAGCCGCTCCTCGTCCCGCTCCGCGGTCATGTACTCGCGCCAGAAGGTCAGGGACATGTCGCCTATGACGGCGGAGCCCGAGTCTATCCCCCCGGCGGTGAACCGGTCGACCTCGCCGACCCGCCCGCGACACAGCTCCGTGCCGTGCAGCATCTCGAGCACCGCCTCGGCCACCGCGCCGCCTCCGCCGCTTCGCGCCTTCAGAATCGCCGCTCCCAGAGAGATGGCCAGCTTGACACCCCCCGGCGCCGCGTTCTTCTGGAGGAACTCGACCTTGACCGGGTTCCTGGCGACGGCCAGCAGCCCGCCGGCCGCGCAGGCAACGTGCCTGACGGAGGAGGAGACGGTCTTGACCTTTCCGCGCAGCACCCCCTCGATGTAGCACCCCTGGTCCGGGTCCCCGCCCGCGAAAGCCTGGAGGCCGTGGTAGTCGGGGTCCAGGTGCAGCCCCATCGACCCCATCTCCGGCGTCGGGTGGGCGCGCCCGTTGCAGGGAGCGTCCACCAGCGGCAGGCCCAGGACGGCGGCCTGGAGCCATCCGTTGACCACCCCGCCGCTTCCGCTCTCGTTGGATGTAAGCGCCACCGGGCGCTCCAGCCCGCTCTCGAGCAGCAGCTCGAGGCTCCTGACGTGGGCCCTGGGGCTGACGAACGGAGTCTTCTTCCCCCTGTGAGGGCAGGAGACCGTCGCGCAGGTCACCACCGTCCCCTCGGGCGGCAGGTCCTCTATGTCAAGCAGGACCGGGGGGTTTACCTTGAGGGCGAGCTCCCCCAGCATCATCGCCTCGTCTATCGATGTCCCGCCGTCGCCGCCCAGGATCGAGGCGCCAAGCAACGCCTGTTCGAGTATGTCCATGGTCAGTTGAAGCTTCGACATTGTCCTTCCCCTTTCAGGTCAGCTCAACAGACGCACGAGGCCGATGCGGACGCGCCTGGCCTCCTCGTCGTGCTCCACCGACACGTGATCGGTCATTATGCCCACCAGGTAGATCTCCTGCCCGGTGCTTATCTCGCCCGACAGGGACCAGAAGTACTCCTCGGTCTCCTCCGCGCGCGGCATCCTCAAGAGCCGGGTCATCTCCCGGATCTTGCTCGACTGGTTCCCGGCGTAGTCCGTCTCTATGGTGATCTCGAACTTCTCGTCGCTCCGTACGACTTGAGCGGTAAAATCGCCCGCCCCCATGGAAAAGAAGAAGTTCATCATCTCGCTTACTATGCGCGAGACGACGAGCCTTTCATACTTCATCGTCTCTCCCTCCCCCTGAGCGCCTCGAACAGCGGGACCAGCATTCCGGCCACCAGTCCCCCCGCGAAGCCGTTGTTGTAAAGGTTGAAGCCCGCGTGCAGCACGCCCACGTACTGCACCACGGACGAATGAATGTAGCCCGCCAGCATCCCGGCCTTCCAGCCGAACTCGCCCGATATCGGGGCCAGGGTCGTGCCGAACAGGGCGGCAAGCTGGACGAACGGGTCCGTGAGGCTCCATCCCTTGGACAGACTGCCTATGATTACTCCCCCCATCACCGGCAGGATGGTCCTGGGGGTCTTGCCCATGGCGCTGAAGCCTACGACCGTCAGTATTCCCCCCAGGGTGGGTCCGTTGAAGTCCCCCTTGATCACCAGCAGGTACACCGTGACTATGAGCCCGTTGATTCCCATGTTCACGAGGGTCAGCGGGAAGTCGAAGATGTCCACGAAGTCCGCCAGAAGGCGCCCCGGGTGATTCCACATGTCGTACAGGCCCCTGAAAGACTTCCTGTTGAGCATGTTGCCCACCAGTATCATCAGCAGGAAGATCTCGGCCAGCAGCGGGGCGATGTCCTGGGCGCCCCCGGCGGTCCACAGGACCCTCGCCTCGGCTATGAACCCGTGGGATCGCAGCAGCGACACCAGGATCGTGCCTATCATCCCGGCCGTGAAGCCGACGTTGTACAGGTTGTAGCCCTTGTGGACCGAGAGGAAGGCCGGCACCAGGGAGGGGAGCAGGAAGCCCGCGGAGAGGCCGGCCGCCGCACCGGCGACGTACTTGAACGGGGAGGGTATGTACAGCCCGAACATCAGCTGGCTCACCAGCGGCGCGAGCGAGGTGCCGAAGAAGGCTATGTATATGAACTTCATGAAGGACTCTCCCTGGTGCCTGGCGTACAGCCAGACCCCGGCGAGAATGAACCAGACGTTGAACAGGTTCTTGCCGAACATGGCGAACCCTGCCACTGTGAATATCGAGGCTATGGATATTCCCCTGATCCTAACCCTGTAGTAGACCAGGATGGAGGTAAACAGCAGCACCAGGATGCCGCTGTTGAGAAACGCGGCGCCTCGGCCGCCGACGTAGAAGTAGTCGGAGATGAGGTAGTCCGGCTCCACGATGATCCTCAACAGGCCGAAGAAGGAGGAGGCCGGAGAGTCGAGATGCAGGCCGACGGCGCACAGGGTCGCGCCGAAGAGATAAAGAAAGAGCCTTTTTATCCCGTCTCCTACCAGGAAGCGCTCGGCACCGAACTTTCCAGTGAGCTCTCCCATCGTCACACCGCCCCTTCGAGGGCGGAACGCGGTCCCTTCCCGCCCGGGCTGCAACCGTGCTGCGTCACGACCGAACCCATCTAACTACCCCCCTCAGGCTGTTCCTGATGAAGTACCCCTCCTTATCCCTCTGCTCCGGCCTAAGATAACGCCAAAGGCCGAGTTGCGGGTCCTCCCGCGTCACCTCCTCGAACAGGGCCTCGACCGCCGCGTCCTCCTCGGGAACCGCGCAGGCGCGCGCCCGCTCCTCCCATTCGCGAAACTGGATGACAGCCCCCTCGAGGGTTCCCGCCGCGTCCTCGGTCCAGCCGTAGTGGCTGAAGCACAGGTACTTGGCGCCGCGCTCCGGCATGAGCAGCTCCATGGATCTGTACATGGCCGCGCCGTCGAGCCTGGGCGGGGTAGCTGGAAAGCGGTACGGAGGCGTGGCGGGGACCTCGCCACCCTCGAGCCAGAGCGGGCGGACGGCCTCCCCCAGCCCCACACCAGCGGCCTCGCCGGGGAAGAGCACCCGGCCGAACCCCGCCTTCAGGACATAGGAGTTGTGGTGCGACGCGTGTCCGGGAGTCAGAATCACGGTGATCCGGTCCAGCAGAGGAGAGGACGCGTCCAGGAACCTGTCGGGCGCCGCCGGGCGTATCGGGCCGAAGGCGTCGGCGATCTCGTCGCCCAGGGTCGCCCTGGTGGCCTCCTCGAGCCTCTCCGGCCGCACCAGGTGCCTTACCCCCCTCTCGGGAGCGAGCACCATAGCCTCTGGGAAGAGCTCCAGCAGGTCGGCGACCCCTCCCGCGTGGTCCGCGTGGACGTGGGTCAGCAGGACCAGGTCGAGCCTGTCGACCCCCACGGAGCGCAGCGAACGTCCGAGGTGGGCGACGGAGGCCGAGGGGCCGGTGTCGACCAGTATGTTCCTGCCGCCGCGCTGATCGCGCAGGAGCCAGGAGGACAGGTGATGGTCGAATCCGGGGAGCGGGAGGGGCAGGTCGAGCATGTACAAAGCCGACCCGTATCCCTCGTGGACTGCGAAAATTCCGTTGTCGCGGCTGAGGTTGAAATCTTGCACCAAATTTCCTCCTCTTGCTGTAATATGAGGGAATGTTCCGCTGTTATTATACTCAATCCGGCGATCCGCCGCACCCCTCCGCCGGCACCAGTCGCAGGAGAGCCTCCGACGACCTCATCTCGCGGAACTCCCTTCTCAGGAACCACCCGCCCGCCAGAGCCCCCCCGAGGTCCGACAGGGGCATCGACAGCCACACCCCGTCGATCCCTAGGATGGGCGGGAGCAGGAACAGGGGCAGCAGGATGAACAGGAAGTGCCTGGACAGAGTCAGGAACAGCCCAATCCGCGCCTTGCCGATCGCCTGGAATGTGTGGGACGCCACCAGGCTCACCGAGGCCATGATTATGCCGCAGTAGCCGAGGCGCATCCCCCTCGCGCCCATCGCCATCAGCTCCGCATTGTCGGAGTTGAACAGGCGTATCATGTAATCGGGTACCAGCATCACCAGGGCGAAGCTCGCGGTGAAGAACAGGGCCCCGATCTTTATCGCGGCCAGCACGGAGCGGATCACCCGGTCGTAGTTCTTGGCCCCGTAGTTGTAGCTGATTATCGGCTGAACCCCGCCCGCCAGCCCCAGCACCGGCAGGAAGAACAGGCTGTCCAGGCTGAAGAATATCCCCATCGCCGATATGGCGAGGTCTCCGCCGTAGAAGCGCAGCGTCCGGTTGAACACGATCAGGATGTAGGTGAAGCTGACCTCGGTGAGAGCCGGGGCCGCCCCCACCGCCAGTATGCGGCGGATCACCGGCCATTCGAGTGACAGGTTCTTCGCGCGGAAGCGGAGCGTCCCCCTCCTGCGCACGTAGAACATCACCGCCCAGGCCGCCGATATCACCTGCGAGATCAGCGTGGCTATCGCCGCGCCCGCCACCCCCATGTCCAGCCCCAGGATGAAGTAGGCGTCGAGCGCCACGTTCGCCCCCGCGCCGATGATGAGGGTGAACATCGCGTAGCGCGGGTTCCCCTCCGCCCGGATGAAGAAGTTCAGACCGAAGGCAAGGGTGGAGAAGAAGACCCCCCAGACCACGTACCCCATGTACTCGAGCGACATCGGCAGCAGGGTCTCGCTCGCGCCGGACAGCACCAGTATGGGCTCGGCGAACAGGACTCCGAGCAGGGTAAGAACCGCCCCGCCGCACAGGAGAAGTACTATCGCGTTGCCCATGGCCTTCTCGGCCCTGGCGTGCTTCTTCTCGCCCAGCGATATGGAGATGTAGGAGCCCGCTCCCACGCCTATCAGCAGCCCGAATGCTATCACCATTATCGTGAAGGGGAATACCACGCTTATCGCGCCGATCCCCGCCGCTCCCACCGTCTGCCCGACGAAGAGCCTGTCTACGATGTTGTAGAGGGCGTTCGCCACCATGCCGACGATCGCGGGCAGCGAGAAGCGCAACATCAGGCGGCCGATCGAGTCGGTCCCCATCGCGTGTGATTTATCCAGATTCTTTTCCATAATTACCTTCCTCCGGGTACAATTTACCCTAGTGTATGATTATACCAGAGCTGACGCTCGATACCTCGCGGCAAGCGAAATATTTTACACCCTGGAGGCGGCATGACGGAGAAACCACAATTCCCCTCGCGCATGCACCTGCTTTGCGCCCCGTCGCACAGGCCCGGCGAGTTCATACTGGAGCGCAGGTTCGCGCAGGTCTACGCGGCGGCCAACGGAATCGAGCTCGACTTCGAGTCGCTGCTGGCTGCCGTCAGGGAGTGGTGCGCGGCCGAGGGGGTGACGCGCGACGGGCAGTCCGCCGACTTCTCCGGGACGAGCGATGCCGGCGCCTACTCCGGCACGGTAACCAGGTTCCGCGACGAGGTCAGCGTGATGATCCGGGTGGAGGGGGAGGGCAGGAAGCGCTATCGCATACTGGGGGTGTTCGACGACTACTCCTGGCTGGTGATGTACCAGGAGCCGCTCACGGGCGAGTGGAGGTCCTGGCCGGGGGCGGCCCTGGACCACGAGGGGGTCGAGAGGGACAGGACCGACGAGCGCACCGCCCGCGAGGGTTTCGAGTGGGTGCGCGGGCGAAGGATCATACCGGGTGCGAGGCTGATGCGGGGGGACGTGATCGTTGCGGAGCACCGCGCCCCCCTGCGAGGAAGATGACAGGCCGGGGGTGCGCCCCGGCCCGGTCCGTCACACCGCCTCGATCCCGCCTATCGCCTTCCGCAGCGCCGCCTCGGCCTCGGGAGGCAGCTTGTCCAGCCCGCCCTTCTCGGTCGCTCTCGACACGACGAAGGACAGCCGATCCCTGAGGCGTGAAAGCAGCTCGCGGCGGTAGTGCTCGTCGTCGCGGTCGATCGGGAAGGAGGGAAGATCGATCGTCTCCATGTCGCCGAACGCGAGCAGGGGGGCGAACTCCGCTGTCCCCTCCACGATCGACTCCACGATGCCCAGCGTGTCCGCGGGCTTCACCTTCCTGCCCATGAAGTCTCCGGTGTTCAGGATGTAGCAGGCGACCCCGTCCTCGAAGAGAGACCTGAACCTCTCGTAGTCGACCGAGAGCGGGTAGGTCCGGAACGGGTTCGCGTAGGACTCGATCACTAGGGCGTTAGGGTCCACCCCCGAGGCCAGGCGCTCCGCGGACGTCCTCTTGGTGGCCAGCGTCGCGCCGAGCACCGCCGCAAGGTCCGGGTCCTTCAGCTTCACCACGGGCGGCAGGGAGGAGTCCTTCATCAGCCAGAATATCGCGTCGATGGGCTCGTCGATCCTGTCCACCCTCCTGGGCGACCAGAACTTGGACTTGATCGCCCTGCCGTTGCCGTTTCGCAAGTCCTCGGTCACGGCCTGCAGCAGCCCGTCGGCCCCCCTGGTGACGCCGCAGTTCTGAAGGGAAATGATGAACCTGTTGTCGTCGCACCCCATCGGGTAGTCCTGCACCTTGTCGAAATAGGAGGGCTCGAGCGCGATCGAGTACTTCTCCTTCGTCTGGATGACGAAGGCGTCGTCGTGCAGCACGGTCACGTCGTACTTGTCGCCGTGGCGCGCGTGGGTTATGGTCGACTTGCCGGAGCCGGACAGGCCGAACACCGCCGCCACGAAGGAGCGACCGCCCTGGAGGTTGTACCGCTTCAGGCCGCCGTGGCAGGAGGCGTAGCCGTTGCGGGCGGCTATCCCCCACGCCAGTGTCAGAGTCCCCTTCTTGAGCTCGCCGAAGTAGCGCATGCCGAGCACGGCGGCGCAGTTGTGCAGCGGGTCGAAGAAGGCCAGCCCGTAGGGGTAGTCGGGCGAGGACCAGTCCGGGTCCGCGAACACGAAGATGTCGCCGTCGTCCATCCTCCTCGAGGAGGCGTACATTCTGTCGTAGTCCTCGTTCATGTACTGGAAGTTCAACAGCCAGTTGTAGACGAGGTTCTCGAAGTCCTTGGGCACCATCAGGTGCGCCTTGACCATGAAGTCCTCCTGCAGGCCGATGTACGCCTCGGCCGAGTAGAAGGTCCGGAACCTGGCCCCGTAGACAGCCTCCCTCAGCAGCGGGGCGAGGTCCGCCATGTTGACTCCCGGCTCGCCCACGATCTTCCTGGCGGCCGCGCACCGCCCCACCACCGTGCCGTCGTTCATCAGCAGGACGTTCGCCCCGGCCGGAAGCCCCTGCTCCACCGGCCGGTGGACCGGCATCCCGGTCATCTCGACGGTCCCCGGGGACCTCCGCGCAAGCTCGTAGGCCTGTTCGAGGCCAGTCACCGGCACCACGTTGTTCCCGTAGAACGCCGACTCGATCGTGGTCCTGGCCTGCGACTTGATCTGCGAGAAGCTCGCTGGATCGGTGTAGAACTCAACGGTAGACAAAACACTCTCCTCTTTCTCCCCTGCCGGGGCGATTGTCTCCGGGGGTCGCGCCTCCGGACGCCTCCATTGTACCGAAAAACGGCGCCGACTACAGCCCTCTCTCCGCGCGAATGCGCCCGTAGGCCTCCTGGATCTGCTGGAACCTCCTGGAGGCGAGGGCCACGAACTCGTCGTCGAGCTTCTGCCCTATGAACTTGTCGGGGTGGTAGCGGGCCGCGAGCTCGCGGTAGCGTTTTTTTATCTCCTCGTCCGACGAGGAGCGAGAACACCCCAGCACGGAGTACGGGTCGCGTCCTGCGCGCGGCGACGCCTCGCCGCCCGGCGCGCCCGAGCGCCCGCCATCGCCGGAACCGCCAGGGCTGCCGGCGCCTCCGGGGCCGGGAGGAACGTACCAGCCTCGCATCACGTCCCTCATTATCCTCGAGAAGACCAGGAAGAGCAGCAACGGCGCCGCCCTGAGCAAAAGACGAAACAGAAACACCGAGAGACACAACCTCCCTTTGATTGCACTTCGTTATCCCGACGAATATGCCTGCCGTCGTCCCGAGGAATACGTCCGCTGTCATCCCGAGGAGCAAAGCGACGAGGGATCCAGCGTCGCACTACCTCGAATCGCGCTGCCCCGAATCAGGCCCCCACGAAGAACCTCCTGCCCACCGACAGCGGGACGAACCTGTCGCCGAACTCCTCCAGCAGGCGCGCCTGCATCGGGAAGCCCGTGCAGTGCCCCGTGGAGATCCACTCCAGGTCGAACTCCCTGAGCCCCTCGATCGTCCTGTCCATCGCCTCGCGGCCGGCGTTCACCAGGTGGAGTCCCCCGACAAGGCCGACCATCCTCTCCCCCGGGCACAGGGCGCGGACGTGCCTGAGCATGTTTATGATGCCGGAGTGGCTGCACCCGGACAGGAAGACCACGCCCCTGCCCTTCACCCTGGCGATCACGCCCATGTCGTCCATCATCTGGTCCGGTGCCGGCGACCCGTCCCTAAGGGTGAAGAATCCTGTGGGGCCGCCCTCGAAGTCCGTGACGCGGGGGATCTCGCCGGTGGTCGCGAGGCCGTCGGTCAACGGGAAGGGCTCCCTGGACAGCAGCAGCCTGCCGCCCGCGGCCTCTATCGCCTCGCGCCGGTCGTCCGGCCGAACTCCGAGGGCAGAGACCACCGGGGCGCTCCTGAAGTGCGGGCGGAACAGGTCCGGGTTCGCCACCACCGGCAGCTCGCGCCTGCCCACGGATCGCACCAGCGACGCCACGCCCCCGGTGTGGTCGTAGTGGCAGTGCGACAGCACCACGAACTCGAGGCAGGCCGGGTCCACGCCCAGCTCTCTCATGTTGTGGGCAAGCAGCTCGGGCGTCTGCCCGACGTCAAGCAGCCCGCATATCTCGCGCCCGTCCCTCGTCCCCCTTATGAAGAAGGACAGGCCATGCTCCGCGACCAGCGCCCCGTCCATGGGGACCGAGTCCTCCATCAGCACGACTATCTCCAATGAATCGAGCATTCTTCATGCACCTCCCGATACAGGCTCCTGTGTATAATGGACCCAAGTCGCCCCCTTTGCAAGGGGAGAATCCGCGGAGGTGGAGGTGATCGACCGTGCGCTTCGTCGGAGAGGTCTCGCACGACCCCGCTTTCAATCTGGCCCTCGAGGAGCACCTGTTCCGCTCCCCGCCCGACGGGGGAGTGTTCATGCTGTGGAGGAACGACCCGTCGGTCGTAGTGGGTCGCTTCCAGAACACCGCGGGGGAGGTGAACCGCCCGTTCGTCCGGGAGCGCGGCATAAGGGTCGTCAGGAGGATGACGGGGGGCGGGGCGGTCTACCACGACCTCGGCAACGTGAACTACTCCTTTATACTGCCGTGCGAGGGGGACGCCTTCGACTTCGCCCGCTTCGCCAGGCCCGTGGTCGAGGCGATCGCGCGCCTGGGGGTACGGGCGGAGATCAGCGGTCGAAACGACCTGTGCGCCGGGGGGCGAAAGGTCTCCGGCAGCGCCCAGCACTCGGACGGGAGGCATCTGCTCCACCACGGTGCCATCCTGTTCGACGCCAATTTGTCGGCCCTTGAGGGCGCGCTGCGCGTGGACGAGGGGAAGTTCGCGTCGAAGGGGTTCGCGTCGGTGCGGAGCCGCGTCGCCAACCTGCTGCCGCTGATGCCGAGTCCGGTCACGGTCGAGGAGTTCGTGGAGGCCCTGCGAGGCTGCGCGCCGGAGGCATCGCCGATGGAGATCGAGCCCTGGCGGGTCACCGAGGTCGAGAGGCTGCGCGACGAGAAGTACGACAGGTGGGAGTGGAACTGGGGGGAGTCCCCCCGCTTCACGGAGCGCAAGGAGAGGCGCTTTTCCTGGGGCAGGGTCGAGGCCCTGCTGGAGGTGTCGAGCGGCGTGATAGTGAGCGCGCGGTTCTTCGGCGACTACTTCGGTCCGGATAACCGCGACCTGTTCGAGAGGGCGCTGGAGGGGCTAACCTACCGGGAGGACTCGCTGCGCGAGGCCCTGGCGGCCTTCCCTCCGGGGCGGCACTTCAACGGCGCCGATGCGGAGGAGTTTCTGGACTTCCTGCTCTCATGAGCCCGGCTGCCCGTACATGCGCCAGCACCCTCCGCCGGCCTGCTTGGCCCTGTACATCGCCTCGTCGGCGTTCTTGACGAGCTCGATCTCGCCAAGCGCATCGTCCGGGTGGAACGCTATCCCGATGCTGCAGGACATCCTGATATCACGCCCCTCCACCAGGTACGGCCTGCCCACCGCCTCCACAAGCCTGTCCGCAGCGGCAGCGGCCCCCTCGTCTCCCTCGCCCGGCAACAGCACGAGAAACTCGTCCCCGCCTATGCGCGCCACCGTGTCCACCCCCCTCACGGTGGCGGTCAGCCTGCCGGCCACCTGCTTCAGCAGCAGATCCCCGAAGGCGTGCCCGTAGGTGTCGTTGATAGGCTTGAACCTGTCCAGGTCGAGGAAGAGCAGCGCCGCCCGCGCGCCTTCACGCCGGGAGGCCGCTATCGCCAGGGCGAGACGGTCGGAGAACAGATTCCTGTTGGGAAGTCCGGTGAGCGCATCGTGCAGCGCCATCTCCGCCATCCTGGCCTGGGCCTCCTTGCGCTCGGAGATGTCGCGGGTCACCCCGTGCAGCTCCATCCTGCCGCTGATCGGGTTTCTCTGGAAGGAGACTATGGTCTCGGTCCACACGAGCGAGCCGTCCTTGCGCGGCTGAAGCAGCTCCATGGTGTGAAACGCGGCACCGAGAGCCCCCTCCTCCTCGCACAGCTTTCTGTGCCCCGCGCGTATCAGCTCGCTCACTTTGGCCGAGTCCTCCGGAGCGAGCGAGTCCTCTATCGGAGCCGCGAGGACCTCGTCGGAGGTGTACCCCCTGAGCCTCTCGACCGACGGGCTCACGTAGACGAAGCGCATGGTCTCGGTGTCGATCGTCCAGACCACGTCCTTCATGTTCTCCGTCAGGAATTTGTACCTGGCCTCGCTGAGCCGCAGCTCGTCCTTGATTCGGTTTCGCTCCGTGACGTCGTACGCGCTGCCGACGGTGCACCTCTGCCCGTCGAAGATGACGTCCCGCGCTATGAACTCGGCCCACTTGGTCTCTCCGTCCTTGGTCAGCAACTTGATCTCGTAGAAAGACGGCACAGGCTCCCCTCTGGCCCGGGCGAGCGACCTCTCCACCGCGGCTGTGCGATCATCCGGGTGGAAGTGCTCAAGCCCTCTCATGGCCAGCAGCTCCTCCCTCGAGTAGCCGGTCAGTCCCTCTGTCGCGCGGTTGAGGGCCAGGAAGCAGGTGCCCCTGAAGATGAACGTCGCCGCGGAGCTGTTCCCCAGAAGCAGGTTGAGCCTGACGATGTTCTCGCCGAGCTCCGCCCTTGCCAGGGCCTCTTTCCGCCTGATCTCGGCCATGCGCCTTGAGTGAATGCTGATCGCTACCGGCACCGCCGCAATCAGCGCGACCGCCGCGCCGATAATCGCCCCCAGGAATATACCGTCCATCCCTATTGCCCTCCGATCGGGGGTAGGTTAATAAATGACGGATACTTCGTCACCATGCCGCGCGCTTGAGTCTTACCCCTAGGCAGGCAGGTTCACCGCCGCCCCTCTCGTCGCAGCCGCGGCCTCGCGCAGCGCCTCGCTCACGGTCGGGTGGGCGTGAATCGTGGTGATCAGCTCGTCGACCGTGCACTCCAGCCTGAGCGCGAGGCAGGACTGGGCGACGAGCTCGGACGCGCTCGGCCCCACCATGTGGACGCCTACTATCTCGCCGTACTTCTCGTCCACCACGTACTTCACCATCCCGTCGCCCTGGTTCGCGATGAGGCTCCTGCCGTTGGCGGACATCGGGAACCGGCCGACCCTCACGCTGAGGCCGGAGCGCCGGGCCTCATCCTCCGACAATCCGGCGGAGGCCGCCTCCGGGCTCGTGTAGACCACGCTCGGCACTGTCTTGTAGTCCATGACGACGGGTGCGCCCATGATGTTCTCCGCCGCCACCTCCCCCTCGCGGGAGGCGACGTGGGCCAGCATTATGCGGGAGGCGCAGTCGCCCACGGCGTACACCCCCTCGACCCCGGTCCTCATGCGCGAGTCCACCTTGATCCTGCCGCGCTCCGTCGCGACCCCGATCCGCTCCAGCCCGAGCCCCTCCGATACCGGGCGCCTGCCCGCCGCGACCAGCAGCTTCTCGGCTCGCAGGGTCGTCGGGCCGGACGGGGTCTCCACGCGCACGACCAGGTCACCACCGCTCCTCGCGACCTCGGAAATCCTCGAGCCCAGGTGGAAGGAAACGCCCCTCCTGGCCAGAGCACCCCTCAGGATTCCGGCGATCTCCGCGTCCATCGTCGGCAGTATCTCCGGCAGCATCTCGACGACGGCGACGCTCGCGCCCAGGGAGGAGAAGAGGGACGCGAACTCCAGCCCTATGACCCCGCCCCCCAGCACCGCGATGGACTTCGGGGGCGCCTCCAGCGACAGGGCCTCCGTGCTGGTGATCACTCCGTCGAGGTCTATGCCGGGCACGGGAGGGATCACGGTGGCGGACCCGGCGGCCACTATCGTCGCGTCGGCCTCCACTCGCTCCGCGGTGCCGTCAGCCCTCCGCACGGACAGATCGCGCGGCGTCTCGAACGACGCCTCCCCCTCGATCAGCCTGACGCGGTTGCTGCTCAGCAGCGTTCGCACGCCTGCGACGAGCTGGTCGACCACGGCCCTCTTCCGCTCCATGAGGGCCCCCCAGTCCAGCGAGACCCCCTTGGCGACGACCCCGAAGGCCGCGCCCTCCCGGGCCTGCGCGTACAGCTCCGCAGCGTGCAGCATCGCCTTGGTCGGGATGCATCCGACGTTGAGACAGGTCCCCCCGACGGCGCCCCTCTCCACGACCGTCACGTCCGCGCCGAGCTGCGCGGCCCGTATTGCGGCGACGTACCCGCCGGGGCCGGCGCCTATAACCGCCACTCTCTTCGCGCTCATACCTCGGTCCTCAATTTAGAAGCAGGAGCCACGGGTTCTCGACCAGCTCTCTGATGCGCGCGAGGAAGCGCGCGGCCTCGGCGCCGTCGAGGATCCTGTGGTCGGCCGACAGCGAGAGGGTCGTCATCGGGCGCACCACCACCTGGCCGCCGATCGCCACCGGCCTGTCGGCCACGGCGTTCAGCCCGAGGATGCAGGCCTCCGGCGGGTTGATCACCGGCGTGAAGCTGCTCGTCCCGAACATGCCCAGGTTGGTGATGGTGAAGGTGCCCCCCTGCACCGCGTCGAGCGGCAGGGTCCCCTCCCTGGCGCGGCTCACCAGCTCCTCGGTCTCGCGGGCGATCTGGAGCAGCCCCTTGTCCTGGACCGACTTGACGTTGGGGACCAGCAGCCCCCCCTCCACCGACACCGCCAGCCCGATGTTCACATCCCGGTGCATGGTGATCGAGTCCGCGCCGAAGGAGGAGTTGGCCATCGGGAACTCGACCAGGGCTGCGGCGCAGATCCTCATCAGCAGGTGGTTGAACGAGATCTTCACCCCGGCGCGGGCCGCCCCCTCCCTGAGCCTCTCCCTTGCGGCGGACAGTTCGGTGAAGTCCGCGTCGACGTTGTACGTCACCGACGGGATGGTGGAGCTGCTGAGGCTCATCCTCTCGGCTATCACCCTGCGCATCGGAGTCAGGGGGACCTCGACGTCCCCGGCGGACGGGCGCTCCGCAGCGGCCCGGAGCACGTCCTCCTTCATGACGCGCCCCTGTGACCTCGCCGAGGCCAGGTCGACCCCCAGGTCGGCCGCCATCCTCGCCGCGACGGGGCTGGCCTTCACCCGCTCCGCCGCCTCGACGTCCCTGCGGAGGCGTCTGCCATCGGGGCCGGTGCCCTCGATCATCGCGAGGTCCAGCCCCCTCTCGCGGGCGATCCTGCGGGCGAGCGGCGTGGCGCGCACGATGCTCGCCGCAGGCGCGGCTACGGCGGCTGAAGCCCGGGCCGGCGAGGGCGCGGCAGCCTTCGACGGCTGCGGGGACGATGCCTCGACATCGGCGAGGACCTCCCCCTCCGCGCCGATGTACGCGATCACGGCGCCTACCGGGGCCTCCCCTCCCTCCGGGACCAGCACCCTCAGCAGCACCCCGTCCTCCGGCGCCTCAACGTCGAAGGTGAGCTTGTCCGTGGCGATAACCACCAGGAGGTTGCCCTTGCGAACGGGCTCTCCCTCCTTCGCGCCCCACCTGGAGACGGTTCCGCTGTTCATTGTCAGCCCGAGCTTGGGCATTGTCACTGGTGAAGCCATAAGGTACCCCTCCTCATCAAGGATCGCGAAAGCCGCCGGGCTAGGGCTACATCATGCCCATCATACGGGGCAGGAGTAGCGAGATTTACCGCCACAGGCGGGGTCACCTGTCCTATCGCCATGTTGACCGTCATCATGACCCCGAACCAGATCGGGTCCCATCCGAAGGCCATGATCACAGGCGCCAGTATGGGCAGGAAGACGTAGGCTATGGATATGGCGTCGAGCAGCATCCCGGCGAACAGCAGGATTATGTTTATCATCAGCAGTATGACCACGGGGTTCTCCGATATGCCGAGCAGCAGCGCCGCGATCTTGTCTATCAGCCCGACCGTGGCCCCGAGCCAGGAGTATAGCCCCGCGCACGTGACGACGATCATCACCACCGACGTGGCCGCCACGGTCTCGCTCAGTATTTCATACAGGATTCGGACCGTGAGGGTGCGGTAGATGAACACTCCCACGAACAGGCCGTAGAAGACCGCCACGGCCGCCGCCTCGGTCGGGGTGAAAATCCCGCCGTAGATGCCCCCCAGGATGATCACGGGGGTGAACAGTCCCCAGAAGGCGTCCCTGAGGGCGCGCAGCACCTCGGAGGCCGACCCCCTGGGAGCGCCCCTGTACCCGTGGACCCTGCTGACCAGCCAGACGGAGACGCACAGGAAGGCCGCAACGACTATCCCCGGGAGGACGCCTGCGGCGAACAGGGTGCCGACCGACTGCTGCATGATGTCGCCGTAGACGATGAACGAGATGCTCGGCGGGATTATTATCGCCAGCCCGGCCGAGACGGAGACCACCGCCGCCGCGAAGGCCTTGTCGTACCCGGCCTCCGCCATTCCGGGGATCAGGATGAGCCCGAGGGCGGCGACCGTGGCCGGTCCGGAGCCGCTGACGGCCCCCCAGAAGGCCGCCACTATGACGGTGGCCACCGCAAGCCCGCCGGTCATGTCGCCGACGAGCTGCTTTATCAGGGCTATGATGCGCTCGGCTATCCCGACCTTCTCCATGATGACCCCGGCCAGGATGAAGAACGGTATCGCCAGCAGGGGAAATTTTGCGATCCCGGAGAAGAAGCTGTAGGAGAGCATCTGGTAGCCGAGGTCCCAGTTCCACACGACGAATATCGCCGCGGACCCCAGCGCCACCGCGATGGGCACCCTGATCAGCAGCGGTATGATGAAGAGGGCTATAGTCCAGAAGGCGGGCTCGTGAATCAGCGTTTCCATGTCAGCACCCCCTCCGGAATTCGTCGCCCCGCACGGTCTCCGCCGCCGCCTGCATGATGCGTACGATTATCAGGACGGAGAAGACGGGCAGCGACACGGTGTACCACCACATGGGAATGGCAAGCGACGGCGACGTCACGGACAGGGCTATCTCGTCCGAGACCTGCACGTACCCCAGGTAGGCGAGCAGAGCGAAGAAGGCCAGGGACAGGGCGGTGGACGCGAAGAAGCAGAGCTTCTTCCCCCTGGCGGGGAGCTTGTCGTAGACGAAGGTCATGCTCAGGTTGGCCCCCTTCTTGAAAGCTATGGCGGTCCCCAGCATCACCAGCCAGACGAACAGGTAGATGGTGACCTCCTCGGTGAAGGCCAGCGCGTAGAGGATGAAGTACCGGGTTACGACGTTGGCGAACGTTATCACCGCCATCACGACGAGGATGACGGACCCCAGCAGCTCCTCGAAGTTGTCGAACACTTTTTTTATCATTGAGGCCAATCCCTTCTGGTCAAAGAATGGACCCCGGCACCCGCCGGCGGTCGGGGAGCGCGCGGGAGCCGGGCGTTCTGAAGGGGCAGGCAAGGAGGTCCTCGGCCTGCCCCGGGGCAATCTCTACTTCGAGGCCGCGGCCGCGGCCATGTCGGCCTCGGCCGCCGCCACTATCTCCTCGCCTATCTTGGAGCGCCACTCGTCGACCACGGGCGCGGTCTTCTCGGCGAACGCCCTGGTCTCCTCCGGCGTGAGGATGCTCACGGTCATCCCGACGTTGGCCAGCTCCTTGTACCAGTCGGTGATCTCGGGCAGCTTGCCGATGCTCTCGAGGTACTTGTAGGCCGTCCCGTCGTCCAGGCTTATGCGCGCCAGCGCCACCATGTACTTGCCGGCCTCCTCGGCCGCCTCCTGGATAAGCTTCTGGTCGTCCTCGGAGAAGGTCTTCCATACGGCCGGGTTGACGACGTACATGGTCGGGTCGATCACGTAGTGCCAGTCGGTGACGTACTTGTGGTACTCATGAATCTTGACCGGGTAGAAGGTGCTGATCGGGTTCTCCTGCCCGTCCACCACTCCCTGCTGTATCGCGGCCATCGTGTCGCTCCAGTTCATGGTCAGGGGGTTGGCCCCGATGGCCCTGAACGCGTCCAGGAAGATCGGGCTGCCGACCACGCGGATCTTCATTCCCTCCATGTCCTTGGGGGAGCGGATCTCCCTCTTCGAGTTGGTCAGCTCGCGGAAGCCGTTCTCGCCCCACGCCAGGAACTTGACTCCCTTGTCCTCCACGGCCTTGACGACCAGCTTGCCGGACTCGCCCGCCTTGATCGCGTCCATCGCGACGTACTTGTCGGGCTGGTTGGCGATGAAGAAGGGGAGGGCGAACAGGTTGAGCTCGACTATCTGCGGCGAGTAGTTGATCGACGACTGCACGGCGAAGTCGATCGTCCCGTTGCGGACGAGCATGAACGCGTTGGTCTGAGCCCCGGTGGTGAGCTGGGAGTTGGGGTAGACCTTGATGTTTATCCTTCCGTCGCTCCTCTCCCTGACCAGGTCGGTGAAGTAGGTGGCGCCCATCCCCCATGCGGTCGTGAGGCTCGGGACTATGTCCAGCTTGTACTCGGCCTTGTACTCCGCGAGGGCCGGGACAGTGAACGCGCACAGGGCCGCGGCCAGCAGCATTGCAGCAACCAGTTTTTTCATCTTTACGCCTCCTGAGATTGAGATTTCCGACACTTGATACGACTATATGCCCTCGGCGCCCCCCGTCGCCCCCCGACTCACCTCCTCGGCCGGTCCGGCGCCGTAAAACGCCCTACATCACCGAACGAACCGCCTCGGCGATCTTCTCCGGGGTCACGCGGTAGGCCCGCTCCAGCGGGCGGGCGAAGGGAACAGGCGTGAATGGGGCACCGACACGCACGATCGGGGCGTCGAGGCAGTCGATCGCCTCCTCCGCTACGATGGCCGCCAGCTCCGCGCCCACTCCCCCCTGCTTCACCGCCTCGTGGGCTATGACCAGCCGGGTGGTTCTGGCCACGGACTCCAGGATGGTCCCGACGTCGAGCGGCGAGATGGTCCGAAGGTCTATCAGCTCAACATCGATCCCCTCGCCTGCCAGTATCTCCGCCGCCTTGACGCAGTGGTTCATCGTCATGGAGTAGGACACCAGGGTGACGTCGCTTCCCTTCCTGACCACGTTCGCCCTGCCTATCGGGACGAGGTGGTCTCCGTCGGGGACCTCCCCCTTCGTCGAGAACAGGGCCTTGTGCTCGAAATAGATGACCGGGTTGTCGTCGCGGATCGCCGACTTGAGCAGCCCCTTGGCGTCCGCCGGGTTCGACGGAGCGACCACCTTCAGCCCCGGTATGTGCAGGAAGAAGGCCTCCAGCGACTGCGAGTGCTGCGCGGCGGCCTGGTTCACGAGGCCGTCCGGTGCGCGCAGCACCATCGGGATGGACTTCTGCCCCCCGAACATGTAGTAGATCTTGGCCATCTGGTTCAGCACCTCGTCGAAGCAGACGCCTATGAAGTCGGCGAAGTGCATGTCCGCCACCGGCCTCATCCCCGCCAGCGCCGAGCCGATGCAGGCGCCGACTATGGCGGTCTCGCTGATGGGCGTGTCCATCACCCTCCCGGTGCCGAACCGGTCGGCCAGCCCCTTGAACTGGCCGAATATCCCGCCCTGCCTGGCAATATCCTCGCCCATGACGAACACGCGCTCGTCCCGGGCCATCTCCTCTGTCATAGCATCGAGCGTTGCCTGAGCAAAAGTGATCGTACTCATCACGTCCACCGCCTTAAACGTAAAGGCCCTCGAACAGGGCCGACTCCTCCGGCTCCGGGGAGGTGCGGGCGAACTCAAGCGCCAGGCGAACAGCCTCGCGGGCCTCTCCGTCGATGGCGTCGAGCTCCTTCCTGGTCAGGGCCCTCGCCTTGACTACAGCGCTCTCGAAGCGCGGGATCGGGTCGGTCTCCTCGAAGACTTTCCTGACCTCCTCCTTCGTGCGGTACTTCTCCGGGTCCCCCACGAAGTGACCCTTGATGCGATAGGTCTTGCACTCGAGCAGCGCGGGGCCCTCCCCGCGGCGCGCCCTCTCCACGAGGGACCTCGCCCCCTCGTACACCGCGAAGACGTCGTTGCCGTCGACCACCACCCCCGGCATCCCGTAGCCCGCGGCCCGGTCGGCGATGTGGTCCACCGAGGTCGTCGTCCGGTAGGGCGTGGTCGACGCCCATTTGTTGTTCTCGCAGACGAAGATCACGGGCAGTCCCCACGCCGCGGCCATGTTGGCCGCCTCGTGGAAGGTCCCGCGGTTGGACGCGCCGTCCCCGAAGAAGGCGACCGCCACCCCGTCCGTCCCCTGCATCTTGTGCGCCAGCGCGGCCCCGGTCGCTATTGTGAAGCCGCCGCCCACGACGCCGTTGGCCCCCAGCATGCCCACGCCGAAGTCGGCGATGTGCATCGAGCCTCCCTTGCCCTTGCAGCTCCCGGTGCTCTTGCCGAATATCTCGGCCATCATCCTCTTGAGGTCGGCCCCCTTGGCTATCGCATGGCCGTGCCCGCGGTGCGTGCTCTGGATGTAGTCCGAGTCGCGCAGGTTGGCCATCACCCCAGCCGCCACGGCCTCCTCGCCTATGTACAGGTGGACGAACCCGGGGATCTCCCCCTCGAGGAAGCACTTCTCCACCGTCTGCTCGAAGTGCCTGATGGTCGTCATCGTCCTGTAGAAGCCGGCCAGCAGCTCCTTGCCGTACTTCGACGGAGAGGTCCCCTCCCCGCCGCGCGCAGCCTTCGCACACACACAGATCACCCCTTTAAAAGGAGCGCCGGGGCAGCCGTCACGCGCCCCCCCGCTCCAGTTCCTTCAACATCTCGTTCAGCGCCGCGCCGGTGTCGAGGTGCTTCCTCTGGGCCTCGCGCAGCTCCGCCATGTCCCTTTTGTATTCCGCCCGCGCGTACACCCCGCCCTCGCTCCTGGTCTTGAGCCTGCCGCAGATGTCCGCCAGCATCTCCACCGCATCGCCCATCTGAGAGACGTACCTCCTGAGCACCCCGAGGAACCTGTCCTCGGTCGAGACGGACTCCTCCTGCCCCGGCCTCAACCGCCTGATGTCCGACTTTACCTCGGACAGCTCGGACAGGAGTTCCTTCAGTATGCGCCGGTTCTCCCCGTAGTCGACCGGGCGGTACAGCCCCGGTATTCGAAGGATCTTGCCCAGGGAGGGCTTGAACAGCTCCTCCTGCACCTTCATATACCTGCCCAGCAGCCACGCCACCCTGCGGGCGAAGGCCGACGCGTCGCTAGTCGATGTCATTATACCCCTCCGTCATCGCGTCGCCTCGAGCGACCTCTCCAGTTGCTCCACCGCCGCCGACAGCGCCGCCTCGTCCGGGCGGGCCTCGCGCAGCAGCGCGTTCACCGCGGCCACACTTCTCTCCAGCTCTTCAAGCATCTCCTCGACCTCGGCCCGGTCTTCAGCCGGGAGCATGTCGAGCTGGACCCTGGCCGCGCCCGCCAGCTCTCCGCCTATTGCCACGGCCATCTCTCCTCTCTCCCTCAGTTGCCCGCCGACGGGGGCCGGGGACCTGAGCAGAAACAGGACGACCGAGAGGGCCAGCGCCGACAGGAGCAGCAGGGCGATCATACGTCGCCGGCTCATCCCGTCGCCCCAGCGGAGGACTCCGCGAGGCGCTCCTTGCGCTCGCGCCCCATCCGCTTGATCGCGCGCTCCAGCCTCAAGGCCTCGCTCTTCGACCGGACTCGCTCGCAGTAGACCATCTCGACAGGGAGACGAGACGCGGTGTACCTAGCCCCCCTGCCGGAGTTGTGCGCCCCGAGCCGCGCGACCGTATCGTAGGTCCAGCCGGTGTACAGGGTTCCGTCCGAGCACCTGAGGATGTACACCCAGGCCTCCCGCGCTACGCGCCCAGGTGCAGCCTCAGGATGTTCGCGCCCACCAGGCACAGGACCAGCCCTCCCGCGAACTCCGCCCTCCCGCCGAGGAGCGCGCCGGTGCGAAAGCCCGCCATCACTCCCGCGAAGCAGAGCAGCGCTGTTATGATGCCCGCCGATGACGCCAGCAACGCCACCGGGGCCCCTATAGCCGAGAACCCAAGCCCCACCGCGAGGGCGTCGATGGAGGTGGCTACCGCGACCAGCAGCAGAGCGAGCCCCCTTGAGGAGTCCTCCCGCGGACAGGAGTCCTCTCTCCCGGAGACGGCCTGGCGCATCATGTTGCCGCCCACCAGCAGGAGCAGGAAGAAGGCGACCCAGTGGTCGTAGCCGGATAACTTGTCGAGAAAGCGGCATCCGAGTGCGCAGCCCGCCAAAGGCATGAGTGACTGGAAGACACCGCAGGCCGCGCCCACGCGAAGGGCCGGCGCAGCGGCGGCTCCGCTCAGGCAGGCGCCGATGCCCAGCGACGCCGCGAACGCGTCCATCGAGAGCGACAGCGAGATCAGCAGGGTCTCCGCCAGGGACAATTCAATCGCGACCTTTCACAAGTCGAGCTCGCCGTCACGGCCTGTAGACCGAGGCCCTGCCGGTCTCGTCCCACTTGATCAGCGCCGTCAGCGGCTCGCGTATCTGCACGCTGGTCCGGACGTGGAACAGCGGCTCCCCCGGCGCCTCCAGCTTGAACAGGGTGAAGCGGGCCCTGTCCATCGTGCGGAAGTCCTCCCTGCGCTCGACCAGGTCGAGCGGCAGGACCTCCGCCTCGGCAGCCGCGAAGACCCTCTCCCAGGTACTCCTGTCCTCCGAACACAGCATCGCGAGCAGGTCGCGTAGCTCCGACGGGACGGCTTCGCCAGGCTCGGGATCCCTCGCCTCGGCCTGCGGCGGCGCGACCTCGACGGCGGGCTGCGGCGACCCGGTCTCGACCGCGGTTCGTGCGGCCTCGTCCGTCACCCCTTCCGAAGGAGCCTCGACCTTCCGCGGCGCACTGTCCTCCCCCGTGTCGACCATTCCAGTGGCCAGAAAGTCCTTCAGGCTGGGCCTCTTCTTTTTAGCCATCGTTCTTCCACCTCTCAAGAAGCTCCGCGGCGACGGCCGCATAGTCGGCGGCGCCGTTGCTGCCCTCGTCGTAGCCGAAGATGGAGAGCCCGGCGCCGCCCGCCTCGACGAGGCTGATGTTGCGCCGAATGTAGTTGTTGAAGACCCTGTCCCCGAAGTGGTTGCGGATCTCGGCCTCCACCTCGCGGTTCATTATGATCTTGGGGTTGTGCCTGGTCAACAGCACCCCGGAGATCCGAAGCCCTCTGTTCAGACGCTTGCGGTACAGGTCGACCGTCTGCGACAGAAGCCGCAGGCCGGAGAGGCTGTAGAACTCGCTGTCGAGCGGCACTATTATCTCCTCGCATGCGGTCAGCACGTTCCGAGTGAATATGCCGAGCTGAGGCGGGCTGTCCAGGAACACCGCGTCGTAGTCGGACAGGGGGGCGGACTCGAGCGCGTCCTTCAGCAGGGTGTCGCGTCCGGGCTCGCTCTCCAGCCGCATCTCGGCCACCGCCAGGTCGAGGGTGCTGGGCACCACGTCCACCCCCTCGCGCGCGGTCTTCACCTCCTGGAACGGCGCGTCCCCCATCAGGAAGTCGTAGATGTAGGGGCCCTCCTCCGGGACCGATATCCCGAACCCCGTCGTGAGGTTGCTCTGCGGATCCAGGTCCAGCGCTGCGACCCTCAGACCCGAACGGGCCAGGGCCACCGCCAGATTCTGGCAGGCGGTCGTCTTGCCGACCCCCCCCTTGAGATTGCAAAACCCGACGATCTTCATACAGGATCCCTCCGAAGACGAACGATAGTCGCATTTGTTCAAGTATATACCAAAGCGCGCGCGGTCGCACGCCGATTCGGCGCGGTCCGGCGTTTCCACTCGGCCTTTCCTCCGCGGCTTTTCAATTGTAAGCGAGATAGTGTAAAATGCACCTTGAGGAACCCCTGATCGAAGAAGTCTCCTCCGTCATCTGTCTTGACACCGCCGAGCGCCCCCCTGGGCCCGCGCAGCGTCATTCAGGGATTCCGCAAAGCGACGACCGTAATTCAACACTCTCAGGGGAGGGATCAGGACATGATCGATTTAAGCGAATTCCTGCAGCCAGGCATGACGGGCGAGGTCAAGAAGACCGTCGACATCGACGACACGATCGGGACTTCTTCGCCGTACCTCAACCAGTACCTGTCGACTTCGGCCTGCGCGTCGCTCGCAGTGTCGGCCGCGATGGCGGCGACCGAGGGAAGGCTGCCCGAGGGCTACCTGTCGGTAGGGCGCAGGCTCGACCTGGAGCACCATGTGCCGGCGAAGATCGGGACCACCGTGATCGTAACCGCTACCCTTCGCGAGCTGAGGGGAAACCGGCTGCTGTTCGACGTCGTCGCCTCGGACGCCCTTGGAGTGGTGTTCAAGGCGGTCAACGAGAGGGCCGTTGTCAACCGCATCGGCCTGGAGGAGAGGGGCGAAGAGCGGGCCAACCAGCTGAAGGAGCTCAGGCAGAAGCTCTGACGCAAAATGAAGACGACATCCGCAAGAGGGCAAACCCGCCGAAAGGCGGGGACGCAAAGCCACGGGTCTTCCGTCCAAGGGGGCGATGACGGCCGGGCCGCCGGAGGAGCAAGATAGCCGCGGCCTCCGGCCTTTACGGGGGCCGCGGCACTTTATTCGGGGACGGCGATACGGCCCCGAAAGTCAAGGAGGTAGTACCGATGAGGGTCAACTTGTTCAGGTTCAACAGGCTGGGGGCGCGCATTCTCGCCGTGGTTATAGTGCTCCTGGTGGCGTCGGTGGGGGGCATAGCCTTCTACGCGATGAACATATCGGGCAACAGCATCCAGAAGCTGGTAAACGACTACGAGATCGCCACCGCAAACTCCATAGCGTTCGAGCTCGACGCCACGTTCAACCGCTTCGACGGCATTCTGCAGGCGCTGTCGGCTCTGATTACCACTCGCTTCCCCAACATGCCCAGCCCCGACATCGCCGACATAGTGATCCCGCAGTTCGGGGCCCAGAACAGCAAGTTCATCAACGACCTGGGCGTCCAGTCGAGAGAGGCGCGCAGGCTGTTCGTGATATTCAACCCGGAGATCTTCGGCGTCGCCAAGACCTACATGGCCGGCTTCGAGCGCAAGGACGAGAACTCGTTGTACATGTACCTGGACGAGAACACCTTCTCCCCCTCCGACCTCATCGACCGAAAGAACCAGACGACCTCCTGGTACTGGTCCGCGCTTGACACCGGTGCCCCCTACTGGGGCGACATCAGCCGCAGGGAGGACGGCTCCGAGGTGGTCACCTACGCCATGCCGGTCAAGATAGACGACAAGGTGGTCGCCGTGGCGGGCATGACCTTCGACTTCTCCTTCGTCAGGCAGATGCTCCAGAGGGTCAGGATATACGACCACGGCTACGCCCTGCTGCTCAACCGCGGCATGAAGTTCCTGTACCACCCCGTGCACGCCTTCGACGGCCCAGGATTCAGGGAGGTCTCCGGCGGCTCGCTGGCCCCCTTCGCCGACACCATGCTGAACGAGCACGAGGGCAGGTTCTCCTACGCCTACGAGGGCGCCGAGAAGACGCTAGCCTTCCGCCGCCTGGGCAACGGCTACATAGTGGCCGCGGCCGCGGACACCGCCGAGTCCCTGGCGGCCATAACCGGGATGAGGCGCGCCGTCTACATCGGCATAGCCGCGGTGCTGCTGGCCTCCATCGTGGTGGTGCTGCTCTTCTCGCGCAGCCTGACCAGGCCCCTGCGCAGGGTGGCCGACGAGGCCAGGCGCGTGGCCGACACCGGCGACCTCACCACCCGCCTGACCGTCCGCACGACGATAGAGGAGATCCGCGGCGTCGCCGACGCGCTGAACGCCATGATAGAGGGCACCGCCGACGCCGTCGTCAACATCCTGTCCGGCGCGGGCAGCGTCCTGACGCGTGCCGAGGAGATGAGCACGGCCGCGGAGCGCTCCAGCGCGTCCGTCCAGGAGGCCCTCGCCCTCGCCGGCAGGGTGGTGCGCAACACCCAGGAGACCTCGAGCGCCGTCCAGGAGGCCAACGCAGGGATAGAGGAGGTGTCAAGCGGCGCCCAGGCCGGAGCGAAGTCCGCCGCCGAGACCGGCGAGCGCGCCCAGGAGATATCCAGGGCCGCCGAGAAGGGAGGCGCCGCCCTCGACGACATGGTGAGGATGATAGCCGAGGTGTCGCGCTCCGGAGTCAAGGTCAGCGAGGCCGTGGACGACCTTGCCGGCTCCGTGGCGGGGATCACCGGTTTCGTGGACACCATAGCCGGGATAGCCGACCAGACCAACCTTCTGGCTTTGAACGCGGCGATAGAGGCTGCCCGCGCGGGCGAGGCGGGCAGGGGGTTCGCGGTGGTCGCCGAGGAGGTCAGGAAGCTTGCCGAGGAGTCCAACCGCGCCGCGGGCGAGGTCGGCCGTGTGATAGGGGAGATCTCCGGCAAGACGGACAACGCCAGGAGCGACCAGAAGAGCAGCGTGGGTCAGATAGAGAAGCTGGTCCAGCGGGCGAAGGAGACCAAGGCCACGATAGACGACGTGGTGGATAAGATCGGGTCCGTGACGGAGAACGTTCAGTCGATAGCCGCGGTGATGGAGGAGCAGTCGGCGAGCGCGGAGGAGATGACTGCGGGTATGGACCACGTCGCGCGCTCGAGCGCGGAGATAGCGGAGCAGGTCGAGGGAATGAACCGCTCGATGGAGGAGCAGGGTCGTATGGCGGCGGAGATCGCCTCTGCGGCGGACGAGCTGGTCGGCCTGGCCGGGGAGATGAGGCGCTCGGTCGGACGATTCAGGGTGGAGGCCGGGGGGGCGATCTGATAGAATTGACGTGTACCCCGACATTTCGCAGGAACCTGCGATAAAGGAGGAGAGAAGATGGCTGAGCAGCAGCTGGTGGTATTCGGCCTGGGCAAGGAGGAGTTCGGCATAGACATCTCCCGGGTGAGGGAGATAGTCAAGCTCCAGAACATCACCACGATTCCGCAGTCGATGGACTTCGTGGAGGGGATCGTCAACCTCAGGGGGCAGATAGTCCCCATAGTGGACCTGTGCAAGAGGTTCCTGGTGGCCGACAGGAGCGAGTCGGTGGACGCCGAGAGGCGCATCATTGTGGTCAACATGTCCGGCCAGAACATCGGGATCCTGGTGGACGGGGTCTCCGAGATCCTGCGCATACCGGACGAGGCCATCGAGCCGACCCCCCCGATAGTCGCGAGCGGCGTCAGCTCGGACTTCATCAGGGGAGTGGCCAAGGTCGAGGGGAGGCTCATCATCTTCCTGGACCTCGATCGCATATTCTCCGCCGAGGAGCAGGAGGCCCTGGCCCAGTCCTCGGATTAAGCCGCCGAAAGTCGTGACAGCCTTCGCGGATCTGAAAAAAGCCGCCGCCCGTCGACTTCTCCCGGTCGGCGTCGCAACGGTTCTGCTTGTTTTGTTATGCCTGATCTCCCTGCGCGGCGCGGCGGTGCCGGGCCTTGTTGCCGCGTTGCTGTTGGTGGTCTGTTGCCTCGCGCGCCCGCGCCCCGCGTCCGCGCACCCGTTCACCAGGGGTCCCGACGACGCCGACGGACTCAGGAGGAGCGCGGAGTTTTACAGAAAGATCGTCGAGGACTCGAAGGACATCATCTGGGTTACCGACTTGGACAGGCATTTCATCTACACCAGCCCGTCGTGCTCGGCCGTGCTCGGATACGCCCCTTCGGAGCTCCTAGGGATGGACCCGCTGGACCTCGTCCGCGGGGGCAAGGAGGACAGGTCCCTCAAGGAGCGCGCCCTCCAAATCAAGGAGGCCGTGCTTGCCGGCCTCCCCTACCCCGACAGCGGCAAATCGCGCGAGATGGAGCTGATCCGCAGGGACGGCTCTACCTTCTGGGCCGAGGCCAGGTCCACCGGCCTCTACTCCGACGATGGGGCCTTCATCGGGATCCTGTCGGTAGTGCGCGACATCACGGCGAGGAGAGCCGCCGAGGAGGCGCTGCGCGAAAGCGAGGAGAGGTTCAGGCTCGTGGCGGACAACGCGATGGACGTGATCTGGACCCTGGACCTGCAGGGGCGCTTCACCTACGTCAGTCCGTCGGTCTTCCGCCTGCGCGGCTACACCCCCGAGGAGGTAATGAGCCAGCCAACCGAGGAGGCGATCTGCCCCGGATCGCTGGATCTCTTCGTGGAAGGGATGAAGGGGATATGGGAGCGGATAGCGAAGGGCGAAAAGATTCTGGACGACCCCGAGGATAATCACGTGGAGCTCGAGCAGCCGTGCAAGGACGGGACGACCGTGTGGACGGACGCCTCCATCACCGGCATCTATACCCCCTCCGGCGAGCTGGCCGGGATACTTGGGGTCTCGCGCGACATCACCGCCCGAAGGGCCGCGGAGCGGGCCCTCGCCTCCGCGATGAGCCGGCTGGAGGAGGAGTCGCGCCTGTCGCAGGAGCTGGCGCGCAAGGCCGAGAGCGCGAACGTGGCCAAGAGCGAGTTCCTGGCCAACATGAGCCACGAGATACGCACCCCCCTCAACGGGATCATAGGCATGGCTTCGCTGCTCCTGGAGAAGGGGCTGAACGACGACCAGAGGGACTGCGCCGAGACCCTTCTGAGCAGCGCGGAGTCCCTGCTGGGCCTGCTGAACGACATACTTGACTTCTCCAAGATAGAGGCCGGCAGGCTGGAGCTCGAGAGCGTCCGCTTCGACCTGCGCGAACTGGTGGACAGGGTCGCGGCCCACTTCGCCGCCGCGGCCGCCGAGAAGGGGATACAGTTCAGGAGCGATTTCGACCTCGAGGCGCCGCGCTTCGTCCTCGGCGACCCGGGTCGATTGAGACAGGTGCTCACCAACCTGCTCAGCAACGCGGTCAAGTTCACCGACGAGGGGGAGGTGGCCCTGGAGCTCCACTCCGAGCGGACGGGCGCGAAAGACGCGGACCTGGTCTTCACCGTACGCGACACCGGCGTGGGCGTACCTCCCGACAGGGCCGCGCACATATTCGACAAGTTCGTCCAGGCGGACAGGTCCACCACCAGGCGCTACGGAGGCACCGGGCTCGGCCTCGCCATAACCAGCCAGCTCGCCGAGATGATGGGCGGCCGGCTGTCCGTCGCGAGCCCGGCACCCGGCAGGGCGCAGGTTGCCGCGCGCGGCGGGCCCGGCTCGCTCTTCCGCTTCTCGGTCAGGCTTCCGGTGGCGGACCGTCCCGAGGCCCGGCCCGGCGAGCGGAGAGGGGCCCTGACCCTTGACGAGTCGTGCATGTCGGCCCTCGCAAAGAAGCGGGTCCTGCTGGTGGAGGACAACCTGATAAACCAGAAGGTGGCGGTCGCCATCCTGCGCAAGCTGGGCGTCGTTCCCGCCGTCGCATCCGACGGGGTCGAGGCGTTGGAGATACTGTCAATGGACCCCTACGACCTCGTCCTGATGGACGTCGAGATGCCGAACATGGACGGCCTGGAGGCCGCCCGCCGTCTGCGCGCCATGCCGGAGGACTTCCCCAACCGGCTGGTGCCGGTAGTGGCCATGACCGCCAGGGCCATGAAGGGCGACCAGGACGCCTGCATGCAGGCCGGGATGAACGACTACGTCCCCAAGCCCGTGACCGCCGAAAGGCTCTGGGAGGCGCTGCTTCACTGGCTGCTGCCCGATACCCTCTCGGGGAAGGTATAGACGTTCATCCTGCCGCCGCGGATGAACCCGGCCAGCACAACCCCTCCAGCCTCGGCGGCCGCGGCGCCGTCCCAGGTGGCCGCCGACACGCTGCCCATGACCGGGACTCCCGCCGCGACGGCCTTGCCCACCATGTCGGACGGCAGCCTGCCCGACACCAGCAGGGCCACCCCCGCGAGCGGGACGCGGTTCATGACCGCCCACCCCACCGCCTTGTCCACCGCGTTGTGACGCCCGATGTCCTCCACCCTGAACAGCCTCTCCCCGTCCAGGGACACCAGGGCAGCCACGTGAGTGCCGCCGGTGGCGCGGAAGACGGGCGCCCCCGCAAGCCACTCCGCGCCGTCCACCAGCACGGATGCGCGAACGATGCGCGACGGGACCTCCGGGCGGGGCCCGACGCGCCCCGCGACCCTCGCGGACACCCTGCCGGGGGCTGCGTCGATCCCTTCAACGTCCTCGATTCTCGACACGGCGCCTCCGCAGACCAGGTGCCCGACCGCCCAGTACTCCTCGTAACCGGCCGTGCAGACCGCGCTCTCGACCTCCGCGCCGTTCACGACCAGGACAAGACGCGTCTCCACCAGCATCTCGTCCTCCGCCGACGCGAGCGAATCGCCGCCCAGGCGCGTTATCGTCCTGCGGGCGGTCGCCGCCGGGGCGACCACCGCTAGACCTCCGAGCCAGGGATCCTCGCGAGGACCCCCATGAGCATGTCGAACCTGGAGGGCAGCGACGCGAGGTCGAGGTACTCGTCCACCGAATGGGACCTTCCGCCCACGGGCCCCATTCCGTCGACCGTCGGGACCCCGAGGGCCGCTGTAAAGTTGCCGTCCGAACCTCCTCCGGTCGCCTGCCAGCCGAACTCCACCCCGGCCTCCCCCGCGGCCTCCTCCACCAGCGCGCAGAGCCTTTGCGTCCCGGCGTCCGGGTTCATGGGGGGCCTCGTCATCACCAGCCCGGCGTCGACCGACACCCCCGGAGTGAAGGGGCGCGCCTTCATCTCCTCTATGCGCGCGGCGATCCTCTCCGCCTCGTCCAGGCTCCTGACGCGCACATCCACCGTGATGGACGCGACTTCCGGCACCACGTTGGCCCCCGTGCCGCCCGACACAAGGCCGGTGTTCAGGGTGGTGCCCCGGTCGACGTTCGCAAGCTCGTTGAGCTCGATGATCCACCGGGCCATCTCGTTCACCGCGCTCGCCCCCTTCTCCGGCTCCACCCCCGCGTGAGCCGCCCTGCCGTGAAAGACAGCGTGGATGTGCCCGATGCCCTTGCGCTGGTTCACCAGGTTCCCGCTCGCCCTCGCAGGCTCCAGCACTATCGAGCTCCGACTCTCCCGCGCCAGCCGCTCGATCCACGGGCGGGCGCTCGTCGAGCCGGTCTCCTCCTCGCTGTTGAACGCGATGCAGAAAGACCCCGACGCTCCCGTCGCGGTCAACTCGCGCGCCGCGTACAGGGCAAACAGCAGGCCGGACTTCATGTCGACCACCCCCGGCCCGAAGGCGCGGTCGCCGTCGCGGGAGTACGGACGATCCGAGACAGTGCCCTTGGGGAAGACCGTGTCCATGTGCCCCAGAAGCAGCGCGTCGTAGGGGGGCTGCCCGTTGGTCGCTTCGAGACACGGCCCCGCTCCGGTACCTATGTCCACCCGCTTGACGGACCACCCGGCCTCGGCGAAGGCCCTCTCGAAGAACCCGGCCACGGCCTCCACCCCCTCCGGGTCCGCGGTGTGACTGTCGATGTTCACCAGGTGCTCAAGATCCCTCAGGTACTGCTCCACGTCCAGCTTCGCCCGCATCGCAACTCCCCCTTTTCAGATGAACAGCAGCAGGCTCGTGGCCATGATGAACATGCCTGTCACGAGCCCGTATATCGACACGTGGTGCTCCCCGTACTTCCTTGCCGCAGGAAGCAGCTGGTCCACCGAGATGAACACCATTATCCCCGCCACCGCGGCGAATACCACCCCGAACAGGGTCTCCGTCAGGAAGGGCATCAGCACCAGCCAGGCCAGCAGGGCCCCCAGCGGTTCCGCGACCCCGGACAGGAAGGAGTAGCAGAAGGCCTTCCTCCTGCTGCCGGTGGCGTAGTAGATCGGCACGGAGACCGCTATCCCCTCCGGTATGTTGTGCACCGCGATCGCGAAGGCTATCGGGATGCCCAGGTGGGGGTTGTGCAGCCCCGCCATGAACGTGGCTATCCCCTCGGGAAAGTTGTGAATCCCTATGGCGAGCGCGGTCATCAGGCCCATCCTCATCAGGGAGCGCTCCCTTCCGAGCTCCCCCGCGCGTCCGCGCAGCTCCTCCACCCGGTGCATCTCGTGCGGGTTCTCCTCCGACGGCACGTACTTGTCAATCAGCATGACCGCGACTATCCCCAGGAAGAAGGCCGCGACGGCCGCCCAGGCCCCTCCCCTCTCGCCGAGGTCCGACTTCAGGGCGACCTGCGCCTTGAAGAAGATCTCGACGAGCGACACGTATATCATGACCCCGGCCGAGAGGCCGAGCGAGAAGGCCAGGAAGCGGGTGTTGGTGCGCTTCGCGAAGAAGGCGAGCGCGCTGCCTATGCCGGTGGAGAGGCCCGCCAGCACGGTCAGCCCGAGCGCGAACAGGACGTTGTTCAGTTCCATGAGAATTACCCCCTCCGGTCGGTTTTGATCAAGTCCGGCGACCGCGGATGTCGGCCGCCCCCCCCGCCTATCGCGCGGGGCGGCTCAAATATAGTTTTCGCAGGCGCGGATGTCAACAGCGGGAGCATGGAGGCCCTGGCCCCCGCGCAGGAAGGTACCCCGCCTGCGGTGTGATGCCACGCGCGCTGATAGAGGCCCTGCCCTCGCGCAGGAAGGTTCCCCCGACGGCGGGAAGCCCGGAAGCCAGTCCAGGAAGCCCTGATCCCGTGTAGGCAGGTTCCCCTCCATACCTCCTGCATAATGCGATCTGTATCTTGCGGGACCTTCGTGGTAAAATTATACTGAATCGGCAACAAGGTTTACATACACCACGGAAAGGAAGTGCGGTTGAATGAAGGTCTCTCGCGCAATACTCATGGTGTCGGCGCTTCTCCTGATCCTCTCCCCGGCGGCTCTCGCGTCGGAGCTCAGGATAGCGCAGGTTGCGGATATCGCAAGCATGGATCCGCAGAAGGTCAACGATGTGTACTCGGCTAACGTGATACGGCAGGTGTACAGCAACCTGGTGCAGGTCGACGAGAACATGCAGATCATCCCCGACCTCGCGGAGAGCTGGGAGAACCCCGACAACCTGTCCTGGGTGTTTCACCTGCGCCGGGGCGTCGCGTTCCACAACGGCGAGCCGGTTACCGCCGCTGACGTGAAGTTCACCTTCGACAGGCTGAAGGATCCCTCGACCGCCGCGCCCGGCGCGACCCACCTCAAGGAGGTCAAGTCCGTGGAGGTGATCGACGATCACACGGTCATGCTCGTCACCGCCAGGCCTTACGCCCCTATGCTGATGAGCCTCAGCCGCTACGAGACCGCCATCCTGAACAGGAAGGCCGTGGAGGAGGCTGGGGCCGACTACGGCTCAAAGGTCGCGGTCGGCTGCGGACCGTACAGGTTCACGAGCTGGTCCAGGGGCGACAAGGTCGTCCTGGAGCGCTACGACGAATACTTCGGCGGCCCCGCCAAGATAGACAGGCTAGTCTACCGCGGCATCCCGGAGGACGCCACCAGGCTGATAGAACTCGAGTCCGGCGGGATAGACCTCATCCCGGCGAACTTCCCCTACGCGGAGTTCGTGAACTTCCAGGGCAACAAGGGCTTCAAGACCTACACCTGCCCGGCCATGGCCACCAACTACCTCGGGCTGGACGTGGCGGTCAAGCCGCTTGACAACAAGCTCGCCCGCCAGGCGATCAACTACGCGGTCGACAAGCAGGCGATAGTGGACGCGGTCTACTTCGGGCTGGGAATGCCGGCGAGGGGCCCGCTCTCCCCCGTGATCTGGGGGTTCGACCCGAACAGGGGGGACGCCTACCCCTAC
>JAKJGK010000203.1 GCA_022704435.1 Synergistota bacterium | reverse complement strand
CGACTACGTTCAGCATGTCCGTAACCGCCTCCTGCACCCTTATTCGCGTGCGCACCAGGTCCGCCATCGTCATCAGGGCGCCGGACAGCAGGGCGAAGTCGTAATTCCCCCTCACCGGTACCTTCTGGTCCAGCTCTCCCTTGAATCTGTCAAGGGCCTCTCCGAGCGCCGGCGTCGAGCGCGAGAGAGTCTCTCCCGTCGCGACGCCCCCCCGCGACAGGGAGAATATGTCGGCGTCGGCGAAGCGGCTGATCGCTCTTGTTATGGCGCGCAGGGGCGCAAAAAAGCCGACGATGACTAGCGTGTTGAGCAGTATGAACAGCGACAGGACCGCCGAGGTCAGAAGCATCGTCCTGAACCGCACGGATCTCTCGGCCGCATGGGTGTCGGTCTTGAAGGAGTCCAGCAGCGTCTCTCGCGTGGCCTCGGACTTCTGCTGGATCTGCTCCATCTTGGCGGTGTTCATCACCACCTCTGCCGAGCCTATCCTCCTTCCTTCGTGCATGATGGGCGACCTGAACCCCCTGAAGCGGCTGCCCTCGGCCCTGGCGCCCAGCATCAGCTCCCCCGCCACTATAACGCCCTTCTCGTCCTTCACCACGGCGGAGAGGATGTCCGGTATGTTGAGCACCCCGGAGGCAAACGCGGCCAGCTCGGCGGTATCCATGTTCCACAGGGGCGCGGAGGCTATCCAGGCCAGGTAGTCGGCCATCGACTGTCCGAAGGCGTCGGTCGCCTGGTTGTAGTAGGCCACCTCGTTGCGCGCCTGCTCCTCCAGCACGCGGCCGGTGGTGGTCTCAACCGCGGTCAGCAGCCCGTTCAGCCCGTTGTGGGCCACGAAGGCCAGCGCGGCTGCCAACAGGATGACGCTTATCATCATGAACAGGGTGTTGCGTACGACCGAATTTCTGAACATGCTCGGCTCCTTCCGGACACAACTATGCAAATCACAAATGCGCGCCCGAAAAGGCCGCGCGAATCTCGCCTCTGTCGATAGTCCGTCGTTATTCTACCTTAAATGCGGTCGTCATGGAAGGGAGCGACGCGATCGCGCCGTTGACGGAAGCCGCGCAGGCACTATACTGTAACCGTCGATCCAGGGTCGCGGCTCTGCTATAATCCGGTGGCGATCATCTTTTATCGGGCTTGACACAGGGGGCTGAGGGCTAAAAAATGGGAGGGGAAATGGCGGTCGAGACCAGGGGGCTCTCCTTCTCGTACAGGGGAAGCGGGGGAGCATCGGCGTTGAAGTCGGTCGACTTCGACGTAAAGAGGGGCGAGTTCGTGGTGATAATGGGCCCGAGCGGCGCCGGGAAGTCCACCCTTGCGAACTGCCTGAACGGGCTTGTGCCGCGATTCATTCGGGGCGAGCGCGAGGGAGTCGTGCTGGTGAACGGAGTCGAGGCGGGCAGGAGCCCCGTCAACAGGATGGCGGGGGAGATAGGGCTCGTCTTCCAGGATTTCGAGGCGCAGCTCTTCTCCACCAACGTGAGGCTGGAGGTCGCCTTCGGGCCGGAGAACTTCGGCGTCCCGCGCGCGGAGATAGCGGAGAGGGTCGAAAGGGTCCTGAGGATGGTGGATCTTCAGGGGTTTGAGGGGCGCAGCCCGGCGACCCTGTCCGGCGGTCAGAAGCAGCGCCTGGCCATAGGCTCGGTGCTCGCCATGCAGCCCGACATAGTCTGCATGGACGAGCCGACCACGGACCTCGATCCCCTGGGGAAGGCGGGGGTCTTCAGGATTGCCAGGGCGCTCCGCGAGAGCGGGGCCCTGACACTGATCGTCATCGAGCACGAGACGGAGGAGGCCCTGGCGGCCGACCGGCTCGTCGTGATGAGGGATGGCGAGATCGCGGCGCGGGGGAGGCCTGCGGACCTGCTTAGGGACGTTGACTTCACGGAGGCGGCGGGGATCATGCCGCTGCAGGTGCCGAAGTTCTTTCGGGCGGCGGGCGTCGGCGTCGCGGAGCATACGCCGCTGCTTCCAGCCGAGGGGGCGGATCTCTTCAGAAGATCGGGGCTCTTCATCGACCAGTCCAGGTACGAAGAGCTGCTGGAGGGGGATGCCTCGCGCGCGAGAAGCCTCGGCGCGGAGGCGATCGTCCTCGAGGGGGTGAGCCACGTCTACGGCGGCGGTGTAAGGGCGCTCGACGGGGTCGACCTGTCTGTGCGCGAGGGGGAGTTCGTGGCCCTGCTTGGGCACAACGGCAGCGGCAAGACCACCCTGGCGAAGCACTTGAACGGCCTGTTGACTCCCGCCTCGGGCAGAGTCCGCATACGCGGAAGGGACACGTCCAGTCATTCGGTCTTCGAGATAGGCAGGGAGATCGGCTATGTCTTCCAGAACCCGGATCACCAGATATTCTCCGAGACCGTCCGCGACGAGGTGGCCTTCAGTCCCAGGATGAGGGGGTGTCCCGCGGAGGAGCTGGACGCGAGGGTGAGCGAGGCCCTGCAGGCAGTGGGCCTGGCCGGATACGAGGACAAGGACCCGTTCTCGCTGAGCAAGGGAGAGAGACAGAGGGTGGCGGTGGCGTCCGTGCTGTCGGCGCGCCCGGGGATCATCGTGCTCGACGAACCCACCACCGGGCTCGACTACAGGGAGCAGCGGAGGATGATGGACCTGGTAAGGAAGCTGAACGAGGCGGGGCAGACCATCGTCATGATCACCCACACCATGTGGGTGGCGGCCGAGTACGCGCACAGGGTGGTAGTGATGGAGGAGGGGCGGGTGCTCATGGACGC
>JAKJGK010000002.1 GCA_022704435.1 Synergistota bacterium | reverse complement strand
GACTCCCTCCAAAAATCCTGTGCTGGCCACGTCCAGGATCCTTCCGTCAATAATCACGCTCGTGTCCAGGATTTTCTTGGGGATCGACCACAGCTGTTCATCGGCGGCATAACCGCCCTCACCGACCCCGGGCTGCATCTTGCCGGAGGAGAACCTCTCCTTGAGTCCGCGTATCGGGCTCAGTACGTGAGGAAGGTCACTCTGTCGCTTCAGCAGGATGCGAGCCCCTAGGTAGGCGAAGACCACGTTAAGCACGACCGCCAGGTAGCTGCCGAATGGCATGTCCGAGAACGGGAGCGCCAGAAGGTTGGCTATCAGCAGTCCGATGATGATGCCGACCGTAGCCGAGGTCAACTCCGACCAACTGGCGTTTTTAAGGTGCGACTCGATCAGTGCGCCCATCGCGCCGAGAAGCCGCATAAAAAACGGGGAAAGAATCAAGCCGAAAAATGCGAATAAGACCACGCAAAAAAGTATGAACAGGAACTTGCCCGGCATCCACAGAGGAAGCCACTCCTTGCCGGCCGAAAACCAATCGATCGGGATAAGAGGAAACAGCAACCAGGCGACCTGGGCGCCTATCATGCCTCCAATGAGGATCATAAGTCCGGAGAAAACCAACTGCACGATTTTTCCAAGGCCCTCGGTCATTTTCTCACCTCGCTTTTAGGAGCCTGTGAAGAGCGCCGGATCCAAACTACCAAAGGCCCTGTCTGCGGCCCTTCATGCCTGGATGGCGCGTCAATCGAGGCTTCGATGAAACTCGGTCCAAACACACAAGCAGGACTGCTTTCTTCTTAAGGAGGCTCTGATCAAGCGTGATTGCTCATCACAAGGCCCGTAGTCCTCAGCGTTTCCGCAGACGAAAGGGGCATAATCAGAGCATTTTCGATATATTAGTCTTCCACCCCCTTTACCCTGACCCGGGACTCCATGGCCGCCTGCAGCGTCGTCCTGTCGGCAAATTCGATGCTTCCGCCCACAGGGAGGCCGTAAGCAATCCGGGAGACCGGTACTCCGCTGGGTCCCAGGAATTTGACCAGCGCATGATACGTCAGGTCCCCTTCGATGCGCGGGTTGGTGGCGATGATCACCTCCCTGATGCCTCCTCCCCTGACTCGCTCCAGCAGCGACTCGAGCACATGGTCGTCCAGCGTCTCCCCGTCGAGGGGAGATACCCTGCCCCCGAGAACCTGGTACAGGCCGGAGAAGACCCCGGCGTGCTCGATGCTGAAAAGGTCCTCCACCGTCTCGACTACGCACAGCAGACCGCGGTCCCGCAACGGGTCGGAACATATCGAGCACGGGTCCTGGTCGGTGATGTTTCCACATATGGAACAGCTGCCCACCCTCTCCTTGAGTGCGGTCAGCACGCGCGACAACTCCTCGGCGTAGGACGGCGGCTGCTGCAGTACGTAGAACGCCATCCTGCGGGCGCTCTTGGCCCCGACGCCGGGCATCTTTCGCAACAGGGACGACAGTCTCTCGAATGGATCGGGGAGCGGCAATCCGTCACCTGCGGGTTAAAACAGCCCCGGCATTCCGAGCCCGCCGGTGAGCTTGCTCATGCGGTTGCCAGCCAGTTCCCTGCTCTTGCGCAGAGCGTCGTTCACGGCCGCCAGGACAAGATCCTCGAGCATCTCAACGTCATCGTTCGCCACCTCGGGCTCGATCTTCACCGACACGAGGTCCCCCTGCCCATTGGCCGTCACAGTGACCATTCCGCCGCCGGCGCTGCCCTCCACCTGCTCCTTGGCTAGCTCTTCCTGGATGCTCGCCATCTGGGCCTGCATCTTCTGGGCCTGTTTCATGATCTTGTCCATATTCATGCGTAATCCGCCTCTCTTTTCGATCTGAACACTAATGGTGATATTTTACACCGTTGGCAATCGAGGCTGCCCTGTAAAGCTGCTCCGCCAGGAACAGGGGGCACAATTCATGGGGCAGCGTCATCTCGGAGAGGGAGAGAGAGAAGTCGCTCCTGCGCCTGACCTCGTCCGACAACCCGAAAGCCCCGCCGATCACCATCACCACGCGACCCCGCGCTGCCTCCAACGAAGAACGAAGCCAGGCGGAGAAGGAGATGCTGTCAAACTGCACCCCGCACTCCTCCAGGGTGACCAGGTAATCCCTGTCGTTTATCGCCTTCAGGATCATGGCACCCTCTCTCGCGATCCTCTTGGAGGGCTCCTGGTCCTTGACATCCGGCACGTTCTCAAGGGCGACCGGTGTATAGGTACGAAGCCTCGAAATGTAGCGATTCGTGAGCGAGGAGACATGCGCGTCCTTTATTCTCCCCACGGTAAGGATAACAATTTTCAAGACTTATGCCCCGTTGGGCAACAAAAAGAACGCCCCCTCGTCCCGGCGGGCTGTACGGGGGCGTACAGAATAATCACCGGACACAGTGCCTTACAGAGGTCTCCCGCCCTTGGAGTCATACAGTCCGACCCTGGTCAAAAGGACCTTGACGGCGAAGACCGCGAGATCCAAGTCCTTCCTCCATCTCCAGGGCTCCTGCAGAAGGCGGTACAGCCATTCCAGCCCCATCTTTTGCATAATAACGGGAGCTCTTTTCAAAGAGCCGGAGATCACGTCGAAGGCACCCCCAACGCCTACCGCCAGCAGGTCGCCCAATCTATCCGAGTTCTCGGCGACCCATATCTCCTGTTTTGGCACCCCCATGGCGACGAAGAGTATCTTCGCGCCGCTGTTCTTGACGGCCTCGGCCACGGAGGCGTCTCCTTCGTCGAAGTACCCGTCGCGGTAGCCGACTACCACCAGGTCGGGAAAACGCGTCTTCAATTCTGAAGCAGCCTTCTCGACGATGTTCGGACGCGATCCAAGCAGATACACTGGCCACCCCTCGGCTGCGGCCATCCGCGCCAGCCCCACCATGTAGTCGATGCCGGCGACCCTCTCTTGAACCGGGGTCCCCAGTAGTTTAAGCGCCCAAACGAGCCCGGTGCCATCGGCCAGGGTCAAAAAGGAGCTCCTCAGGGCCGCTGCGTAACGCTCGTCTCTTTCAGCCTCCAGAACCGCCAGGGCGTTGACCGTCGACACCAGCCTGGCGCCGCCTCCCGGCACGAGCCCTCCGCGCGCCTTTGAAAGAGCGTAATTCATGGAGACGTTGTCGATGGAGGTGCTCCATATCGAGGGCCTTCTGGGCATCTTGGCACTCTCCTTCATATTGCGTATGGCCGGCATGATCGAATAACCCGCGATCAGCACGGCAAAACAGATTGCCAGGGCGAGGAAGAGCGGTTTTCCAAGCTGAGACACGGCGACGGCCATCCCCGCCAGGGCGCAAAGCGACGTGATGAAACGGACGGCGCTCGGGTGGTCCAGACCGCGCCCTATCAGCCTGCTGTAAAGCACCGCCGCATTGTTCCCCTTCGAGGTGAGCGCGCGGCTCATGAAATTGAGGGTGGCCTCGGCGATAGGTATCGCGAAGAGGCCTATCGGCAGCAGCATGAGGGCTCCAAGGGCAATCCCCTTGCTCACCCCCAGGACCGAGGTGCCCGCCACGAGCACTCCCCACATGGCCGACAGGGAGGCCCCCAGCCTTCGGTACATGTGCCCGTGCCGACTCCAGAAGACGCCCAGGAACATCATGCCGGAGAGGGACATGAAGAAGGCCTCTCTCAGGCTCTGGCCCGAGAATACCGTCGCGGCCAGCATCAGGGAGAACGAGATCGCCAACAGGTGGCCGGACATCCCCGGAATGTTGTCGAGCTCCTGCAACAGCACCGGGAAAGCGGCCACCCAGACCGCGGTCAGAAGCACCGACACCTCGGCCGGCAGGTAGTGATACTGTCCGGCCGGCAGTCCTATGAATTCGATCCTAGGGCCAAGCAGGGCGAAGATGAAGCCAATCAACAGATAGGCCGGCTTCCACAGCGTGTTCGGATAGACGTGCTGCACCATCCCAAGGACGGCGGACAGCACCGCCATTCCAACAATGAAGCGCGAGGACGGTCCCCCCGCGCACACGGCCGCCAGAACCCACGCGCCTATCAGAGCAAGGTCGCGGAAGTAGTTGTATTGAGCGTTGTCCGCGCATCTCCTGCATATGCGCTGCGTAAGGAAGCACAGCAGCGCAATGAAGAGAACGCAAATAAATATCCCCGACGCGTAAGTCTCCGTGTTCAAAATTATGGCCGTCCTCCTTCGGCAAGAGGCTTCTAAAGATGGATTCTACCAGCAAGAAAAATATATTTCCACCCTTCGCGGATTGTATCAGGCGCGAATTTCTGTTATTCCGCCCATGTAAGGTATGAGCGCCCCCGGGATCTCCACCGATCCGTCCTCGCGCTGGTAGTTCTCCAGCACCGCGATAAGAGTGCGGCCGACGGCGATCCCGGAGCCGTTCAGAGTGTGAACCAGCCTCGGCTTGCCCCCGCCCTTAGGTCGGTATCGGGTGCCCATGCGCCTGGCTTGAAAGTCCTCGCAGTTGCTGCAGGAGCTGATCTCCCGGTACTTGCCCTGGGAGGGGAGCCAAACCTCTATGTCGTAGGTCTTGCTGGCGCCGAACCCCATGTCGCCGGTGCACAGGCAGATCGTGCGGAAGGGTATCTCGAGCAGTCTCAGCACCTCCTCGGCGTTCTCGGTCAGTTTCTCATGCTCCTCGTAGCTCTGCTCGGGGGTCGTCAGCTTCACCAGCTCCACCTTGTCGAACTGGTGTTGCCTGAGCATTCCCCTCACATCTCTTCCGTGAGACCCGGCCTCTCTCCTGAAGCACGGAGTGTAGGCGGTGCAGTAATAAGGGAGCTGCTCCTCGTCCATTATCTCGCCTGCGAAGAGGTTGGTCAGAGGGACCTCGGCGGTCGGAATCAGCCACAGGTCGTCGTTCTCGCACTTGTACAGGTCCTCGGCGAACTTGGGAAGGTTGCCGGTTCCCTGCATGGTCCTGCTGCTGACCAGGAAGGGAGGCTGAACCTCCAGGTAGCCGTGTTTCTGGGTATGCAGGTCGAGCATGAAGTTTACCAATGCCCTCTCCAGGCGAGCTCCCAAACCCTTGAGTACCGTGAACCTGCTCTGGGCCAGGGCCGCGCCCCTCTCGAAGTCCATTATGCCCGCGGCCTCTCCGATATCCCAGTGAGGTTTCGGCTCGAACGAGAATTTTCTCGGCTCCCCCCATCGCCTTATCTCCAGGTTGTCGTTCTCGTCCTTCCCCACGGGGACCGATTCATGCGGCCTGTTGGGTATGCACAGAAGCATGTAGCCAAGCTTCTCCTCGATCTCCGCGAGCCTTGCGTCCGCCTCGCGCACCCTCTCCCCTATGACTCGCATCTCCTCCATCAGGCCGGAGGCGTCCTCTCCCCTGGCTTTTGCAGCTCCCACCTGCTTCGCCCCTTCGTTTCTTCGGGCCTTAAGCTCCTCTGTCTCGGCCAGAAGGGCGCGCTTCTCGTCATCTAGCGCTACCAGTGGTTCAACGTCGAAATCGTTCAGCCTGTTGGCAAGAAAAGTCCTTACTTCGTCCACGTTCGATCTAATCCACCGTATATCAAGCATCCAGGACATCCCCCTTCTCATTTCTCATCTGTCTGAGCAAGTTCGCCATCTCTATGGCGGCGACGGCCGCCTTGAAACCTTCGTTGTCGGCCCCCGAACAGTCCCGGTCCCGCCCTCCCGGCCCGGCGGCCTGGAATCCGAACGTGACCGGCACCCGCTGAGCCAGGCCGACCGAGGCGATGTTACCGAGGATTTTCAGGTACTCCCGCTCGCCCGCGCACAATGCTCCGATCACTATGATACCGTCGTATCTCCCGGTGATGGCGGCCTCCTTTGCGGCAAGCGCGGCCTCCCAGACACCCGGCGTCCGGACGATATCAACTCCGTGATGGGAAACTTCGTGACGCAAAAGAGCATCCTTGGCGCCAATCAGGAGCCCCTCGCCGGCCACGCCCCCGGAGCGGGGCGACACGATGCAGAAGCGCAGCCCGGCTCCGGCCAGCTTCCCCTCAATTATCCTCATCCGTACCCCTCCCCTTCAAGTAGTCCAAGATCCTGGCGGCAGTGGCCGCGCCAATGCCCGGCGCCCCCGACAGCTCCTCGATCGTCATGCCGGCTATCGCGCTAGCGCTGCCGAACCGTCCAAGCAGCTGGGCGGCGCGGTGCTTGCCTATGCCTGGAATGTCCTCGAGCGCGCTCCGCCTGAGCCTCGAGGTCCTGGCCGAGCGGTGGCTTTCAATAGCGAAGCGGTGCGCCTCGTCCCGCACGCTCTGCAGCAGGCGGAGCGCGTCGTCCCCCCGGTCTAGGCGCAGAGGTGGAGTCCCCTCGCTGCTATGGTATATCAGTTCCTCCTCTTTTGCCAGAGATATTGAGGGAGTTTTCTCAAGTCCCAGCTTGGCCAGCGCCTTTCGCGCGAACTCGAGCTGCACTGGCCCCCCGTCTATGAGGATGAGCTGAGGCAGGGGTTCCTTCCCCTCGAGCGACCTCGAGTAGCGGCGCTCCAGGGTCTCCTCCATCGAGCGAAAATCGTCCACCCCCTCGACGGTCCTGATCTTGAAGCGCCTGTACAGGGAGCGGTTGGGTACCCCCTGCTCGAACACGACCACCACCCCGTATGTCTCCCTGCCCGACATGTGCGAGATGTCGAAGCCGTCTATCCTCCAGGGGAGGACCGGCAAGTTCAGAAGCTCCTGCAGGTGGTTGAGGCGAATCCACATGTCCCCGTCGAAGTCCTCGCGCAGGGGCATCGACAGGCGTTGCCTGGAGACCCGCCATATCGCCCTGATGGTGTCTCGCAGCCTGGCCGCCTCCTCGAACCTCATCTCCCTGGCAGCGCTGTCCATCCTCTTCCGCAGCCTCTCCACGACCTCCGCGGACTGCCCCTGCAGAAGCAGGATGACATCGTCGACCCTCTCGCGGTACTCGGAGGCCGAGGCGAGCCCGGCGCACACCCCCATGCAGCGTCCAAGCGAGTAGTGCAGGCACGGCCTGACCCCCTTCGCAGCATCGCCAGGGTCTATCTCTCTCGCGCATATCCTGAGCGGAAGGTACCTCTCTATCAGCCGAAGCAGCGAGCGGACATCCCCGACCCGCACATAGGGTCCGAAGTAGATGCCGTCGTCCTTCCCCCTTTGGCGGGTGATGACGATGCGCGGGAATGTCTCCGAGGTGATCTTTATATAGGGGTACCTGTCGTTCATCTTCAAGTCGACATTGAAGAAAGGGGCGTATTTCTTGATCAACTTCGCCTCGAGAATCAACGCCTCCACCTCGGTCTCCGTCCTGATCACCGAGATGTCCTCTATCATCGAGACCAGTTTTCTCAGGCGCGGGGACGCGAACGAGTCGTGCCTGAAGTAGGAGGCCACCCTCTTCTTCAGAGACTTTGCCTTCCCGACGTAGAGCACTCCGCCCTCGCCATCCCTCATGAGATAGACGCCCGGCCTGTCCGGAAGGCTCTTCAACAGGTTTTTTATATGCTCCCGAGCCATTTTCGCGCCCCCCAATCCGCCCGCCCGACACCCCTCGATTCCGACACCCGAACCGAAATACACCTCTGCACAGCGCAAGACAATATTATATAATACCCTTCAGAAACTACTGGAGGTGCGAGAAAATGGGATTGACCCTTTACAACGATCTGACCAGGACCAAAGAGCCGTTCGTTCCCCTGAACGAGGGGCGCGTCACCTTCTACAGCTGCGGACCCACGGTCTACGACTACTTTCACATAGGAAACGCCCGCCCGTTCATAGTCTTCGACGTGCTGAGACGCTACATGGAGTTCAAGGGCCTCCAAGTCGACTTCGTCCAGAACTTCACCGACATCGACGACAAGATGATAAACCGGGCTAACCGCGAGGGAATAACCGTGGATCAGCTCGCAGACAGGTTCATCGCCGAGTACTACCGAGACGCGGACGCCCTCGGCGTCAAGCGCCCGACCCACTCGCCCAAGGCCACCGAGCACATGGCCGAGATAATCTCGCTTATACAGAGACTGGTCGAAAAAGGACACGCCTACAACGTCGACGGGGATGTATACTTCGACGTGGAGAGCTTCCCATCCTACGGTGTGCTTGCCAAACAGAGCCTTGACGAGCTGCAGTCCGGCGCGAGGATAGAGATCGACGAGAGAAAGCGCCACCCGCTCGACTTCGCCCTGTGGAAGGCGAGGAAGGAGGGAGAGCCGAGCTGGCCCAGCCCGTGGGGAGAAGGACGCCCCGGCTGGCACATCGAGTGCAGCGCGATGTCCATGAAATACCTCGGTGACACCATCGACATACACTCTGGCGGCACGGACCTGACCTTCCCGCACCACGAGAACGAGGTGGCCCAGGCCGAGGCAGCCACCGGCAAGAAGTTCGTCCGTTACTGGATACACAACGGCTACCTGCTCATAGACAAGGAGAAGATGTCCAAGTCACTGGGCAACTTCCTGACCGCCAGGGCCGCACTGGAGCAGTACCCTGCGAAGGCCATACGCCATTTCATGCTCAGCGCCCACTACCGCTCGCCGCTCAACTTCTCCGAGGACAGCCTGAGGCAGTCGCTCGGAGCCGTCGAACGCCTCGAAAACTGCCTGCTGGACCTGGATCACGCCAGGAACCACAGGAAGAGGGTCGACGGGACTCCGGGCTCCGACCACGAGTCGGTTTTCAGGAGCTACGAGGACCGGTTTACCGCAGCGATGGACGATGACTTCAACACGGCCGCGGCCCTCGGAGTTGTCTATGAGGCGGTCAGGACCGTGAACAACTACCTGAAAGAGCGCAGCGATCTTGAGGAATCGTTCCTGCCGCCCGCGGACAGGTTCTTCGGCATGGTCGAGACTGTGATGGGGATACCGGGGCGAGTGGAGGAGGACGGCACGGATGACTCCAGGATCCGCGATCTCATAGCCGAGCGCGACGCCGCAAGGAAGAGCAGGGACTTCAAGAGAGCCGACGCCATTCGCGACGAGCTGTCGGCGATGGGAGTGGTCCTGGAGGACACGCCCGACGGCGTCAAGTGGCGGAGAAAGTAGACGACAACCTGCGGGGTGCGGGGCGGCCTCAACGCCGCCCCGTTGACACGCCCAAACGGTCTCTAAGGAGAAGGACGAGCGGCACGCCCAGCAGGTAGCAGGCCACGGCCTGCCCGACGCCCACGTACATCGCGCACAGGAGAAACGGCACGTCTAGGATAAACGAGAGATAGCCCCCCACCACAAGGGCATTGACGATAACCGGCGGCAGGGCCGCCAGCCATGCAGTCGGCATGGCGACGGAGATTGCGCCCGCCAGCAGCGTCGCGCCGCTGCCCAGCAGCACGTCCAGCAGTCCGAACCCCCCGATGAGGTTGGCGAACAGGCAGCCGACGAACAGACCGAGCACCGACTCCGGCAGAATGAAGGGGAGCACGGACAGCGCCTCGGAGATGCGCACCTGTACATACCCGTAGGAGAGGGGCGCGAACAGGAGGGTGGCGACGACGTAGGCCGCGGCCACCAGGCCGGAGATGCTCAGGGAGCGAACTGAGAACAGCCCGCTGTACCAGGCGCTCACTGACACGCCCCGTCGACCGACCCCGTCTGCGTGCCGCCAAGAAGCGGCACGAATCGGCAGTAGTCCAGCCATGTGTCGGTTAAGGAGGCGTCCGCGTTCTTCAGCCTCAACAGTAGCCTCTCTCCGCCCGACATGACGGCCACCGGCGCGACAAGCCGCCCGGCGGGGGCGAGGGACTCCGTCCACCACTCCTCGACCGCAGGTGTCGCCGCCGTCACTACAACTCCGTCGAATACCTCCGCGCAACCGACCCTCTCCCGCCCGTCGGCCCATATTACGTTTACGGCAAACCCTAGAGACGCCAGCGTATCCCGCGCCCTGGCGGCAAGGGAGCCAATCCGCTCGATGCTGGTGACTACGGCTCCCATAGCGGCAAGTACAGCCGATTGATAGCCGGACCCGGTTCCTATCTCCAGCACCGAATCACCCTCCTCGGGCGAGAGCAACTCGGTCATCCTCGCCACCATGTAGGGCTGCGAGATGGTCTGGTCCTCCCCTATCGGGAGCGGACAGTCGGCCCAGGCGCTCTCTCTGAGTTCCTCCGGGATGAAGAGATGTCGCGGGACAGCCCGCATTGCGTCAAGCACTCTCTCGGATAGAATGCCCCTGGCCTGTATCTGCTTCTCCACCATCTCCGCCGCCTTGGTCTCCCACGAGGTCAAGGGATCACCTCCATAAGGGGGGTATTGCGATTTTCAGCAGGACAATATAACATTGGCGGAGGCGTGTGGGAGTCGAACCCACCGAAGACGGCCATCACCGCCTCCCACTGGATTTGAAGTCCAGGGCGTCCACCGGGACACATTCGCCTCCGCTCATAAGCATGATATGCTACCCCAACTTCGATGTCAACCGCTTTCGCAAGTTATTCCAGTTGCCAGACAACGGGCTACAAAAGCCATTTCAGAGGTGATAGTCCAGTGCGGTTACACAGCGCCGGATATTCTTGAATATCAACCCTAGAGGTGATATTTCATGCAGGCCATACCGTTATGTCAAGAACAGCGCAATCTTCAGACAGACTAGATTCTGCCCCTGTTCCCCATGTTCAAGAAGGCTGTAGCGTTCCCCGATAGACACCATGTTCAAGAAACGTTGCGACGCTTCGCAACACTACCTGTCGGATTCAGCGCTGAACCACACCATGTCGTGGTCCACCAGCACCTCTTTGACGCGGGTCGCGCCGAAGAAATTTACGAACGACAGGGGCGTGGCGGCCGCCGAAATCGCCCTGCCGACATCCAGGGTGCTTATGGCCGGATTGTCGTTCGTGGCGTCGACGAACTTTATCTTCGCCGCGCCCTCGCCGTCGATGACGTAGGCCCCCGTGAACCTCATAAGGGCGCGCACACGGAAGGTGAGCCTGCGATCATACACCCCTTTTATCATGACCCGGCCGTCCTTCAGCTCAAGTTCCGATACGGCGAAGTGGGGCATGCCGGCGGACAGGTTGGCGAGGAAAGTCTCCTTGGAGACGCCTCCCGACAGGCTGCTCTCTCCATGGGAGTGGATCACGACCCCCCTCGCAGGGGCCGTGAACAGCACGTCGCGCATCACCAGCAACAGTCTGTCGAAGCGCACCCCCTCGATCTCCGCGTCCTCCAAGCATAGGTTCAGCGTGGGGATCTTGCCTCGTCTCAGCTCGTCGTCGGTCGCCATTATCACGGGCAGCACCGACTTGGCCAGGATCTTGTCGGAGAAGTACTTGACGAACAGGGGTTCGTACTGAGCCGCCAATGGTTCGCAGTATCCTGCGGCAGCAAGCGAGAGCACGAACAGGCAGCACAGGAGAAGTAAGTATTCTGGCCTGGCTTGTCGCTTGGCGGTCTTAAAGCTGCGCTCAACGGGCACTATTCATCACTTCCAAACTGGGTCGATCCGCGTGAAGACCGACTTTTCGAGCAGCTTGTCCGACGTTGATGAGAAGAGAAGGTCGGCGTCGACGAGCTGTCGCGTCAGCGCAAGGCCGAAATGCAGGTGCGGCCCCGTGGAGCGCCCGGTTGAACCGCTTGCGCCCACGACCTGCCCCGCGGCTACCAGGTCGCCCGTCTTGACGGCCAGGGAGCTCATATGAAAATACATTGTTATCATCCCCCCGCCGGAATCAACGTAGACGCTCTTCCCGGAGAAGTAGAAGTCGCCTGCGAGAACTACCCTTCCGGCCGCCGCGGCCCTGACCGGAGTGCCGGAGGCGGCGCGGAAGTCGATGCCCGCATGGGGATTGCCCGCCCTGCCGTTCAGTATGCGCCGCCTGCCGTACTCGCTGGTGACTATGCCGGGCACTGGCCTGACGAGAGGCAGTTTCCAGTCTCGCCTCTCCGTCATAGTAGCGATCGCCTCCGCCGTCAGCTTCCTCTCTTCCTCTATGCGCTTCATCTCCGAGGCCGGAGGGTTCACCATCTTGTCGGGAAGAGTGAGCCTGTCCTCCCTGTACTTGACCGTCTCGAGTTTCACCGGCAGAAGGTGCTCGGATTTTCTTTTCCCGTCGATCAGCCGAAGCCTGAAGGCGTGATCCCCGGCCTTGACCTTTCCAGCCTGGGCGCCCAGCATGCCAAGTGCGATGTATCGTTCGTTCCACACCGTCACCGCAAGCCTGGTGGTGCGACCCTGCCAGATCAGCTCCACCCCGGTGAGCGGCTCGGTCGAAGTCACCCTGACCATGAAGGGCTTGCCGAGCCCCGCCGTGGCCGGGTACTGGACGTTGACGTCGGCGCGAGCCTGCGTCGCGAGGGACGCCAGAACCAGTACGGCGCACAGGAGGAGGGCGGCTAAAGAGCGGGCACTTCGGCTCATCGGCTAGGATACCCTTCCGAGGATCAGCTTCCCTGGCCCAGCGGCCTGCGGCGATGCGGGACCAGAGACGATGAAGGCGCTCTCGAAGAACGGCAGAGAGGCTGACAACTTGTCCTCGTCGTTGTAGAGTATCTCGATCAATGGATCGCCACTGGATACTCTCGATCCCGTCTTCTTCAGGAGGCGGGCCCCGACTGTCAAGTCTATGCTGTCCCCGAGCGCCATTCTTCCGCCGCCGAGGCGTTTGACGCCCTCCCCTATGCCGCGCGCGTCCACGGCGGAGACGACCCCGTCAGAGGAAGCCGCGACCGTCCGCCTGCCATTCGCCATCGGAAGCAGATCGCCAGGCGTGGAGCAGATGGCCGGGTCGCCCCCCTGCTCGTGGACCATCTCCGCGAACTTCTCAAGGGCGGAGCCGTCGGACAGCCTGCTGTCGGCCAACTCCATGCCCTCCTCGAACGACATGTCCGAATCTATAGAGACCATAGCCCCGGCCAGGTTGACCACCACCTCGCGCACATCGCCAGGGCCCTCGCCGCGAAGCACCGAAACCGCCTCCAGCACCTCCACGCTGTTGCCTATCCACTCTCCAAGGGGCTCCTCCATCGCGGTGACCAGCGCCATGCTCCTCTTCCCCAGGGATTTCGACAGGGACACGAGCGACGACGCCAGCCTCTCGGCGCTGGGATAGTCCGGCATGAACGCGCCGCCGCCGCACTTGACGTCGAAGACGAAGGAGTCGGCCCCGCCTGCGATCTTCTTGCTGATTATGCTGCTGCAAATCAGAGGCAGAGACGGAACTGTCCCCGTGACGTCGCGCAGGCCGTAGAACTTTCCCTCGGCCGGGGCCAGGTCGGCCGAGTGCCCCGATATTGCGCATCCGATCCTCCTGACCTGGTCCGCGAACAGGTTGGAGGGAAGGTGGGTCCGAAACCCCGGTATCGCCTCCAGTTTGTCGACCGTGCCGCCGGTGAAGCCGAGCCCCGGCCCGGAGAGCTTGGCCACCTTTGCGCCGCACGAAGCCGCTAGCGGCACCAGCAGCAGGGTGACCTTGTCTCCCACGCCCCCGGTGCTGTGTTTGTCGACGATTCTAAGGTCCCCGAAGGAGAGGACCTCCCCCGACCTGGCGAGCGCGAGTGTGAACTCCGTGAGCTCCTGCTCGTTAAGGCCAGAGTAGTAGACTGCCATCAACCAGGCGCCCGCCTGGTAGTCCGGTATGGCGCCGGAGGCGAACCCTTGGACGAAAAGACGCAGGTCCTCGGCGGAGTGAACCCCGCCGTCCCGCTTCCTCTCAATGAAGGAGATCATGTCGAACACTGTTTACACCTCCTTGAAAAACCGGCTCAGCAGGCGAATCAGTCTCTCGGACGTCTTCGCCATCTCGTCCAGCACCTCCTGGCCGCTGAGCGCGTTCTCGGTCATCCCGGCGGCCGCGTTGGCGACGCAGGAGATCGCGCATACCCTCATCCCCATCGCGTTCGCCACTATTACCTCCGGCACGGTGGACATACCCACCACGGTCGCCCCGAGTGTTCGCGCCATACGAATCTCGGCCGGGGTCTCGAACGACGGTCCGGAGAAGGCGAAGTAGACGCCCCTGCGCGTCTTTAGACCCTCCGAGGTCGCAGATCTCTCCAGAAGGGACGACAGCTCCTCGTCGTAGCACCTGCTCATGTCCGGGAAGCGGTCGTTCCAGGCCGGTATATCCGGCCCGCGCAGCGGGTTGGCCCCCATGAAGTTCACATGGTCCTCGAGGATGACTATGTCCCCCGAGGAGAGCGACGGATCGACGCCGCCCGAGGCGTTCGTGACCAGCAGGCGTCTGACGCCCAACTCCCCCATCACCCTTGCCGGGAAGACCACCTGCTCCATGGAGTACCCCTCGTAGAAGTGGACCCTGCCCTGCATGACCAGGATGCTCCTGTCATGCAGCCTGCCGGCGACAAGCCGGCCGCTGTGCCCCGGCGCGGTGGACACGGGCCAGTTAGGGACCTGTTCGTAGGGGATGACAACGCTCTCCTCCAAGGAGTCCGCGAAGGCGCCCAGCCCCGACCCCAGGATGACGGCAAACTCCGGTACTTCGGCAATGCGCCCCCTGATAAAAGCGCATGCCTGTCTAACTCTTTCGATCAAACTCGCCACCTCGTTTTCTCTTCGAAAAATACGCATCATGCTCTTGGATGTGCAGAATCATACACGTCCCTGAGCTCGAGGTCAAAGTGAACGTACTTTTCCGTGGTGGCTATCGAGGAGTGCCCCAACAGCTCCTGCAGCGTCCGGAGGTCCATCCCCCGGCGGAGCAGGTGGGTCGCGAAGCTGTGGCGCAGTATGTGGGGATACAGTCTGTCCCTGGCGATTCCGGCCTCCGCCCCTCTCTTCTTCAGGATTCGCCAGAAGTCGACTCGCGTGACGGGGAGGCCACTCTTCGACAGAAGCAGTACGTCTGTGGGCGACCTCAACAGGCGGCCGCGGGCATCATCGATATACGCCTTCACCCTCCTGGCGGACTCCCCCATGAACGGCACGACGCGCGTCTTCTCCCCCTTTCCAATGGTGCGCAGGGTCCTGGCGGCGAAATCGAGGTCGATCAGCCGCAGGGAGACGGTCTCGTCAGCCCGCAGTCCACATCCGTAGGCCAGTTCGAACATGGCCGTGTCCCTTCTCGATAGCGGATCGTCTCCGGAACAGGTGTCCAGGAGCCTTTCAATCTCGCTCTCCCCCAGTATCCTGGGAAGGCGGCGCTCCGCCTTCGCCAGCGCAGGCGGAGTGAAGCCGGTCTGCAACTCCTGCTCCTCCTTCAGGAAGGCGGTCCACGTGCGCATCCCAGCCATTATGCGCTGCCGGGTGGATTTCGCGCATTCGAGGTTCACCAGGAAGCGTTGAAACGCACCAAGCCCTGCCTCGTCCGGAGGAAACGGGGTGACGCCAGACGAGACGCAAAAGTCATGCCACTTGCCGAGGTCGCGCGAGTAGGCGGAGACAGTATTCTCGCTCAGACCCCGTTCAAACCTTAGCCACCGTACGAATTCCTCAAGCGCAGCATCGAAGTCATATAATATCATAATGTATTCATTCTATCATAAAAAAAGGGAGCCGTCTGCTGGCTCCCTCTCGGATCGTAAATTAAATTTCATTGTGGCGAGTGGTCGTGTGCGGCGCGTCCACTTTCTCAGATCGCACTCGACGGGATCCTCCACCGCGCCGGGATACCCCTCTAGTCCCAGGTCGCCTGGCCGGTACCTATCGCCCTCCACCAGGAGAGCGCGGCCAACGTCTTTGCGTCTCTCAACTCCCCGCTGGTCAGCAGGAGCGGTATCTCCTCCGGCTTCACCCTGACGACCGATATGAACTCGTCCTCGTCCTCCTGCAGCTTCGAAGGACGAAGCTCCGTCGCAAGGTAGAGGTGCATCAGCTCCGTGCAGAAACCGGGGGAATTGTAGATGGCACTGATCTTCCTGAGTCGTCCGGGGTAGTAGCCGATCTCCTCCTGTAGCTCTCTCCTCGCCGCATCCTCCGGAGGCTCGTCCCCCTCCAGCAAGCCCGCCGGGATCTCCAGCATCATCTCGCCGACCGCATAGCGGAATTGACGCACCAGCAGGATCGAGCCATCCTCCAAAACGGGGAGAATTCCCACCGCCGGGGCGTGCTCGACCACCTCTCTTATCGCGCTCCTCCCCGAGGGAAGCTCCACCTCGTCAACTCTTAGGTTGAGAATCCTTCCCGTGTACAGTGTCCTGCTCGCGAGGGGCTTCTCCCTCACGCCTTCAGACATTCCCTGGCGACCTCTTTGCCCTTTTCGTACGCGGCCAGGTTCATCGGCAGAAACTCGGGCTTTCTCTTGCCGAGCTTCTCCTTGATAGTCTCTATGCACACCCTGTCGTCTACCACTCCGCTCGACTCCACCACGGCCCCCAGGATGACGATGTTGGTCACCTTGTCGCTCCCGAGCTCCTTGGCGATGACGCTGGCAGGAAGCGCGATCGGCACGATGTCGTCGCGGGAGCCGTCGAATTCGACCAGATCGCTGTTGAACACCAGCACTCCGCCCGGCTTCAGCCTGTCGATGAACTTGGTTAGGGATGGCTGGTTCATCACCACCAGCACGTCGGCCTGGTCAACCACCGGGGAGCCTATCTCGTCCTCGGACAGGACCACCCCGCAGTTGGCCGTGCCGCCCCTCATCTCGGGTCCGTAGGACGGAATCCAGGTGACGTGTCTTCCCTCCTCGATCCCGGTGTAGGCCACGAGCTGTCCCAGAACCATGACTCCCTGGCCGCCGAATCCGGCCGCGAGAAGCGTCTTGAAAAAAGACATCTCCTTCCCTCCTAGTCGAAGTCCTTGAAGGTGCCAAGGGGATAGTAGGGTATCATCGTGTTGACCAGCCAGTCGAAGGCCTCCACGGGGCGCATCCCCCAGTTCGTGGGGCAGGACGAGAGTATCTCGACCAGCGAGAACCCCTTGCCGTCCACCTGGTTCTGGAAGGCCTGCCTGACCGCCTGCTTCGCCTTCGTAATGTACTTGGGCTGGGCCACGGTCACGCGCGCGATGTAGCCTGGCGCGGGCAGGGCCGCCAGCATCTCGCTGACCCTTATCGGGTAGCCGTTCACCTTCACGTCGCGTCCGAGTGGGCAGGTCGACGCCCTCTGCCCTATCAGGGTCGTGGGGGCCATCTGGCCTCCCGTCATGCCGTATATCGCGTTGTTGATGAAGATGACAGTGAGGTTCATCCCGCGGTTCGCGGCGTGGACGATCTCCCCCATGCCTATCGAGGCCAGGTCCCCGTCTCCCTGGTAGGTGTAGACAATCTTGTCCGGGCGGACGGCCTTTATGCCGGTGGCCACCGCCGGGGCGCGCCCGTGCGGGGCCTCGCAGAAGTCCGTGTCAATATAGTCGTATATCATTGCAGCGCAGCCGACCGGGGCAAGCCCGATGGCGTCGTTCTGAATTCCGAGTTCGTCTATTACCTCGCATACAAGCCGGTGGGCGATACCGTGCCCGCAACCCGGGCAGTAGTGGCTGCTGACATCCGGCATCCAGCTCTTTGGACGCGAATATACCTTGACTTCGCTCATCGAATGACCCTCCCCTTACTGGCCGAGAATTCGGCGGCACTCGTCCTCGATCTCTCTTACGGACGGGGCGAACCCGCCCATGCGGCCGTAGAAGGAGATCGGGTACTTGCAGCTGGTTGCGATCTTCACATCGTCTATCATCTGTCCGGCATTCATCTCGGAGACCAGAATGTGCTCCACGGTCGACGGGAGCCTCTTGAACGTCTCGAACGGATATGGCCATATCGTGATGGGGCGTATCATGCCGACCTTCAAGCCCTCGGCGCGCAGATTGTTGACCGCGGAGCGCGATATCCTGGCGGTGGTGCCGTAGGCGGCGACGACCAGCCTGGCGTCGTCGATCATGTAGGTCTCGCAGCGCTGCTCGTTCTTCTTGATCTCGGCGTACTTCCTCTGGAGCTTCCTGTTGTGCTCCTCCAGCGGCTCGGGCGAAAGGTAGAGACTGTGCAGATGGCTCCTCTTGCCGCCCCGCTCCCCCATGAAGCCGAGCGCCCACGACTCGTCGGCGGGCTGGTTCCTGGTGGGGCTGGGTTTGATCTCGACCGCCTCCATCATCTGGCCCATGAAGCCGTCGGCCGCCACCATCACGGGGTTGCGATACTTCTGCGCGAGGTCGAAGGCGAGCTGGGTCAGGTCGACGCACTCCTGAAGGGTGCTCGGCGCAAGCACGATCAGGTTGTAGTCGCCGTTGCCCGCGCCCTTGGTGGACTGAAGGTAGTCGGCCTGGGCCGGCAGGATTCCGCCGAGGCCGGGGCCCGCGCGCATGACGTTCACTATCACGGCCGGGATCTCGCACCCCGCGATGTAGGATATGCCCTCCGACATAAGGGATATGCCGGGGCTCGAGGAGGAGGTCATCACCCTGTAGCCGGTGGATCCCCCGCCCATCACCATGTTGATCGACGCGACCTCGCTCTCGGCCTGGACGTACACCCCCCCCACCTCGGGGAGATGCGCCGACATGTACTCAGGTATCTCGTTCTGGGGGGTGATAGGATACCCGTAGAAGTACTTGCAGCCCGCCTGGATCGCGGCCTCGGCTATGGCCTCCGTTCCCTTCATCAAGACTCGTCCCATGTTTTCTACACCTCCGATGGCACTTGCTAGTCTTCAGACCTGTACACTTCGATCGCAGCGTCCGGACAGGACATCGCGCACATTCCGCACCCGATGCACCCCTCCTTGAACTGCTCGACCGGGCGATAGCCCTTGGCGTTGGTCCTCTCGGAGATCTGGAGCACCTTCACCGGGCAGGCCGCCACGCATAGCCCGCAACTCTTGCAAAACTTTTCGAAAACTACGATGCGCCCTTTCTTAGCCACTACAAGTGCACCCCTTCCACAAAAAAGATCTGAACCGTTCATTCCCCGGCGGCGGGAGGCCGGGACCACATCGCGCCCTCCTCCCACGGCAGCATCATGTAACGCGCCAGGGGCCAGCAGGGGACGTCGATGCCGCGCGAGGCGACCATGGACGCCGTTTCATCCGCGATGCCCCGCGGAACCCCCGCGTAGAGCACCGGAAGGCCAAGCTCGGCGCCGGCCTCGATGACCTTCTCAAGACCGTCGGCGCAGTCGCTCGCCGTGGTCTGCTCCATAAGGTGCGAGTTGCTTATGAGCGCTCCCACCCTGAGGCCGCAGATACCCTCCATTTTCCGCAACATGCTCCTCACACCGTCCACGCTCGACGTCTGCGGGCGGAAGGCGTTGACGACCAGTATCAGCAGATAGCCGGCGCGCTTGATGTCGGGCTCGAACTGCTTCAGCGCCAGCGCCCCCTCTGCGTCTCCGCCGATGTCGAGCAGAAGGCGTCCCCCATCCGAGGCCAGGGCGCTCGATATCTTCGGGGAGACCACGGTCATGTCCGACCACCGGGCGTTCTCGGGGGGCATTATTATGTGGAAGCCCCTCGCACCCAAAGCCTCAGTTACCTGGCGAATGCAAAAGTACGGGTTGATTATGTCGAGGTCGGCTATGGTGACCGCCTCGCCGAGCGCCTCAAGTCCCAGGGCCAGGTTCAGCACCCACTCCGTCTTTCCGGAGCCCAGCGCCCCGGTGACGGCGACGGCCTTGGGCCATTTTTCAAGCGTGGACGTGATTGATTGGAAGGAATGCATCAGTTGACGGAAAAGCTCGCGATCAGAGTCGTTCATTTAAGAATGTCCCCCCTCTTCAGGCGGTTCCCCCTGGCCCATTCGGCGCCGCCTGTTCGTCTCTTGCCCTCGGGCTGGACGTTCAGCAGCACTATCGAGCCCTCGGAGGCGGCTACTATAGGATTCCCGTCGACGAAACCCAGGACCTCTCCCGGGTGCCCGGAGGAATGATGAAGTACGGCTTCCCAGATTTTCAGGCGTCTCCCCCCGTGGGCGACAAATGCGCCGGGGGAGGGGTTCATTGCCCTCACCGTGAATACTATCACGCGGGAGGGAGCTGTCCAGAAAAACTCCGCCTCCATATTTTGAATCTTAGGGGCATACGTGGCCATTTCAGAATCTTGCTCTCTAAATCCACAACTCTCTTCTCGAAGACATTCTACACCCTGAATGTAAAGTTTGCTACCTTTTTCCGCAAGAATCTCCAATATTTCTCCGGCACTCTCTCTTTCACCTATCCTCCACTCCTCCTGGAGCAGGATCGGTCCTGCATCCATCTCCTCCACCAGGCGAAACAGGGTGACCCCGGTGCTTCCCTCTCCGTTCATAAGAGCTCTCTGAACAGGGGCGGCACCACGGTAGGCTGGCAGCATGGACGGATGGATATTCAAGCAACCCCACGCGGGCTTCGACAAAAAGGGCTCCCGTATTCTCTGCCCGAAGTCGACCACCAGGATGCTTGCGGGCGGGGATTCCTGTAGCCTCTCGACGAGTTCCGGCTCTTCGGAAACTCGGCCGGAGTGCAGAACGGGAAATCCGAGAAGGGCACACTCCTCCTCCACCGGAGTGGGAATGAGTTTCATACCTCGCCCACCTCTTGAGGGCGGGGATGTTACTATCAGTTCGAAGTTGATCTCCTTCGTTATGTGTCTCAGGCACGCCGAGGCAAAATGCCCCGTCCCGAAGAACCACAGGCGGGGTTGTCGCAGGGTTTGTTCCTTCATAGCGTCGCAGGCTGCCCCTCTTCTCCGGAGGCCCTGGAGCGAAGCAGCTTCTTCTTGGACATGGCTCGTTTTACCGGGGAGAAGTGGTCAATGAGAAGCCTTCCGTCAAGGTGATCCATCTCGTGAAGGAAGGCTCTGGCCAGAAATCCCTCCACCGTCGTCTCCAGCTCCGTGCCGTCGATATCCCTGTGACGGATCGTGATCCTCTCCGGCCGCCTCACGTTTCCGAAGATGCCGGGGAAGCTGAGGCATCCCTCCTCGCCGTCCTGCTCGCCCTCCGATGAGAGGAGCTCCGGGTTGGCGAGAACATGAAGGGTGTCCTCGAAGAGGACCACGGCCAGCCGCAGTGACAGGCCCGCCTGCGGCGCCGCAAGTCCCACCCCGTCGTGCACGCGCATCAGGCGCACCATCTCCGCCACGATGTCCTTCAATTCGTCGCCGAAGTCGGCGACTGGTTCGGTATTTTCGCGCAGTATCGGGTCGGGGAAGACTCGTAGTCGCAAAGTATTCATGACGCTCGCCGCTCTTTCTTGGGAATATTGAAAAAGGCCGCCCTCGGAGGGCGGCCTCTATTCGTTTTCTTAGTCCTGCATCGAGTTTTTAATATAGTCCCCGATGGTCACGTTGGCCTCTCCATCGCTCATGACGTTCTTCTGCTGGTGCCTGTCGTGGTCTCCCCTCTCGGGCCTGCCTCTCCTGCGCTCCTCGTCGCGGGGGCGGGGGGCGGACTCCTGCGACGGCTCCTCAAGCGCGCTTATGCTGAGGCGCATCCTGCGCTCGGCCGGGTTGATCTCGATGACCCTCGCCAGCACCTCCTGGTTCTCGGAGAGGACGTCGCTGGGCTTGTCAACCCTCCTGGTGCTGAGCTGAGAGATGTGGATCAGCCCCTCCACTCCCTCCTCTATCTCGACAAACGCGCCGAACTCCGCCAGGCGCACCACTTTGACAGTGAGGTCCTGGTCCTTCGAGTACCTCGAGGCTATGCCGTCCCACGGGTCGTTGAGCTGCTTGTAGCCAAGGCTCATGCGCTTTTTGTCCATGTCGACGTCGAGGACCTGGACTTCGACCTCCTGCCCCTTGCGCAGCACGTCCCTCGGGTGCTTGATGCGGGTCCAGCTAAGGTCGCCTATATGGATGAGCCCCTCGATACCGGGCTCTATCTCCACGAAGGCCCCGAAATCGGTCACGTTGGTCACAACGCCCCTCGTCCGGTCATTTCTGCTCCACCTGGAGGAGGCAGTGGTCCACGGGTCGCCCTCTGTCTGCTTTATGCTCAGCGAGATGCGACTGTTCTCCCGGTCAATCCCTATAACCTTGACCTTTACAGGGTCGCCCTTCTTGAACAGCTCCTTCGGCTTGATGTTCCTCTTCCATGAGAGCTCGCTCATGTGGACAAGACCGTCGATCGGCCCGACGTTCACGAAAACGCCGAACGAGGTGATGCTGCTGACCTCGCCGTCTATCACGGAGCCTTCCTTGACATTCTCGTAGAAGGAGTCGCGCTCCGCCACGAGGGTCTCCTCGACGATGAGACGCCTCGAGAACACCAGGCGGTGCTTCTTTTTATCCTTCTCCATCAGCTTGGCGTCGAACACCTCGCCGACGAACTTGCCCGGGTTGACCCCCCTGCCCTCTTCGGCCAGGTGAGAGATGGGCACAAAACCCTCGAGCCCGCAGCATTCGACCATCAGGCCGCCCTTTACCTTGCGGATCCCCTTTACAGAGACGACATCGCTTTGCGCGAGTTTATCCTCAAGTTCGTTCCAGCGACGGTCGAATTCGCATCTCCAGCGGCTTACGTGAAGCTGCGCCTCCTCGCCGTGGCGAATGTTAACCACCTGGACCTGGATCCTCTCATCGATGGCGGGCTCTTCCTCGCTCTCTACCAGGACCCTGTGCGACCACTCCTTGGTCGGGAGAAAACCCTCGCACTTGTACCCGACGTCAACGAGCCAACCGCCCTCCACCACGTTCACCACGGTGCCGGTGACTATCTTCCCGCGGTGCAGCTCCTCGACCTCGCCGTACTGCTCGAGAATACTCTCCATGGTCTCCTGGGGCTCGTGCTCGTATTCCTCGTTGTTCCCCTCAGTCCCGGTATTTTCGACATCTGTTGCGAGAAGCTCCTCATTCATCATTTCTTCCATCATAACCATCCATCCCCCTTGACACCTGCGAAGTTTCTATAGCGTGCTTGACTTCTTCTATCAGCCAGTCCGGTGTGCTGGCGCCGGCTGCTATTCCGATTTTGGACCTTCTGGCGAACCAGTCGGCGGACAACTCACCCGCGTGTTCGATCCACAACACGTCGCAATCCTGCGACCGCGCTATCTCGACCAGCTTGGCCGTGTTGGCGCTGTTGCGCCCGCCCACGACTATCAGGCCGTCCACCCGGGAGGTTATCCTCCTGACGGCCTCCTGGCGCTGCGTGGTGGCGCCGCATATCGTGTTGAAGACCCTTAATTCGCGCGCCTGCGGCGCGAGGATCGACGCAGCGGCCCCCAGGAACTCCCCCTTCTGGGTAGTCTGGGATATGACCCCCAGCCTGTCCCGCTTGCCGATCGACTCAACCTCCCGCAACGAGGAGGCCACCATCACGTCACCCCCCGCGCACCCCACTATCGCCTGGATCTCCGGGTGACCGGGGTCTCCGAGGACGAGCACGGAATACCCCTCCTTGGAGAGGAACGCCGCCTTGTCCTGCGCGTTTTTCACGAAAGGACACGTGGCGTCGGTGACGTTGTCGGCTCCGCAACGCGCAACCAGCCCCTCTTTTTGAGAGGGAGGGGCACCGTGCGCCCGGACGAACGCATGAGACCCGGGCGGGATATCCTCTATCCTGTCGACCACCTTCAGGCCTTTCTTAGAGAGTCGCTCCACCTCCTGCGGGTTGTGTATCGGCATACCTATGGAGTATACCCTCCCCCCGTCCGGCAGCCCGGAGCACTCCTCGATCCGCTGCTCAAGGCTTTCGATGGCCCTCTTGACTCCGAAGCAGAAGCCGGTGGGCGAGGCGATCTCTATCTCTTTTTTCCGCTCCATCGGCTGCGCATCATCTCCCAAGGTGGCTTCTCGATTCCTTCTCGACCGCGTCGACTATGCTGCTCGTCGAGCGACCGTCCGTATCATACCATACTATTGGAGAAAATTTCCGAAACCACGTCATCTGTCTTCGAGAAAATGCCTTTGTCTGCCTAGCGTCGCTCAATGCCGCCTCCTCGCGCGTGCACCTGCCCCGCAGGAAGTCCACGATGTCCCTGTAGCCGAAACCGAGCATCGACGGGAACCGTTCGTCGTAGCCGTTCGAGAGCAACCACTCCACCTCCTCGACGAACCCGGAGTCGAACTGCTCGCGAACCCGCCGTTCGATTCCCTCGAAGAGAAGAGAGCGCTCGCGCGTCAAACCTATGTACAACACGTCGTACCTGTCCGGGGAGCCGATCTTCATCCTCTTGGACCAGGCCTCCTCGACAGTGTCCCCTGTAAGCTTGCAAATCTCCAGGGCCCGGACGACGCGCCTGACGTCGTTCTCGTGCAGCCTCGCCGCGCTCATGGGGTCCACCGTCCCGAGGAGGGAGTGCAGTGCTGCGGCACCGCGGGCGGAGGCCATCTCCTCCAGCTCCGCTCGCAACTCTCGGCTCTTCGGCAGATCCTCGGACAGCATGCCCCTGAAAAATGCCTCGAAGAAGAAAGGACTCCCGCCTGCCAGCAGGGGGATGCGCCCCCTGGCCAGAATTCGATCCACAGAATCCGCGCAGCCTGTCACGAAGTCGGCGGCCGAGTAGGGCTGGTCCGGATCGGCCACGTCTATCATGTGGTGGATCACCCTGCGCCTGGTCTCGACGGAAACTTTGTCAGTGCCCACGTCCAGGTACCTGTAAACCTGGCGCGAGTCCACCGAGATCACCTCCGCGCCGAGGCGCGTCGCCAGCTCGATGCTGACCGCGGTCTTTCCTACCGCGGTGGGGCCGACTATTGCCACGATCGGTATGCGTGCGGGCAGAGTCACAGGGTCACTCCCTTCCGAAGAACGAGGTCAGCTTTTTCAGCGGCATGGCCATGACGGTCGGCCTGCCGTGGGGGCACGTCCAAGGCTGCTCGCAGTCGTTCAATTCCCTCCATAGGGCGAGGCACTCGTCGCTCGACATGTCCTGGCCGAGCTTCACCGACCGACCGCAGGCGAGAGTGGCAAGCTTCTTCCAGAGAACGTCGGACAGAGAGATCCTAAGGTCCTCCGTCCACTCGGACAGTACCGAGCGAAGCAGTCGGACGGGGTCCTCGTCCATCACCCCCTGGAGGGAGGGGTACGCCGAGAGGCACAGCAGTCCGCCCTGTTCCTCGAACGCGAACCCAACGCCGCTCAGGGCCTCGACGTGCTCCCTGGCGGACATCGAGAACGACGGCGGCAAGGGGATCGGCACAGCGCAGCTCTGCACCGCGGGATTGCGGTCGGAGACAGCCCGAACCCGCTCGTAGTTGACCCTCTCGTGGGCCGCATGCGGGTCCATCAGCACCAGCGAGTCATGCGTCTCGAGCAGGACGTATCCCGACGACGTCAACCCGATGAAACGCGCGCCGTCGCCGCTCGAGCCGACCTCCGGGAGGCGGGCAGCCCGCGGCTCCACGGCCGAGGGGGGCAGCTCGGGCTCGGACGCGGCATCGAACGGCTCCGAGGCCACCCTGTTGAACAGGTCTTCCGGCTGAGCGAAGGATCCGTCGGGAACCCTCGGCCTGCCTCGGTCGAAGCCCGGCACCGGGCGGTATCCCCCCGGCTCGGAGCGGTATCCCCCCGCCGCGGCGGGCTCTATGGACGACGGCCTTCCGGACAGGATGAGCGCCGCCTGCTGCACAGCGTCGAACACCTCGCCGGGATATCGGAAGCGGACCTCCGCTTTCGCCGGATGGATGTTGGCGTCGAGCAGCGCGGGCGGGACGGTGAAGAAGAGTGCCCAGTTGCCGGTCATCGTCCTGGCCAGAGCGCCCGCCGCCCCTTTTATGAGGGAGTCGTTGACCACCCTGCCGTTGACGAAGGCCGACACCTGGCTCCTGGTCTTGCCAGGGAAGGGCATCCACCAGCACTCGAGCTTCAGGTTCGTGGTCGCGGTCTCGCACATCCTGAGCGAGCCTCCGCCTCGGGAATCCAGCCCCTCCCCGCCCCATATGCCGGCGAGAAGCGACTCTCTGTCGCCGTCGCCGAGGGAGGAGAAGACCGTCTTTCCGTCGCTCTTGCATGTAAACGAGATCGAAGGGTATGCGACCGCGAAGTCCCTCACCAATGCGAAGACACGCCTGGCCTCCGTGGCTGTGGTCTTCATGAACTTTCTGCGGGCCGGAAGCGTGAAGAACAGGTCCTCCACGGACACCCTCGTCCCAGGGCGCGCGGACGTCCTCTCATGCCGCGTCGTACCTCCGCCCTCGACCCGGATCATCCCTCCGTCCTCGTCCTCTCTTCTGCGCGACCGCAGCTCGAGGCGGCTCACCGCAGCTATGCTTGCGAGGGCCTCCCCGCGAAATCCGAGGGACATGAGAGCCTCCAGCTCCTCCACCGTGCTTATCTTGCTGGTGGCGTAGCGCGAGACCGCCAGCGGAAGCTCGTCGAACGAGATCCCGTCACCGTTGTCCTCGACGACAATTCGTATCTTGCCCCCCTCCGCCAGAGACACGGATATCTCGGTTGCGCCCGCATCGATGGCGTTCTCGACCGCCTCCTTGACGACGGAGGAGGGGCGCTCTATCACCTCTCCGGCTGCTATGCGGGAGTAGACGTCCTCCGACAGCGGCATGATCCTCAATGCGTCGCCTCCTTGCACTTCTCCACCAGCGAGTAGAGCAGTTCAAGAGCCCTGAACGGCGTGAGCGAGTCCGGCTGAAGGGCCGCGATCTCCTCGATGATCCCCGCGCGCTCGGGCGAGAAGAGTGTCAGCTGCCTCGCCGCCGGGGAACTGCTCTTTCTCGGCTTGGGCCGGGGGGCGCGGCAGCTTTCGTCCTTCTCGAAGCTCTGCAGAAGGTCGAAAGCCCTTCTGAGCACCGACCTCGGCAGACCCGCCAGACGTGCTACCTCGATCCCGTAGGACCTGTCGGCGCTCCCCCTGATCACCTGGTGCAGGAAGAACACACCGTCGGAATCCTCCTTGACCGCCATGGTGAGGTTCTCCACCTGTGGGAAGCGCTCCTCCAAACAGACCAGCTCGTGATAGTGCGTCGCGAAGAGCACCAGGGGCGAGCAGCCGCACCCGTCGCACAGATGCTCGAGCACCGACCAGGCTATGCTCATCCCGTCGTAGGTCGACGTGCCCCGCCCCACCTCGTCCAGGATCACCAGGCTCCTGTCTGTGACGTTGTTGAGGATGTTCGCAGTCTCCACCATCTCGACCATGAAGGTGCTCGCACCTCTCGCGAGGTCGTCCCTGGCCCCTATTCGCGTGAAAATGCGGTCTCGCACCCCCATGGAAGCGTGCTCGGCCGGGACGAAGCAGCCCGCCTGAGCCATGACCACGAGCAGCGCCGCAGTCCTGAGGTAGGTGGACTTGCCCGCCATGTTCGGGCCTGTGATGAGAGCGATCCTCCTCCCGTCGCCGTCGAGCGCGATCGAGTTCGGGACGAACGGAAGGTCGCCCAGGCACTCCTCCACCACGGGGTGGCGGGCATCCTTCACCGCCAGTTCGTTCCCCTCGTTCATCGCGGGCCTTGTGTACCCGCGCTCCGCCGACACCTCGGCGAAGGAGGCGAGCACGTCGAGAGCGGAGAGGGCGGCACCCAGGGACTGAAGGTCGCCCACCCTGTCGAGGGCGGCGGCTACCAGCCCGTCGTACAGGGTTTCTTCTCTGAGGGCTATCTCCGAGGAGGCGGACGCTATCCTCTCCTCCAGCTCCTTCATCTCCTCGGTAATGAAGCGCTCCGCGTTGACCAGCGTCTGCTTCCGGATGAACCAGTCCGGGATTTGCAGGTCGCCGGAGGCCAGTGCCGCCCTGCTCACCTCGAGGTAGTATCCGAACACCCTGTTGTACCCGGCCTTTATCCTCGAGATCCCCGTCATCGCGCGCACCCTGTCCACGTATTCGTCCATGGTCTCGGAGGCGCCCGATTCGACCCTTCGCCACCTGTCCAGCTCCGCGTCGTAGCCGTCGCGAATGATCCCGCCCTGTGCCTTCCCTCTGGGCAGGTCGTCCGCGAGCGCCGCGCTCAGCTCCTCCCCGAGCGCAGTGAAGTCCGCAAGCTCCCCGGTCCAGCGGTGGAGGGGGGTGCCCGCGCAGAGGGAGAGCAGCGAGGGGAGCAGCGACAGAGTGTCGCGTATGACGCCCAGATCCTTTGGGTTGCCGGTCCCGAGGCCGAGACGTGACGACGACCGTTCCACGTCTCGGCAACCGCCGAGCAGGTCGCGCAACGAACGTCTTCCCTCTCTGTTTGCCACCAGCCATTCGACCGCGTCCTGCCTGCGCTCGATGTCGCCCACGTCCACCAGAGGCCTGAGCAGCCACTCCGCCAGTGTGCGCCTCCCCATGGCCGACCTGCATCGGTTCAAAGTCCTGAACAGAGTCGGCGAGCCCTCCTCGCGTCCGCCTCCGCCGGCGATCAGCTCCAGGTTCAAGGCGGTCGGGAGGTCTATATACATGTAGTTGCTTGACCTCAAGGGGTGAGCATGCTTGACGTAGCCAGCGGCCGTGAACTGGGTCTCCGACAGGTACTCCAGCGCGGCGGCCGCGGCCCCGGCAGCCGGGGAGTCGTCCTCTAGCCCGAAAGAGGCCAGGGTGGTAGCCCCCCAGAGCTGAAGAAGACGCCTGGTCCCAAGGGCAGGGTTGAAGAACTCGTCCTCCCTAGGCACCGCGAAGTAGTCGGTCGCCTGCGGGGCCCACTCCGACGGGTTCAGCCCCGCGGGGTGGATCAGCTCCCCGGGCGCGAAAGAACCCAGGATCGCGCCAGCCTCGGCCCTCGACAAGACCCCCGCCTCAAGGCGGCCGGTCTCCACCGACAGGAGGGCCACGGCCAGATCCCCGCCCGATCGACAGATCGCGGCCAGCCTGCCCCCCGACCCCGCCTCCTCGGGCACGAAGGTGCCGGGGGTCACCACCCGCACCACCCTTCTCTCCACCAGGCCCCTGCCGCCCGGCTCCGTGACCTGCTCGCAGATGGCGACCTTGAACTTGGCGCGGACCAGCCTGGCCAGGTAGCCGTTCACCGAGTGCCACGGTACCCCCGCCATCGGGACGCTCTTCTCCGCGTCCCTCGCTGTGAGGGTGATGTCCAGGATGGCCGAGGCCTTGACGGCGTCGTCGAAGAACATCTCGTAGAAATCTCCCATCCGGAAGAACAGGATGCAGTCCGGGTAGCGGTCCTTCCACTCGAAGTACTGGGCAAGCATCGGGGTCAGCCTGGCGTCCTCGGGCCTCGACGAGGCGGATGCAGGGCGGTTCGTCGCGCTCTTCGCCAATGTCGTCTCCGATAGCTCCGTGCCGCTCATGGCGCGCGCGATTCCCCTTCGCGGTCAAGCCAGCTCTGGAGGATGACAGCGGCCGCCACCATGTCCACCTTCTTCTTCCTGTCCCTCCGCGAGACATCCCCTTCGATCAGGGCCCTGGTCGCTATCGTGGTGGAGAAGCGCTCATCGTGCAGGACGACATTGACCGACGGGTAGCGCTCCGCGAGCACGCCCGACAGATCCTCCACCCTCCTTGCCTCCGGCCCCCTGTCGCCTCCGGTGCGTATCGGCACCCCCAGCAGCAGCACCTCAGGGTCGTACTCGCGGATCAATGAGTCCAGCTCCCCCATCCAGTCCGAGTCGGCCCGCAGAACTGCGATCCCCCGGGCGAACATCCCCAGGGGATCGCTGACCGCTACACCAATTCGGACTGATCCGATATCGAGGGCCAGCGCCCGTCTCCTCATTCGCCGGCCTTTCCGCCCGCGGCCTGCCTCTCCACAATGTCGGGCAGGGCCTTGAAGAAGTCCTCCAGCGCGGAGATGTTCTTTCCGCCCCCCTGGGCCATCGCGGGCCTTCCACCGCCCCCGCCCCCGAGGATGGCGGATCCCTCCTTGACTATCCCTCCAGCCGATACTTTCTTCTCAAGGGCCGTCTTGTCGGCCATCGCGATGATGGTCGCATTCCCGTCCGCGACGGAGGCCAGCACCACGACCGCCCCCTCGTCGGCTCCCTCTGCGACGGCTCCTTCCCTGCGCTGCCCCCTGTTGAGCAGCCTGTCGCCCATCTCGCGCAAAGTCTCGGCATCCACGTTGTCAAAGCGCGCGAACATCACCTTGAGCCCCTTGACCGAGGCGCGGCGAATCGAGCTCTCGAGCCTGCTGCTCAGCGTTTTTATCTTCATCTCCTCCATGGCGCGGGACAGCGACTTCACCTCGCCCAGGAGGTTCTCCACCTTCTCCTGCACGTTCGATTCGTCGGAGGAGAGTATCCCGGCCAGAGCCGCCAGGGTCTTCCACGAGCGCTGGAAGGCCCGCAAGGCCTCCATGCCGGTGACAGCGATTATCCTGCGGGTACCCGAGCCGATGCTCTCTTCCTTCAGGATCTTGAACACCCCGATCTCGCCGGTGGAGTTCACGTGCAGCCCCCCGCACAGCTCCGCGGAGAAGCCGGGGACCTTCACCACCCGCACGACGTCGCCGTACTTCTCTTCGAACAGCGCCTTCGCACCCTCGGCGCGAGCATGCTCCATGTCGGTCTCCGTGATCTCCAGGCTCTCGTTGGCGAGTATGCGATGGTTGACCTCGCGCTCAACCTCGTCGATCTGCTCCCTGGTCATGGGCTCGAAGTGAGTGAAATCGAAGCGGAGGCCCCTTTCCCCGACCAGTGAACCGGACTGGCGCACGTGTCCGCCCAGCACCCGTGACAGTGATTCGTGCAGCAGGTGGGTCGCGGTGTGGTTGCGGCGGATGGAGCGAAGCCTCTCTGCGTTCACGCAGGCGTGCACGGAGGCACCGACCTCGAGCGTCCCCTCCGCAACCCTGATCATGTGAACCGTCAATCCCTTGCCGCGGGTCACCGTGTCGAGGACCTCGACCTTGAAGCCGTCTCCGCTGAGCATCCCGGTGTCCCCTACCTGGCCGCCCTTCTCCGCGTAGAACGGGGTTCGGTCGAGCACCGCCTCTCCCCTCTCCCCGGACTGGATCGAGTCCACCCGGGCTCCGTCCACTATCAGCGCCTCCACGACGGACAGAGACGAACAGTCCGAGTAGCCGACGAACTCCGTGTCCCCGAGCTCCTCGTTCAGCTCGTTGTACACGTCTCCTGTCATCTCGCTCCTCTTCTGCTTGCTCGACGCCCTGGCCCGCTCCCGCTGGGCTTTCATCTGCACGTCGAATTCCGGGCGGTTCATCGTGAATCCGTTCTCCTGGACCATCTCGTCCGTGAGCTCCGGTGGAAACCCGTAGGTGTCGTACAGCTCGAAGGCGACCTCCCCCGACAGAACGCTCCCGCCCGAGGCACGCAGGCGGGACATCTCTGACTCCAGCAGCTCCGTCCCCTGCTGCAGGGTACGCCCGAAGCGCTTCTCCTCAACGTTGATAATCTGCTCGACCATCAGACGGTTGTCCACTATCTCCCTGTACGGGTCTCCCATCAGGCTTATCACGTCGGGTATGAAATCTACCAGGAAGGGGCGCTCGACCCCCAGCAGGCGTCCGAAGCGGGCGGCGCGGCGAAGCAGCCTGCGCAGCACGTATCCGCGGCCGTCGTTGGACGGGAGTATTCCGTCAGCGATCATGAACACCACCGAGCGGACGTGGTCCGCGATGACCCTTGCCGCGAGGTCGTTCTTGGAGCTGTCGCCGTATCTTATTCCGCCGAGCGCGCAGGCCCTGTCGATCAGCGGACGGAACAGATCCGTCTCGAAGTCGGTGCGGACCCTCTGCACCACGGAGGCGAGGCGCTCCAGCCCCATTCCGGTGTCTATGTTCTTCTTCGGCAGCGGGACAAGCGTCCCGTCCTTCTGCAGGTCGAACTGGGTGAAGACCAGGTTCCAGATCTCGAGGTACCTGTCGCAGCTGCACCCGACCGCGCAATCCGGCCTCCCGCAGGAGAACTCGGGTCCCTGGTCGTACATGATCTCCGAGCAAGGCCCGCACGGCCCCTGGGTACCCATGAACCAGAAGTTGGCGTCCTTGTCGAAGCGGGAGATCCTGTCGTCGGGGAGCCCCACCTCCCTGTGCCACACATCGTAGGCCTCCTCGTCGTCGAGGTAGATGGTGGCGTGCATGCGCTCCGGCTCCAGGCCAGCGACCTCCGTGAGGAACTCCCACGCCCAGGTTATCGCCTCCCTCTTGAAATAGTCCCCCCAGGCGAAGTTTCCGAGCATCTCGAAGAAGGTGTGGTGGCGGGCCGTATGCCCGACGTTCTCTATGTCGTTGGTCCGGACGCACTTCTGGGCAGTCACCGCCCTGGGCGACTCGGGCGTCCGTATCCCCAGGTAGTAGGGTTTGAAGGGCACCATCCCGGCGATGGTGAAGAGCAGCGAAGGATCGTCGGGAATCAGCGAGAAGCTGGGGACGTGCCTGCTCCCCTTGGACACCCAGAAGTCAATGAACAAGGAACGTAAATCTCTGCCCGATCTCCACTGCATTATTCTCTCTTCCTCCCCTATGAGAGCAGGTCCGCCCTGATACCGGCGGCCCGTTCGATAATCTCGTCTCGGTCAAGACGCGGAAATTGCCCGTCGCGATACACCCATCTGCCGGCCACCATCGTGCCCCTGACGTCGGCGGACGATCCGGCGTAGACGATGAACAGCGCCGCGTTGTCCTCGTCGATCCCCAGATAGTGAGGCCCGTCGAGGTCCACCAGCACCAGGTCGGCCGCCCACCCCTCCCGGAGAAGGCCGTTCTTCTCGAAACCAAGGCCCGCCGCCCCCTCGTACGTCGCCATGCGAAGCGCGTCGCGAGCCGACAGGGCCGTCGGGTCCTTCTGTATCCCCTTGTGAAGCAGCGCAGCGCAGCGCATCTCCCCCCACATGTCAAGGCGGTTGTTGCTTGCGGCTCCGTCCGTGCCCAGCGCGATCTTGCCGGTCCTCGCCGCCAGGCCCGTCAGATCCATGACGCCGCTGCCGAGCTTCAGGTTGCTGTTCGGGTTGTGGGCGATAGTGATCCTGGAGAAGTCCGCCGCCCCGACCACCTCCGGGTCCAGCCACACGCAGTGCGCCAGTATCGCGTAGGGGACGTCGAGCAGCCCGCTGGACTCCAGGTACTCGCCGACCGACATCTTGAGCTCGTCCCTGAGGTAGGACAGCTCCCACTCCGCCTCTAGAAAGTGAAAGTGCACCCCCAGCGACCGCTTTGCGGCCGCTTCGCAGATCTTGCGCATCGCCGCCGGGGGCACGGTATAGGGCGCGTGCGGCCCCAGTTGCACGGAGACCATGTCCCTGTGGTCCCGCCACGTCTCCGCGAGCTGAATCCCCTCCCTCAGCTTGCCCTCGTCGTCACCGACTATGCCGCGGCATGCCGCGCAGCGCACCCCCGCCTCCAGCGCTGCCTTGACCACACCGTCCATCTCGAAGTACATGTCGGCGAACGCCGTCGTCCCGTTGGCTGCCATCTCCAGCAGGGCCGCCTTAGTCCCCCAGTGGATGTACTCCGGGGTCAACCTGGCCTCAGCGGGCCAGATCTTGTCCTCCAGCCACTCCTTGAGGGGCGCCTCCTCGCCTATGCCGCGAAGCAGGCACATGGCCGCATGGGTGTGGGCGTTGACGAAACCAGGGATTAGCGCCATGCGCCTCCTCCCCTCGACGACCTCGTCGCCAGGAAGGGCGGCAAGCTTGTCCGCCACGGCGGATATTCGCCCGTCCTCCACCCTGACGGAGCAGAACCTCCCGCGCTGCATGTCTCCATCTACTGCGAGCACATCCTTGAACAGAACCGCCATCCTACTCCACCCAGCTCTTCATGTACTCCGTCTGCTCCGGGGTCATCCTGTCCAGCCTGATCCCGAGCGAGTCCAGCTTGACCTCCATTACCGCCCTGTCTATCTCGGCCGGCACGTCGTATATGCCGGGCTTCATCGTGTGCCTGGACATGTAGATCGAGGATTCGAGCTGCAGGGCGAAGCTCAGGTCCATTATCTCGACCGGGTGACCGTCCGCGCAGGCCAGGTTGACCAGCCGCCCCTCGCCCAGCAGGTGAAGCCTGCGGCCGTCCTTCATCGCGTAGGTCTGGACGCCCGGCCGGGACTCCTCCACCGAGACCGCCAGCCTAGCCAGGTCCTTCTTGCAGATCTCGACGTCGAAGTGCCCCGCGTTCCCGAGCAGCACCCCGTCCTTCATCATCTCGAAGTGCTCGCCGCGGATCACCCGAGTGTTGCCCGTCAGCGTCAGGAATATATCGCCCCTGCGCGCCGCCTCGCCCATGCCTGTCACCTCGTAGCCGTCCATCAGGGCCTCGAACGCCCGGTGCGGATCAATCTCGACGACTATCACCTTCGCGCCCATGGCCGACGCCCGCATCGCCACGCCGCGCCCGCACCAGCCGTAGCCGACTATGACGACGGTCTTTCCCGCCACCAGCAAGTTGGTCGTCCTCATCAGGCCGTCCATGACAGACTGCCCCGTGCCGTAGCGGTTGTCGAACAGGTACTTGCTGTGGGCGTCGTTCACGGAGATCATCGGAAACGCCAGCACCCCCTGCGCGGCCATCGACCGGAGTCGCTTGACGCCCGACGTGGTCTCCTCGCAGCCTCCCCGCACACCGGGGAGCAGGTGCTTCATCTCGGTGTGAAGCAGGGCGCAAAGGTCGGCCCCGTCGTCAACCACGACGTCAGGCCCTGCGGATAGAGCGGCCCGAGCGTTCTCGAAGTACTCGTCGGTCGTCATCCCGTTCCTGCTGAACACCGCGACCCCGTTCTTCACCAATCCGGCGCAGACGTCGTCCTGGGTGGAGAGCGGGTTGCTGCCCGCCGCGACCACCCTCGCGCCCAGGTCCTTCATCAGGATGAGCAGGCAGGCAGTCTTGGCCTCGAGGTGAAGACAGGCCGAGATGGTCAAGCCGTCGAGAGGGCGCTCCTTTGCGTACTTCTCCCGGAGCCTGTTGAGCACGGGCATGTACTGTCTAGCCCATTCGATCTTCTTCTCGCCGGACGGGGCGAGAGATATGTCAGCGATCCTGTAGTCCATTTGCACTAAACCTCCTGTCGGGATAACAACGACGCGATGCCCTCCCCGAAGGGGGGAAGGATCACGCCCTTCTCGGTGATGATCGCGGTGATCAAAGAGGCCCCGGTGACGTCGAACGCCGGGTTCCAGATGGAATAGTAATCCGGCAGCATCCCGCCCGAAGGCAGCCTTCGCACCTCGTCGGCGGAGCGCTCCTCGATGGGGATGGCGTCGCCCGACGTCAGCGACCGGTCGAAGGTGCTCAGCGGCGCGGCCACGTAGAATGGGATGCCGAAGTGACTGGCCAGCACCGCGTGAGTGCACGTGCCTATCTTGTTGGCGGTGTCTCCGTTGGCCGCTATCCTGTCCGCCCCGACAATGACGGCGTCCAGCCTGCCGGAGCTCATGAGGCTGGCGGACATGGAGTCGCACACCAGTGTCGTGTCTATACCGTCCTGCACCAGCTCCCATACCGTAAGCCTGGCCCCCTGCAGCAGCGGCCTGGTCTCGCAGGCGTACACTTTGACCCTCTTCCCGGCGTCTCTCGCGGAGCGGACGATCCCGAGCGCCGTGCCGTGCCCCCCGGTGGCGAGGGCCCCCGCGTTGCAGTGTGTCAGCACCCGGCAGTCGTCGGGCAGCAGATCCGCCCCTGCCCTGCCCAGCGAGATATTGCCCTCCCGGTCCTCCTCGTGAATGGCCGCGGCCTCGCCTAGTACCGCATCGAACAGCCCGGAGTCCGGGACCGTCTCCATGCGTTCCCTCACTCGCCGCAACGCCCAGAACAGGTTGACCGCGGTCGGCCTGGTCAATGCGAGCCTGTCGCACGCCGCCACGGCTTGCGACCGCCCTGTTCGCGCCTCAAGGGCCACCCCGTAGGCGGCGGCTATCCCGATCGCGGGAGCGCCGCGCACCGCAAGGGTCTTTATGGCGACCGCCACATCCTCGGCGCGTTCGCAGTCGATGAACTCGACCGAGGTCGGCAGGCTTCTCTGGTCGAGCAGACGAAGATGCCCCTCGACCCAGGAAATAGCCGGAGGAAGCATCACATCACCCTGGACGAGGTGACGGAAGCTCCGGCCTCCCCGTCCTTGAACCGCAGGCGCAGCATGTCCCTCTCCCGCAGTTCTGCCGCGCTCAAAACCGGGACCCCGTCCTTCTCGCACATGATGTACCCCCTGCCCATCGCCCTCAGGGGCGACAGCCCGTCCAGCGAGGCGGCGCACTCGGCCAGCCTCTCCCTGGCCACCGACATAGCGCGGTCCGCCGAGGAGACCAGCTTCGTCGAGAAAAGTCGAAGGGTGGAATCCGCCCCGGACATCCCCCTCTCAACCGACCTGGCCGCCCTCGACAGCATCGAGTCGATCGATCGCTGCGACCTCGAAAGCACCAGCTCCAGCGCGGACCTCGCGGACGCCGACCTGTGATCCAGCAGGCGCAACAGGGCCCGCCTGTCGGGAAAAACCCGCTCGGCCGCAGCCGAGGGAGTCGGCGCATACTGATCGGCGGCCAGGTCCGCCAGGGTCTCGTCTATCTCGTGCCCAACGCCGGTTACGATGGGGACCGGCGAGGAGCGCACCCCTCTGACCACCCTCTCGTCATCAAACGGGGAAAGATCGTCGCGACTGCCCCCGCCACGCACCAGCATGGCGCAGTCGAGACCCCTTACCATGCCGAGCCGCGCGAGCGCGGACGCTATCGATTCCGGGGCCTCGTACCCCTGCACCACCGCCGGTATGATGACTATCTCGCAGGACGGCAGCCTTCGGGAGGCTACAGCGAGGACGTCCCTGAGCGCCGCTCCCGTCGTCGATGTAACCACGGCCACCCTCTCAGGGTAGGCCGGAAGAGGGCGCTTTAAAGCCGGGGAGAAAAGGCCCTCCGCCTCCAGCCGCGCCATCAGCTCCAGCCTCGCTCGGTCGGCCGCTCCTTTGCCCAGCGGGATGAGCCGCCTGACCACCAACTGGTAGGCACCCCTGGGCGCGTATACAGTCACGGCCCCCTCCGCCAGCACCTCGTCCCCGTTCTGAGGCCACTTCGGCACGTAGGAGGCGTAGTTCTTGAACAGCGCGCATGAGATCCTGCTCTCCGCTCCGAGGAGTGTGAAGTATACGTGCCCGCTGGAGTGCCTTTTAAGCTCGCTCAGCTCTCCGCGCACTCCCACCGACTGCATGACGGGATCCCTCAGGAAGAAGGACGCTATGAGGGCGGATACCTCGTCAACTGTCAGGGTCTTCGGCGTGGCTCTCGTAGCCATGCGAATCACCGCCCTCCGCCGGATCGCTCCCCGGGAAATTTCGGACTATACGCCCCAGCGCTCCATTGACGAACTTTCCCGAATCATCGGTGCCGAACACTTTCGCGAGCTCCACCGCCTCCGAGATTGCAACCGGCACTGGGGCAAGCTTGCCAAGGATACACTCGAACAGGCACATTCTAAGGGCAGCCCTGTCCACAGCCACCATCCGCTCCGGCCGCCAGCCCGTCACATGCTCGCGAATGAGGTCGTCGATCTCCTGGCGCCTGCCCCAAGCGCCACTGGTTAGCTCCCTCGCGTACTGCTCGATATCCGGGTCCTCGTCGTCGAAAAATAGTTCGAACGCCTGCTCCGGGGTCTGACTCTCCCGCAGGTCAAGCGCATAAAGCATTTGAAGCGCCATCTCTCGGGAACGATGACGCTTCTGCGTAAAAACACCTCGGCTCACCGCCCTACCTCCCAGCCATGCTCCTGAGCTTTTTAATCAACTCCGAGCCCTTTTCGGATCTGAGGAACATCACGGCAGCGAAGAAGGCTCCGCCCCAGAAAAGGCTCCAGATCAACGCGGACAGCCCCTCCTTCAGGAGCAGGGTAAAAAGCGCAAATGCTACAGCCCACACGAAGGGCTGTTTGAAGAATAAAACCAGGTCCTCGTTGCTGCCCGTGGGTTTCCCGTTTATCTCAACCCAGGAGACCCGCACGGAGAATCCCATCCTGGAGAGGTCTTCCCTGAGCCTCGACTCAAGCCCTGACATCCGATCCGGCTCCAGTGACTTTGGCGCGGCAACGACAAGGAACAACGTGCCGTCCGCGGCGGACAGGGTGGCCTGCGTGCATCTGAACGGCTTTTCGAAATAGGAGTTGACGAACTCGCAGATACCCTCCTGAGAGACGAGCAGGCCGCCCAGAGTCGTTTTTTTCCAAAACAGATACACTCGCATCACCCCTGTTCAAGGTTCGTGGACAACCAGAGTCCGGACGGACGACCGAGGGCAAGTGTCAGAGCTGCTCAACTCCGGGCTGGATGGACTTCTCGGGCTCCACCGCCTGTTCGGCGACCTTGGAATCCTCCTCGACCGGCGCGTCGGCGGGTGCGGCCTGCTTCTCCTTGAAGTATATCCCCTGGACGTTGACGTTGACCGCCTTTACCTTGTAGCCGGTGTACTCCTCTATATTCTTCTTTATCATCTCCTGGACGTCCCAGGCAAGATCGGGGATCCTCAGGCCGAACTTGACCATGATATACACGTCTACAGTGGCCACCGGCTGTATTCCGTCCTCGAGGACCACTCTTACGCCCTCGCTGGCCTTCCTGCCGATCCCGAGCTTGGAGGCTATGCCGGGGCTGGCCGGCTGGACTCCCTCGATTGTCGAGAGCGTCTTCTTGGCCAGCTCGGAGATCACCTCGTCGCTGATGTGCACGGTACCGGATACAAGGCCCTCGGGCCCCGAGTCCGCCTCTCCGGCTCCGCTCAAAACACCCTCGTACTCGGACTCCTCCTCGAAAGCCTCGGACTCCAGATTTGTCTTAAACTCTTCCATGTTTATGGGCCTCCTTTCCAGTTTACTCAGTCGCGGGACAGGGTTCTACTCCTCGGCCGGCTGGGGGAAGGACTCGCCGCACCCCGGGCACTCCAGGGGCTCGTCCTCCTCGTACTCATCCGGCTGGTAGTAGAACACGTAGCCGCACTTCGGGCAGGTGACGGAAACGTAGCTTTCGTCGAAATCGCCCTCGTTCAGCTCCTGTTCATAGTCCGGCTCGTCGTCCGAGTCGAAGTCGTCGTCCTCGTCCGTCAGCTCGGCGACTTTCTTCTCCAGGGTATCAAGGTCCTCGTCCAGCAGGGCACAGTCGTCCGCGAGATCCTCGTACAGCTCGCGCTGGTCGTTGATCATCTCCTCCTGCTCCGCGATGTCCAGAGAGAGCGCCTCAAGTGCCTCAACAACAGCCCCGAAAATCTTTCCCAGTCCTTCGTTCTCGGCAGGGCCAACCCCGTCGAGCAAACCCTTGAGATAGGCAATTTTTTCCCGAGCGCTCATCTCGTCAACCTCCCTGTTTTATTTTTTCGCCCGTTCCAGATACTGGCCCGAGCGAGTGTCGACGACGATCACGTCGTCCACATTCACGAATATCGGGACGGTGACGGTAATCCCCGTCTCCAGCACGGCCGGTTTGCCGCCGCCGGACACCGTATCCCCCTTGAAGCTAGGGGGTGTGTCGACAACCTTCAGCTCCACGCTCTTCGGCAACTCGATCCCCATGATTCTTCCCTCGTGGAATTCGATCTGCACCTCAAGGTCGTCGACCAGGTAGTCGGCAACGCTACCTAGAATGTCCCCCGGGATGTGGAGCTGCTCATAGGATGAAAGATCCATGAAAACGTAGTCGTCTCCATCCTTGTAACTGTACTGTGCCGGCTTTTCGTCGAAGATCACGCGCTCGAAGCGCTCTCCGGACCGAAACGAGTTCTCGATGATCGACCCGGTGTCCAGGTTCTTCATCTTGGTGCGGACGGTCGCCCCGCCCCGCCCCATCTTGTGGTGCTGGAAGTCTATTACCTCCCAGATACCATCCTGCCACATGATCTTCATCCCGGAGTAGAAATCCGACGTGTCGACAACCTGCGCCATAAGACCATACCTCCCAAAGACGGTTCAAATCCAACAGTGAAATCCGCCGCGACCTACCCGCAAATAATATCACACCCAGGGCCGGGAGTGCAGACAGGAACCCCCTATTTCAGTATAAACTGCTCGACCGGGGCGTCCGGGGTCGTGAGGATGTACGGAATGACGATCATCGCGACCTCCGACTTGTCTCGCACGTCCTTTCTGTACTTGAACAGCTCTCCCAGCAGAGGGATGTTGCTGAGGACCGGCACGCGGCCCCGCTCCGTCCGTTTCACGTCCTTGTGCAGCCCGCCGACAACGAACGGCTCTCCGTCGCGCACCCGGATCATGGTGGTCACCTCGCGGTTCGACGTCTGGGGAAACTCCTCCCCGGCCTGCCCCTTGTAGGTGCCTATAATCTCGCCCGTCTGGATCTTGAGCTCCACCGTCACCATCTTGTCCCTGCCGATGGTGGGAGTGAACTCCAGGATCGGGCCGACCTCCTTCTCGCTCCAGGTCGGATTCCCCGCTTGGTCGCGCTCGGAGATGTAGGGGTAGTTCTCCACCAGCTTGATTGTAGCCTTCTTACCGTCGAGGGTGATGATCGAAGGGTCCGCCAGGACCTTCCCCTTGTTCGCGGTCACTATCGCGTTCAGGCCGAAGTCAAGCATCTTCGTGAGGTCGCCCGCGACAATCTTCTCGAGGCCGTCGTCTATGCCTGGCGCCGGCCTGTCCTCGCCAGGTTTGTAAGATCCAGGCTGGTCGGCGTAGACATACCCTAGGTTGAACCCTCCCGAGCTGTAGTTCAGCCACCACTGGTTGTAGACCGCGTCGATTATCGTCTCGAGCTGGTCCCGCCCCGCATCCGTAACCTCTATGATGCGCGCCTGCAGCATCACCTGCCGCCCTGGGTGGTCGACCTCCTGAAGCACCCTCTCAACGTAGGGGAAGCGCTCCGGCGAGCTGGTCACGTAGAGAGTCCTGAGCCTCTCGTCGAGGATTATGTTCGTCACCCCCGCCAGCCCCTGCACCAGGCCTCCGACAGCCTTCAAGTCAGCGTAGGCTATCTTGAAAGCGCGGGTGGACTGCTTGCCGGTCGTCTTGGCTATGCTGTCGGGCGCGCCGACTATGATCGTCCTGCCCATGATGGCGTACCCCATGTCGTACATGCGCAGGATATAACCGAGCGCCTCGTTCAGCGGCACGCTCTTGAGCGACATCGTCACAAGGGTGTTCGGGACCGACGGATCCGCGACTATGTTCATGCTAACGTAGTCTCCCAGCATCCTGAACACGTCGCGCAGCTCCACGTCGCGAAGGTCGAGCGTCACCGGAGTGGTGCGCGTGAAGGGGTCGTTGTAGTCGGTCGGAGGAACCGGCTTCGGCGTCCTTAGCGCGGGCTCCTCCCGCTCCCTCGCGGCGTGGCCCGAGGCGTCGAATCGAAGGTTGTACCGGTTGGCGGGCACCACCCCCTCGATGTCCTTGAGGACCAGCGGGCCGTTTATGCTCACCGTGAAGACCACGGCGTCTCCCGCCTGCTCCGCCGCCACCCGCTGCACCAGCGGAAGGTCGTACTGCTTTCCCCAACTGCCAGAGGCGAGGTAAGCGGGCTTCACGGTGAATACAAGAGTATCAGGGTCGTTGCGGGTGATCTCCGGGCGCGGGAGCGACGCTCCAACGAGCTGCATCACCAGCCCGTAGGAGCCAAGCTGCTGAATCGTCAACCCCCCGATGGGGGGAAGAAGCTTCAGCGCCGCCTCGTCCAGCGGGGCGGGAGTGGCGGCGAACGCCCGGTTCAAACCAGGGGCCGGGCAACCCAACAGCAGAGCGAGCAACGCAAGGACAAAAACGAACCCAATCGGTCTCCTCATTCTAGAATCCCCCTTAAAAACCAGGCGTGATGTCGATGTTTTTGCCCGCCCAGCGGACGGTCACTTTTTCGGGCGTTATCTTCGCTATCCGCCCCTTCTTGTCCAGGAACATGTAGCCCGTCTTCACTATAACTCCGTTGCCAACCCCGTTTATGTCCATGATGGCGATAGCCTCGTTGCCGACCACCATTATAGCCCGGACGAACATGATCGGGGGGAGAAGCTCCTCGACGATGGGCTCCACCAATGGAGCCTCGACCTGCGCCCCGCCCGCGGCGGACTTTCCGGCCCTGCGGGAGACCTCGAACGGCCTCCTGTTCTTGTCCGTCACCGAGGCTACCACCCCGGAGCTGCCCTGGCGAGCCTCGACCGTGCCTCGGAATGCCTCTATTATCCCGTCCAGCCTCTCCTCGTCCAGGCGGGACTGGCTGGGAGGGGGATCGACGAACACGGCCTCCTCTACGGAGAGGTCGGCGACCATCTTGAAACACCAGCCGGAGAATACCGCGCCTCCCAGGAATAGCAGGAAGAGCAGCGCGCGCGGCATTCGGAAGGCGCCTTCGCCCTCCGTCAAATTCTTCCAAAAGGAGCCGTTGACCGCGGAATCCGCCATGAAGATCACCTACCTCTTGATTACGGACTCGACGATCGCCACGCCGCCGGCAGCGCCGCCATCGATCGATTCCAGCCTGAGGGAAGCCAGCCTAAGCGCAACCTTCAGGTTGCGCCAGTCCGACAGGGTGCGCACGAACGAGTAATAAGGCCCCTGGAAGTCCACCTGGACCGCCTCCCTTTCCGCCGGGCTCTTGGCAGGCTTGACCACGTTGCTGCGAACACCGTTGTCGGTAAGCTTTTGCTGAACCCATGAGTAGAAGTCCACATCGTTCTCCGGAAGCTGAACCTGGTACCTCTCAAGCCGCGATATGGCCCTCTTGAAAACCTCTATCTGGCGGACCTTCTCCGCCATCTGGAGCTCGAGCTGCATCTTCTGCTTGAGCATGCTCCTCTCGGTCGCACGAAGCTCCTGGATCTGCTTTAGCAGATAATAAGAGCCACTGATGATCCCCACGGACACGACGAATAGAAGAAGAAATAAAACCGCATCTTTCCTGTTCATGATCAATCAGCCTCCCCTGTCGAAGGAACGGGTTCGGCGGGCGGGATCGTGGAGGCGAAGTCCCTTATGGAGCAGGCCAGCGAAAAGTCGACAAGCGACTGGCCGTCCTTAACCACTCGCGAGGTCACCGGAAAGTCCACCGCCGCAACGAGCGGGGAGTCCAGCAACCCCTTGCCGAACTCGACCACGTCGTCCTCCTTGAACGCGGAACCCTGGAGCGATACCTTCCCAGGGAGCATCGACGCGGTCTTCACCCAAACCCCGAGGGGGAGGGCCCCCTCCATGGCCTGCAGGAACTCCAGCGCCGGCAGCTCGTCCTGCAACAGCTTCAGCGCGGAGACGTACATGGCCTCCTCCTCGGCAAGACGCGCCAGCTCACCCGCAAGCCGGGCGTTCTGCGCGCGCTGCACAAGAAGGGTCTCCTCTAGGAACGCCACGCCCTCCTGCAGCGACCTGAAAAGCCAGAAAGAACGGCCGAGAGTCGCCCCGCCGATCAGCAGGAAGGAGAGCAACAGCAACGTCATCAGAAGCCCCGCGAAATTTATCCGCTTCTTGCCCTGTTCGATCAGCGAACGGGGCCTGAGGTCCAGCGCCACCTTCATAGCAGTTCACGCACGGCCAAACCCACGGCCGTCTCCCATCCCGACAGATCGTCGCGGGGAGGGCGAATGCCCCAGGAGCCCCACGGATCCGCCAGAGTCACCTTGAGTCCGCTCGTCTCCGCTATCACGTCCCTTAGCTCTGCCTCTTCCGAGTACGCTCCCCCGAGGACCACGTGGTCCATCTGCAGGTCGCGGTACTGGTTTCGCGCGAAGGTCAGGGTGTTCGAGATCTCCCTTACCAGCGGGGAGTAGTCCGCCTTTCCGTCCTCCCCCTCTCCAAGCTCCACCAGCGAGGTCCTGTACAGGACCCCGTTGTCCCTGTAGCCGAGGACGAGTTGGCAGATGCCTTCCTCCGCGAACACAGCCAGGTATCCGTTCGGGAAGGAGAGCGTGGGCCCCAGCACTGCCCGGAACATGGCCACGTTCTCAGGTTCTATCGTGGACAGAGGCAGCTTCGCCGTATCGGCCAGCCTCGTAAGCGACTCGATAGTCCGCAGCTTGCAGGCCGCCACCAGCAGGGACATATTCCCAGCCTCCGGTGCGGACGGGTTCTCAATCATGGCTATGTCCACCGCCGCGTCCGAGAATGCGTAGGGGAAGTACTTCTCGAAGTCCCACTGCAACGCCTCGCGCGCGTCCTCGAGGGGCAGCTCCGGCATCTCGATGACGCGTATGAGCACGTCGCGGGACGGTATCGACATGGCGACGGGGGCCTTGAAACCCCCGATGCTCGACCCAAGAGCCTGAAGCGGTGCAAGCAATTCCCCGGCGTCGGCCAGCGAGTTCTTCCTGACCCCCCTTCCGCCGGACGGGGTGGAGATCTTCCTGGCCACCCGCATCTTCGACGGATCGCCGTCGAGCTCGATGTACTTCAGATCGTTATCGTGAAGCGCCAAGCCGGCCCTGTTACGTTTTTTCTTGAAGAGCGCCGATGCGGCGGCCATACGCGCATTCCCCCCCTAGACTCAAATTTTGATACAATCATACACCAAAATCAGCGGCTTCTCCAGTAAAGCAACTCCCCAGTGGTCCTATCGGTTGGAATATCTTCGTCTAGTGACGAATACGCGACAGGCCACAAGGTGCCGTCTGGCAGTATCACCGTGAAGGCGTATTTCCCCCGCCCTCCGTCCTTGGACTCTGGCGCTGCGTGTATGGCGAAGCCAGGGACCTTCATGTTGTCGTATTGCTTGTACTTTTTTTCTGTCTCAGTAGTCGGGTTCCAAGCGCTTTTTCCCGTAACAGAATTTAGTATGTAGAAGCGAGTGTTGCCATTGTCGGAGCAGACATCCTCATCGGGGATGAAAGTGGTGAACATGACGAGTCCGCCGTAGTAAACGGGCGGGGAGGCCATTCTTTCGCGGCCTGCCAATTCCAGGTACCATCCTTTCTTCCCCGGGTTCAGGCTCGCATCAAGCTTGTCCCCTCCGTTACCCGGTTCAAGCTTGAGGAGGTCGTCCTTAACCTTGAGCGGAGAGCCCTTCTGAACATCGGTGACGTTAGCTGCGGCGAAATAGTTTACGTCCCCAGTGGAGTTTGCTACATGTCCGGTCACATCACCAGTGCCTGCGAAGACCCAGGTTTCATATTTTCGAAGGAAGGCCGTGGAGAGGGACCGCGATATGCCGGAGTTCTTCGCAGGGAACTCCAACACGGAGTACAAATCCCAGTCCCCCGATTTCCAGCCGGAAAGGTCCCCAATGTGCACCTTTCCGGACATGTCTCCCGCCAAGAATTTTCTTACTTCCTTGTAGTGTTGTTCCGCGGAAAGAGGTATGACAGAAGAGGTCACGGGAGAATCCACGTCGAACTTTCTGATTAGATGGCCGTCGTCCAGATCCCCAAGGTATACGGCTCCAGGGGAGTCGTAATCTCCGTACACGCCGTTCGTGCTGCCGCTTGTCATGATGAATAGCCATCTCCACGTCGCTTTGGCCGCGGAAGTACCGGAAAAGACTCGTCCGATGTATGGAACTCCAACCGTGCGGCGCAGTCTCCTGTAGTCGTAGTCAGCATCGAACTTAGAGCCTGCCGGCACTTTGTGCGCACGCTCCACGACGGCATCGGTTGAGTTCGCCGTGCCCTTCCAGTAGAGGACTTTGCGGTCAGTCTCCGCTTTTAGGACTACATCTCTGTTTACGGCATTATACTGGTGTACGTCGTTCTCTATGGCCCATTTGAAACGGGTTCCTTCCGGGGTGTTCGAAGTAATATCGAGTACGTACATTCCCGCCCCCCCCAAGCCTAATTGGCCCAGGAGGAGAGTCTTGTACTGGCCTCCTATCTCCACGTCCTCCACCGTCACCGGGCCGTCGAGCAGGTATCGCGAGTATGAGGCCGCACTCCTACTGTAGGCATTGCTTCCGTCTGCGCGGCGAAGGCCGCTTAGTCTGCCGTTCAAAAGCACGTTCGGTGGTATGAAAGCGAATTTTTCGTCTCCGGTCTTATCATCGAAGGCGTGAAGCATGCCGGCGTTCGACTGGACATATATTAACTTGTTCCTGTTTTTATAAGTATCACGAAAGGCCGCGTACAGAGGGTCGAAAACAGGGGCGGACGGCGCTCCCACCTTCACCAGGCCGCTGTTACAGATGTCCCATAGCTTGTGGATCTCGACCCCGCCCTCCTCGTTGTATTCGTTCTTGCCACAGAGCCACCTGATAAAACCGACCCTGTCGTTGCGGTCAGCGATACCTAGAATGGCGGCACTGTCAAGAAGCGGGTTCGAGCCGCTGGCGAAGGAGGAGTTGATCATGAAGAGGTTGTTCCCAATGCCGGTCAATCCTGCGAAGGACGTATATATCTTCCTAGCGTCCCAGCGAGTGTAGGAAAGTCGTTCGCCGGCCTCCCAGACTTTCGAGTATGAGAGCTTGCCGTCAGCGTCCTCGGATCCAAGCAGTTTTTTGAATATACCCTTCCATTGCCTAGCCTGTTGGGGATCGTATTCGACGACGTACAATCCGTCCTCATCCTCCGAGTCTCTCGGCGGCGACACGAGCGGGGCTTGGCCTGTGGAAGCGCTCTGAATCTCCTTGAAGATCTCCTTGAAGTCATCAAGGAGTTTTTTCACGTCGCTAGCGATGAAGGCCTTCGTTCTGCCGGTACCGCCTTTGGCGGCCATTTTGTCCAGAATACTAACAAGGCTGCTGTTAGTTGTAAAACCCATCATGTAGGTCTTTATGTTCCTGGCTCTTGTATTTGTCCCGTAGACGTACATGGGGGATTTTGTCAGGTTGTCGACGTAGTCCTCAGGGTTTTTCGTTACATAGGAGTCCGCGCCGTCGGTTAGGGCAATTAAATAGTTGTTCTGACACGGGTCGGTGATGATATCTTTAGCCCTGAAGAATTGCAACGCGGAACCGTCCGTCTCGCTGGGGCCGGATTTGTTCTGATAGATGGAGTAGCACAACGGCGTGCCCCCGAAGGCCTTGATGTCGTAATACGTGCCGTCGCCGTCGAACCACCTTCTGAGGTTCTGAAGGTGACCAGGGGCAGAGGTCGATTTGATGGGTTCTCTCATAAGCCCTGTCCTGTGCGTAGTCGAGCTCGAGTAGTTCCAATATGTTTTTTGCCTCTCTCCACTGGAGAAAAACCCTTCGTACGGCTGCCATCTGTAGAAATTGCTGTCAGTGTAAGCATTTTTCGGGAGACTGCTGGAGCCCACCTGATAATAGGTCGCCAAGCCTATGCGCAGCCCCTTGTATATCTCCTCGTCTCGAAGCAGTCGGTACATCACGTTCTTTAGCGTGCTTGTACTTGCTCTCGCCGCTCTTCGGCGCAGCGTCGTCCAGCTCCACCCTGGAGTCCCATTGCTTGAAATAGGTGTTCCTGTCGCTATCGGAGATGCCAGTCAAGTCGTCGGTGGATATGTAGCGGAGTAGCGGATGATAGTAGTACTCGTTGCGCATGTCGTTGTTGGACGTTTCCACATCTTTACCAAAGTATCTGGCCTGTATCGAGTTTTTGACTACAGCAGGCCTCGATCCGTCTCCGTATGTGTATGTGTCGTCTTTCATGTTGAAGCTCATCGAACCACTGGTATCAAGGAGTATGAGGACATTTGGCTCCTCTGTGAAACTGCTCTTGATGAACGAGTGCAGCGCTCCCTCCGCGCACATGGGTATCATGAGAAGACAGAGAGCAAGCGATGCTCCCAACATTTTGTGGCTTGCTTTGCGAGCGTATGTCACACATTTGATCATTGCATTGCCCTCCCTTGCATACCCAATATGGCGAGTTGTAGTCGGCGTTTACAGTTCGGTATCCTTCCTTACTAACAGACCCTGCTCAAGAATCTTCTCAATACCATTATACACAGCCCTGCTGCGGATGACGTAGGCACCCTGGACGGGAGGAGGTGACGAGCCTGTGCTGTGGTCAAAGTTATTCATCGAGGTCCGGCCGAAAAGCGGCACGCTGTTGACTCCAAGATCCAGGCCCGGGGCCACTCCTTCGAAGAGAACATCGTAGACCACGGTCTCAACATCGACACCGTCGATCACCCTGCTGGTTTTTTCAACTTCCAAGTTTGCTATTGTCGACGACGCAGACAATTCCTTGCCCCAGCCGGTCCTTCTGCGCAAGGCAACCGGTCCGTTTATCCTCTGGAATACCCATTTCTTCCCAATCTCAATACCAGAGTTGGCTGCGTTCATCCTTAGTTCGTCCTCTATCTTGGCCCGGTTGACCGACACCATATTTTCGACCAAGTAAATAGATACCCCCACCAGCAAGCCCGCAACGAGAAGAGCCACAAGCGCAAGCGGCAGGGCCATCGCGCGGCTCTTTCTGCGATCTGGTGATATGCGATCATGTATAATTCTACGGTTCAATTCCGTATCCTCCAGCTTCTGGAGACCACCACGTGCCTGTAGTGATTGTCTCTAGTCCAGACCGCCTCCGCTTCAGCGGGCCAGCCTTCAACACCAACCTGGATATTGCCCTCTCTACTGGTACCGGCCCTGGCCAGTATGCGTACAGTCAGGACCCTGTCGCCGTCCGGATCGAACGTGCACCACATACCTGCGATGCCATCGACGACGGACTGGGCACCTGATCCATCCAGGCGGTCAATTTTAAATTCGCCATCGGCGACGAAAAGCTTGGCGGCTCGCACATAGTGAAGCTCGTCGAAGGATGGTATAGTACCGCCCCCCGTGGCGGAGTGGGATCGAATCTTGATGGAACCGGACGCCGTCAGCTCAGCCACCGTAAAAGGGAAGGGAGGTGTCGCGGCAGGGAATGCGACCCAAGACTTTAGAGTGTTGGGAGGGAAACTCGCGGCAATCTGAGCAGGCGAAAGGGATCCGGTGATGCTGATCTCCCTGTCATACTCCCCGCTATCGCTGTCGTTGTCCGTGTCCGCCATAACCCCTAGCATCGACTCGGTTCCTCCGCCCGCCACCCTGGCACCGCTTGGGACGGAGTATACAGTCCAAAGCGCAGGGGCGGATTTGGCGTCTGTAGCGGTCACGCTGTTTGTTGCGAGCTGGATAAAGTAACCGAAATTCTTTGTATCTCCCGTACTTGCAGGAAAGAGAACCGGCAAAGCACTAATCGTCCGGTTTTTCGACCAACGGAAGGCCTTCTGAAAATCCGCTGCGGACGGCGGCAACCCAAGCCCGGCGTTAATGACAAAAGGCTGCATCGCCGCTATGGCAATCTGCCCTCGCTGCTTCGCCTCCGTGATGTCCTGATCGTACTCGTAATTCTTGAATATCGAAAATAGCAGCACGAGGACTGAACCCATCACGAATCCGGTGATTATTAAAGCTATGAGCAGTTCAATCAGCGTGAAACCATGCTGCTTCCTCATTTGCCCAGTTCCTTTCCGCGCGTGGAATCGGAATGGCGGCTCAATTGGCGTTCCATCGTCAGGGAGCTTTTTCCCGAGGCGCCGCTCCAATCGACTATCACTTCGCCCACGCCGTTATTCTTGCTGGACTTTACAAAAATGCCTTTATAGCCAGATGGTTCATGCCTTGAAATATTTAGGGTTTCACGCTCGTCAGCCTCGAGCGCGTCAAGCTCGTTGACAGCGATAAAGACAGCCAATTCTCGTTTATTCGACTGGACAGCCAACTTCGTGGTCATTATGGGGACGGCGGCGACGGCCAGGATTCCGATGGAAAGAACCAACAGTGCAATAAGCGTCTCCACCAGTGAGACGCCGCGTCTTCGCGCCGAATTTATTTCTAACATGGGAAACAGTCCTCTGTTCATGGCGCCTCCGATGTTTGCATTCATGCTGAAAGGGGGCGGTCGGAGAAAGAATGGTGCCAGCGGCCGCCCACTCGATTGCTAGCGCATCTTCATGTAGACGAATTTGCCCTCTTTTTTATAAGGTTGGCTCTCGGTGGGAGCCGCGTACAGGGCCGCCTCCTTCTGCCTGTCTTCTAACTTTTGCCGGACGCCTGGGGACTCTATCGGTTTTTTGCTGTTGTTAGCCACCCACCATGATGAGTCGGCCGACACGTTTACGGTCTCGTAGTCCGTCAGCACAGTCTCCTCTCTATCCATGTACTTCTTAAGATCCTCGGTCGTC